>NZ_CABUAN010000066.1 GCF_902489635.1 uncultured Porphyromonas sp. | reverse complement strand
GACCGAAGCCGAATCCCGAAAGCAACACAGCGATTCGCCTTTATGCAACAGTCTCTACTAAAGAGAATCAATGTAATACACTATATAAAGATAACTACCTATGACAACTCACCTAAGAAGAGTACTCCTGCTCCTGCTCACCAGCCTTACCCTCTCGGCCGTAGCACTGGCCGACGGCGGTATGTGGCTACTGGAGCAGATGGCTGACCAAGCTGACGAACTCCGAGCTAAGGGACTACAGATCCCTGTGGAGGAGATATACAATCCCGATGGGCCCTGCTTGCAGCGGGCGGTCGTGATGTTTGACGGGGGCTGCTCAGGCGTCTTCGTCTCGAACCAAGGTCTCGTTTTGACCAACCACCACTGTGGCTACGATCAGATACAGAGCCACTCAGCCGTAGAGCACAACTACCTGCGTGACGGCATCTGGACGCAGTCGATGCGTGAGGAGCTACCCTGTCCTGGACTGGAGGTGATCTCGATCGATAAGATCACCAACGTGACCGACCAGGTGAATAAGCTACTCAAGGAGTCTCCCTACAAGGAGGACCCGATGGCGGCTTTCTCCATTGCGACGCTCACCAAGATGATTCCCGCAATCGTTGGCGAGGAGGCCATGAAGCAACCTGGCATTCGTTACGAGCTAAAGCCTTTCTATGGGGGCAACCGCTACTACCTCTTTACCAAGAAGGTCTTTACCGACGTACGGCTTGTAGCGGCTCCGCCCAGCGCTATCGGTAAGTATGGCTCCGACACGGACAACTGGATGTGGCCTCGCCACACGGGAGACTTCTCTATCTTCCGCGTTTATGTGGACAAGAACAATAACCCCGCCGACTACAGTGCCGACAATGTGCCTTACAAGCCAGAGCGCTTTGCTGCGGTCTCTACTTCGGGCGTGCAGCGTGACGACTTTGCGCTGATTATGGGCTTCCCTGGCACGACCAATCACTTCTTCACCGAGGCGCAAGTAGACGAGTGGTCTGAGATAGACAATAACATACGTATCGAGATGCGTGGCCTGCGTCAGGAGGTGATGCTGCGTCGTATGCTTGCTGACGAAAAGGTCAACATACAGTACGCTGCCAAGTATGCCTACTCGCAAAACGGCTATAAGCGCGCTCAAGGTGCCAACTGGGCCATCCGTACGCGCAACCTACAGGCGACCAAGCGTGCGCAGCAGGATGAGCTGGCTAGCTGGGCTAAGGCCAACAATCGTCCCGAGGTGAACAAAGCTATCCAGACGATTGCTGACTGTGTCGCTGCGCGTCGGGAGGCGCGTCGTGTGCAGTGGTACCTCATGGAGGGTATCCTGACGCCGATCGAGTTCCTACAGATCCCGATCGTAGATGGTCAGAAGCTTCAGCAGTGGAGCGATCCGAAGGTGCGCGAGGAGATCATCAGCGAGCTGCGTAGTGGCTACGCTGCCTTCTATAATAAGGACTACGATCCAACGGTCGACAAAGAGGTCGCGACAGTACTCCTGCAGCGCTACACGGAGCGTATCGATGAGGCGCACTGGCCAGATGCTCTTCGTGAGGGCGTGGCTCAGTATCACTCCGTACAGGCTTATGTAGCTCATCTCTTCGACAGCTCGATCTTTGCTGATCCAGCACGCTTTGAGGCTTTCCTCAAGACTCCCTCACGTGAGCAGCTCCTAAGCGATCCGATGATGCAGTTTACGGTCTCCACCATCAATCTCTTTGTCCAGATGCGTGAGCAGCAGGCTGCTTACGATGATCCAATCAAGCTGGCTCACAGAGACTACGTGCGTGGCGTGATGGATATGCAGGGCGCGCGCAAGGTGTGGCCCGATGCCAACCTGACGCTCCGCTTTACCTACGGCAATGTGCGTGGCTACACGCCTCGCGACAACGTCTACTACGGTCATCAGACGACCCTCACGGGTGTGATGGAAAAGGAAGACCCCAACAGCTGGGAGTTTGCCCTGCCTGACCAGATCAAAGAGATTTACAAGCAGAAGGACTACGGCGTCTATGCGCTACCCAATGGCGAGATGCCGGTCAACTTCTGCGCTACGACCCACACGACGGGTGGTAACTCGGGTAGCCCTGTCTTCGACAGCAAGGGGCGCCTCATCGGGCTCAACTTCGACCGCAACTGGGAGGGCGTCGGTGGCGACATCGAGTACCTACCAGACTACCAGAGGAGCATTATCCTAGATATACGCTACCTCCTCATGCTGGTCGACAAGTATGGTCACTGCCAGCGTCTGCTCGACGAGATGAACCTTGTTAAGTAACTGCCTATGGAGACACTACAACTAGAGGAGCAGATCGTCAAGATGCTCCGCACCGTCTACGACCCTGAGATCCCTGTCAATATCTACGACCTAGGTCTCATCTACAATGTGGATATACAGGAGGAGGGGGCTAAGGTGGTGATCACGATGACACTCACGGCGCCCAATTGCCCAGCCGCAGACTTCATCCTGCAGGATGTACAGATCAAGGTCGAGAGCATCAAAGGCGTCAAGCGGTGTGACATCGAGCTCACCTTCGACCCACCGTGGGATAGCTCGATGATGTCCGAAGAGGCTCAGCTGGAGCTGGGCTTCCTCTAGGACAAAGCGTTGCTGATACCCTACCTATGGGAGCTATATACTTTCTATCAGATGCACACCTAGGGTCGCCTTACCACGACGATCCTAGGCGTGCTGAGCTACGACTAGTCGCCTGGCTACGCTCCATAGCGGACGACGCCGAGGCGGTCTACCTGCTGGGCGATATGCTCGACTACTGGTTTGACTACAAGTATGTCGTGCCGAGGGGGTCCGTACGCTTCCTCGCTGCTCTGGCAGACCTCGTGGAGCGGGGTGTCGAGGTGCACTACATCATGGGCAATCACGACCTCTGGCTCACCGACTACTTTACCAAGGAGCTAGGCGTCATCGTGCATCGCGACGCGGTCGTCTGCCAGCTCAAAGGACGCACCTTCCGCCTGTCGCACGGACATCGAGAGTATGCTCTACGCTACAAGAAGGAGCGGTGGCTCTTTGGCATCTTCGAGAGCCGACTCGCACGGCGTCTCTACGCCGCGATCCATCCTCGCTGGACGGTCGGCTTCGCACAGCGGTGGGCTTACCGCAACCGCCTGCGACAGATGCGAGCTGCCGACGATCCATCACGACCTGGCTACAACCCGCAGATGAATGTGGAGCGCGACGAGTGGCTCGTGCAGTACACCAAAGAGCTAATCCAGCAGCACCCCGAGATAGACTACTATATATATGGTCACCGTCACCTGCTGCTCAATCTCTCGCTCCCCGACGATCGTCGCTGCATCATCCTCGGCGACTGGATCCATTACAACTCTTACGCTCGCTGGGACGGCGAGTCGCTCACCTTATCGCTCTACGACGAGCAGTAAACAAAACATCGGCTCATCTCGTCCTCCGAGGTGAGCCGATGTTTGTATTTACTCAGGAGTCAGCTAACTGGAGACTGTTGCATAAAGGCGAATCGCTGTGTTGCTTTCGGGATTCGGCTTCGGTCACATACGGA
>NZ_CABUAN010000065.1 GCF_902489635.1 uncultured Porphyromonas sp. | reverse complement strand
GCGTCCGGAGCAGGGCGAGCTCCACTCCAAATTGCATTTTGGAGTGGAAAATACGCCTTTGGCGAGCATGAGCTTGATACAAAAGGAGACCTACACACTCTATGGTATAGGTCTCCTTCGGTATGATTAGACTGCTATTGCTATTGACTAGCTATAGGCATACTGGATGGAGTTGTATTACTAGTAGATGACGTCCATGTCTACACGGCGTGCATCGGTGCGCTTAGCCGGTGTCGTGTCGACACCATTGTCGTAACGCTTGATAGCAACTGCGGGTACGCCTGCCTCTTGGAGTGCCTTGATGACACTAGCAGCACGCTTAGCAGCGAGCCTGTTGTTGAAGTCTACGGGACCATCGATACTAGCATAGCCGTATACGAGTACGAGAGCGCGTGGATCGTTGATGACAAAGTCAGCAACGTTGCGCACAGCCTCGAGGCCTTCTGCATTGATAACGTCCGAGTTGACCTTAAAGAATACGCTACGACTGAGCTGCACGTTGTTGCGTGAGCGATCTTGGTGGATCACCCGACGGTTGTCGTAGTTGTAGACAGGAGCCTTCTCAGAAGCCTTCTCGAGCTCGTTGAGCTGACTACGTAGAGCGGCTAGCTGCTGAGCTATCTGATCATCGTCACGCTGAGGGTTCTGCTGAGCTGCCTTGAGGCGAGCTAGCTCCTCTTCGAGAGCTTTGACCTTGTCGGCGTCGTTCATGCCTTGAGCACCCTGAGCTACGACAAGATTACTACCAGCTGGGTAGTATAGCTGTCCTCCGACGTTGATAGGCTGTCCAGGCTGTGTGTAGACTGGAGTGGCCTTCATAGCGTTGAGGTTGTGATACTGTAGAAGTAGATAGAGTAGATCTCTGTCCTTATTGTTTGTGATTGTTATGTCACGTTGCTGAGGACAAGTATTATTCATCTCATCCTCTTCGGCTGCGGTGACTATAGCATTGATGAGCGTGGCTAGCTCTTGCTTTGTCATTACTACCTCTTTCTCACGTCTGTCACGCTCGCTCCTCTCGACGCGCTCTGTACGGTCGCGCTTCTGGCGAGGTGCCTGACGTCTATCACGCTGTGCCTCCACAGGTGTGGAGACAGCAGCTGATAGAAGGATCACGCACAGCCCGACTATTAGTGATTTCTTAGTCATACTGTTGTAGTGATAGTTGATTAGAAGTAGAAGCGGTATCCGAGAGATACGCTATGATTGCGTAGTGAGTGACGTAGGCCGTAGTCTAGGAAGACGGCACTATTGAGCTGTGGTAGCTTGTAAGAGGTACCAACGAGGAAGTTGACACCAAGCTTCGTATCTGTAAAGCCACCGACACCAGCACCTAGATAAGGTACGAAGTCACCTAGCTCCTTGAAGTTGAAGTTGTAAACGACGTTGCCTGAGATACCGAGGGTAGTCTTCTTGCCAAAGCCGACGAAGATCTCAGGAACGAAGTCGAGGTTTGTATTGCTGATAGGCATGTAAGCGCGTGTCCCGATTGCAAAAGTACCGAAGAGGTTCTCCTCCTGAGGCTTAACGAGGTTAGTACCTATGAGTAGGCCTACGGAGTTCAGCTTGAGGAGACTATTAGAGTTCTTGTCAACGGGAGTTGCATTGCTATCCATAGCTACTGCAGATGATGCAGCAGGAGTCTGATAAGCAGGATGCGTAGGAGGTGTCGTTACAACAGTCGTCGTAGAGGCGGGCTGCTGCAAGCGCATCTGATTGCTCTGCTCGACCTTTCTATCAAGCGCATCGAGACGATCGAGGATCTTCTCGTTTTGCTCAGTTAGCTCAGTCGTAGTAGTGCTCTGAGCCTTTACCTGCTCATTAGCGAGCATCTGCTGCTGAGCGATGTACTGGGGAGAGTTGCCGATGAGGGCGTGTACTAGCTCGCGCTCTAGTGGTGTGAGTGCGTCATCGTTAGGCTGACGGTAGACGTTGCCCTTCTGGCAAGAGTGACCCTTCTTGCTACGGTTGCGGTCGATGATGCGCTGTGCCATCTCCTCGATCTCAGATGGAGTCATACGTACATACTCATCGTCACGCTCCTCACCATAGTAGTGGTACTCACGATACTCGTTGATACGCTCCTGAGTAGTCTTGTCCTCCTCAGTGTCAAACTGGTAGTGACGAGCGGGCTTGCCTAGGTTAAAGCGTATACCGCACTGATAAGCCATGTTCTTAGCAAGGATCTCAGAGCTCTTTGTGACAGTAGCTGTCTTGACGCCAGGAGCTGGGTGTGCGATGAAGTTTGCACTACCGAACACGCTGACATAGCGGAAGAGGGGTACCTCTAGACCGATACCAGCCATACCGAAGACAACGTCATGTAGGTTAGCCTTGTCTAGCTCAGTAGCCTTCTCAGAGAGCTTGGCATCGAGATAACCAGCACCGAGGTTGATGTAAGGTGTCACGCCACGAGGCAGGTTGAGACGGCCGGTGAAGTAACCACCATACATAGCGCACTCCTTGTCGAAGTCGAAGTTGAGCTTCTTGCCAGGCTTACCAGCTTGGTAGTAGAATCCACGTACGCCAAAGGTGTTGTTGAAGTCTACACCTACCTGACCACCATAGAACCAAGAGTCGCGTGTGTTCCAGTAAGAGTTCTGATTGAAGTCCATATATAGGATAGAGGGCTCGATCGTGAAGACCATGCCACGGAATCCATTAGAGAAGAAGTCTCTGTAAGCACGGCTTACCTCGTTACCACCTCTGGGGTCGTAGCCACCGAGGTAGACAGAAAGACCAGCACGAGCTGAGAAGTTGTTCATCAGAGCTAGACCATGCTTGTCGACCTTCTCACTAGCCTTTGCTAGATTGACGTATGGGTTGAGTAGATCTGTGCGGAAGCCCAGGTAGTTGCCTGATAGGTTGAGGGCTACACGTGGTGCCAGATTGATCTTAAAGCCTAGTGCTCCAGAGAAGTAGAGGTGATCAGTCTTCATCGTCTCGATCTTCTTATCAGCGATAGGTAGCTCGTACTTCATGTTTTGGATACCACCACCGACGAGTAGGTAAGGGGCTAGGATGTAGCCATCGAGGAGGTTGAACTTAAGCTCAGCACCATAGCGCTCGATGTCGATCTTACGATCGCTCATCTGATCTTTGAAGATCGGGTCTACATTCCACTCTCCATTAGGATTACTGAGCTTGGACTTGATGCCGAAAGAGCGATCATAGACACCACGTAGCTCTACAATCGGACCGAAGCCGAAGCCAGCGCGTACGCCCCATAGCATAGCGTTGTCGATGTTGAGAGCATCGTCAAGGAACTCATACTGAAAGCCACCACCGACGGTGACGCTCGCATCCTTGACCTGTGCCTTGGCCCCGTTGAAGCTCAGAAGAGCTACAAGAGCCGTACATAGAAGTAGGATTTTTTTATTCATAGTCGAACTATTTAAGTGGTTAATAATGCTAAGTGATTAGTGTATAGGTACAATGGTAGCCTCACCCCTTCCTCACCTTGGCAGAAGCTCCGTGTGGAACGCCTTCCGAGTGGGAGCCGAGAGTCTTATCTCATCGTATCCGCTGTCAAAGGTATGAAAAAGTATTGATACAAAGCAACTCTAATGCATCTGAATTGCGAAAAACCTTGCATCGGAGACTTTCTAGACAAAACAGGATTAGCTCTTAGTGATAAAGCTAATCACTTCGCTACCCTCTGATATAGAGGCTGATAGTGCGACTGACGGGCAGATTTTTTGGGCAAAAGGGGAATATCCACGTGGGGATTTCCCAATCTCCACCTGGAGAAGGAAAATTCTCCACGTAGGGGAGAAATAAAACTTCGGAAGAATGAAATGAAACTTCGGAAGAATGAAATCATAAGTCCGAAGAATTTT
>NZ_CABUAN010000064.1 GCF_902489635.1 uncultured Porphyromonas sp. | reverse complement strand
GGGTGAGCGTCTTGGTGGTGGGGTCGTAGCTGACTTTGCCCTTGACGCCAGGGATCTTGGAGATCTCCTTATAGTTCTTTTCGTTGATGTCGACACCAGCGATCTGGAGGCCGTACTCCTCTACAGGTGGTGTGATGACCACCTCGTCGGTGATGACGTTGCCCGAGGCATCGCAGACGGCTTTCTCTTCATCATTCCAGACAGCCCCTGCGGGTTTCGTGATCGAACAGCCCTCGAGAGTGAAGTTTCTGAAGCTGCCGATGGAACCCTCGGTGCCCTTTGCCGTGACGGAAGCATTTCTGATTGTAAGAGACTCGCCACCAGAGCCACCTTCGCCTGCGATTCCCCAAACGCCTTCGGCATAGACTGTACAACCCTCAATAAGTAGAGCTTCCATAAAGATACCACATTCTTCTGAAGACTTTAGAGTGAGCTGTCCATTCCCTTTTATAATGGCATTGCTCTGGAGCATCATTGCGCTCCGATTATTAGAAGTTATGGAGACCTTCCCCTTGACGACACAAGTCAGCTCTTCAGAAGCATCTATGCCATTAGGATCTCCTGCATCGATGGTGGCATCCTCGAGGGTGAGCGTCTTGGTGGTGGGGTCGTAGCTCACTTTGCCCTTGACGCCAGGGATGGCGGTGAGGTCGGAGCAGTTCGCTGAGGTGACCTTCACGCCAGCTATCTCGAGTCTGGAACTAGCGATAACCACCTCGTCCTTGATGACGTTGCCCGAGGCGTCGCAGACGGCGCCCTTGCTGTAATTCCAGGTAGCCCCTGCGGGTTTCAAGATATCACTCCCCTCGAGGGTGAATAGTGTGAAGCCGCAGATGGAGCCCTCGGTGCCCTTTGCCGTGACGGAAGCATATCTGATTCTAAGAGACGAGCCATCGTCGCCCAAGATTCCCCTTTCGCCTTCGGCATAGACTGTACAACCCTCAATAAGTAGAGCAGCCTCAGTATTGATACAACTTCCTCTGTCTCGAGACTTTATAGTGAGCTGTCCATTCCCTTTTATAATGGCTTTCTTTTGGAACAGCATTGTGCCCACTTGATCATTAGAAGTGATGGAGACCTTCCCCTCGACGACACAAGTCAGCTCAGCTGTTGACCATATACCTTGATATGGTCCTGCATCGATGGTGGCATCCTTGAGGAAGAGCGTCTTGGTGGTGGGGTTGTAGCGGACTTCGCCCGTGACGCCATCGATGACCGAGAGGTCGGAGCAGTTCGCCGAGTTGACCTCCACGCCGACTATCCTGAGGTCGCGAATCCCCTGTGCGGAGGCTGAGGAGCCTGCGAGCAGTAAGAGCATCGTGACGAGTGTCACGATGAGTGATTGATGTTGTAGCTTCTGTTTCATAGCTGTAATGGTTTTGATGTGAATGTATGTTGGGGGCAATCGTTGCCCTCATTGTTTGTCACAAAAGTAATCACGGCAAGTGCTAAATCTCTTATCAAAATCGGACAGAAACTTGTCGAAATCGGACAGGTTTCGTCTGCCGATTTATCAATATCGGACATCGGAGTGTAGCTAACGTGTTAATTGCTAGTGTGTTGTTGGTGATAAGTCGGTGGTTGGCTGTTAGCTGTTGGCTGTTGGCTTTTGGCGATCGGAGTGATCAGAGCCATCGGAGCTATCTGAGCCATCGGGACTCCGATCTCTAACTTCTAACCTCTAATCTCTAACTTCTAATCTCTAATCTCTAATTACACTCCGATCTTTTCTCATAAGAGAAAACAAAAGGTTAACTTTGTGGCGTGGAAACTTAGCCGGAGCTCTTACGGAGCGACGCTATCTAGGTAAAATAATCAGCAACAGGATATGAAACGAGACTTATTACGACTCCTTGCGATGCTCCCGCTTTGGGTGCTCGCGACGCTCTACACGACCGCTCAGCAACCAGCGGCAGCTCCGTCATCTACGACGGATCAACCAGACACCCTCACCGTCATACCGCTACAGGTGCAGCAGTATCGGGTGATGATGCCGTTTATCTCGGATAGTCTCGATGTGCAGGGCAAGGCGTACGACGCTACCGACCTACTCAAGCCGGTGAACCATATCAAGCTGAGCCAGGCGCATGGCACCCTGCCCGTTGCGAAGGAGGGTGTCGTCACGCTACGCACCGCCGAGGATGCGATCACGACCTATGCGGTACGCCTGCGCACGCCGAGCTATGAGCAGGCGACGCTGCAGATCGAGGCGTCGGTACCCTTTGTCTTAGCACTCGATGGCACCAAGCTCTCGTCTGCTACGCTGTATCAGAGCGAGCTAAAGCCTGCTTCGCCTGCGTCACTCACGCTGACGCCTGGACGGTCGCACCTGCTCTCATTGCAACTACTCACGAAGGGGGGCGAGCCAGCGCAGTATCGTATGAAGCTCATCCCTGCCAAGGCTGACAGCCAAATAGAGCTACGTCACGACGACAAGGAGTACTTGAGTCTAGAGTATATGATGACGGGGCGCAACCTTTACTCAGTCTCAGTGTCGCCTACGGGTCGCTATACGCTCCTCACGGAGCGCGAGACGAACGCTCTGAAGAGCAATTACCGCACCTATCTGTACCAAGGCGATAAGCTCCTCTCCACGCTAAGCGAGGAGTACCGCTTCGCCAGCTGGATGCCCAAAGAAGACAAGCTCTACCGCACCGCCACGACAGATGATGGGCGGCAGTTGATCAGCTACGATCCCAAGACGCAGGAGGAGCGTGTCGTAGCAGAGCAGATCCCCACCGGCTCCTTCTTTATACTCCCTGACGGCAAGCAACTGCTCTACACCATCGAGGAGGAGGGCCCCGCACGAGGCAAGATCACCGAGCAGGTACTGGGACGCTATGACCGTATGGCAGACTTTCGCAAGCGCACCTTCCTCGCCCTTTATGACCTCGAGAGCGGTCGTTACCAACCACTCACCTTCGGCCATCGCTCTACCTATCTACATGATGTCAGTCCCGACGCTCGCGAGATCATCTTGAGCACATCGGAGGATATCACCGAGATCCCCTTCTCTCAGAGCAACTTCTATACGATGAACCTCGAGACGCTAGAGGTCAAGCCACTCTTTACCCAGGAGCGCTCTATCTCGTCGATCTCCTACACGTCGCAGCCTCATGTGCTACTCATACAGGGAGATGCGAATGCTTTCGGTGGAATCGGGCGCAACCTACCTGAGGGAATGATCACCAATACGTACGATGGTCAGCTCTTCCTCTATGACCGCCAGAGTCAGCAGGCGACGCCCCTGACCAAGGATTTTGACCCTGCCATCAAGCGGGTCAAGGTCAGCACGGTTCGGCCCGTTGCTTACTTTACAGCGGAAAACAAAGATCGTATCTCCCTCTACCGCCTCGACCTGACACGCAAGCAGATCGAGCAGGTAGCTACGACGGAAGACCTCGTGCGTTCCTTTGACATCAGCGACGACGCTAGTCAGCTCGCTTACTATGGGCAGAGTGCGATGAATGCGGATCGCTTCTATACGCTCAGAGGAAAGCGTGAGACGCTCCTCTACGACCTAGCTAAGAGCAAGATGCAGGATCTAGAGCTGGGCACCATGAGCGACTGGGTACACACGATGCCCAATGGCGACAAGGTGGAGGGACGCTACTACTTGCCTCCTCACTTTGACGCTACGAAGCAGTACCCGATGATCGTCTATTATTATGGAGGTACCTCGCCGACGACTCGCTTCTTCGAGGGCTCTTACTCACTGCCGATGTATGCAGCGCAGGGCTACGTGGTCCTCACGCTCAATCCGAGCGGCACCACTGGCTTCGGCCAGGAGTATGCGGCTCGCCACGTCAATGCGTGGGGCAAGGTAACGGCCGACGAGATTGTGGCTGCGACGAAGCAGTTTTGCCAAGAGCATCCCTATGTCAATGCGAAGAAGATCGGCTGTATGGGCGCCAGCTACGGAGGCTTTATGACGCAGTACCTGCAGACGATCACCGACATCTTTGCCGCAGCGATCAGCCATGCGGGCATCAGTGCGCTCTCCTCTTACTGGGGTGAGGGTACCTGGGGTATCGGCTATAGTACGGTGGCTAGCTACAATAGCTATCCGTGGAATAATCCTCAGCTCTACACGGAGCAGAGTCCGCTCTTCCATGCCGACAAGATCCACACGCCACTTCTGCTGATCCACGGCACGGCCGATACGAACGTCCCCATCGGCGAGAGCATCCAGATGTACAACGCTCTGAAGATCTTGGGTCGTGAGGTAGCCTTTGTCAAGGTGCATGGCGAAGATCACATCATCACGGCTCCCGAGAAGAAGATCGAGTGGACGAATACGCTCTTTGCGTGGTTCCAGAAGTGGCTCAAAGACGACCCCACCTGGTGGGATGCTCGCTATCCGGAGGCACACCTATGATACTGTTGACTTTTGCAACAGTATCACTTATACTGGTTCGGCAAACTTGACGCCGGCTCGTTACAATAATTTAGAGCCGGCTACATATCGAAACGGAGCTGTGTCGGGAAAAAGTGATTTCCACGTGGATATTTCAAAATCTCCACGTGGGGAATTTTTATTTCCCAGGTAGGAAATAAAAAATTCCTCGGAGGAATCAAATGAAACTTCGGAGGAAATGAATGACGCCCACGTGGAAAATAAAAAATATCCACGTGGAGATTTCAGATTTCCCACGTGGATATTCGAGAAAGGAGGGGATCGGACGAATTTCCCCGTAA
>NZ_CABUAN010000063.1 GCF_902489635.1 uncultured Porphyromonas sp. | reverse complement strand
CCCCGAACGACCCACGGACGCTAGACGCCTCCTGATTTATCGACCCCTTGTGGGTCGGACTAAACGAATCTACAGCTCTAGTCCGACCTCCCGCTAGGGGAGGTCGGACTGGGGCTGTGTCTTCACTTAGTCCGACCCACAAGGGGTCGACCTGCTACCACATTCGCCTATCCCCCAGTCGTTCGGAGCTTTGCTCCTTCGACTGGGGGCTATGATTCGTCCGACCGCAAGCGGTCGCTTCCTTAGTCACCTGCGCTCGTCTTATTGTACAATAACGGAACGATTAACGATGTGTAGGGACGCACGATCGTGTCTAGCCGGAGAGCGTCCGTTGTGTCAAAACGAGACGAGTAACGATGTGTAGGGACGCACGGCTCGTGCGTCCGTTGTATCAAAGGTTACAGCATCGTGGTTTTAACGGGGACGGACGCACAGACCGTGCGTCCCTACACAGGGCTACATGTCTCGTGCCCCCCTCATTGGACTATTCGTGCGATCCCTCCGATCCCCTCTCTCTTCTAATCTCTAATCCCCTTACCCTTCCGATCACTCTTATAAAAAAGGACCTCGCAGAGGTCCGACGAATCATAGCCGTGGGTCGGAGGGGCAAAGCCCCGAACGACCCACGGACGCTAGACGTCACCTGATTTATCGACCCCTTGTGGGTCGGACTAGACGAATCTACAGCTCCAGTCCGACCTCCCGCCAGGGGAGGTCGTCCCCCCTTTATACGCCCCTGTGTCCCCCAGTCGTTCGGAGCTTTGCTCCTTCGACTGGGGGCTATGATTCGTCCGACCGCAAGCGGTCGTTTCCTTCGTCACCTGCGCTCGTCTTATTGTATGACAACGGAACGTCTAGCCCGTTGTGTCAAAGCGAGACGAGTAGCGATGTGTAGGGGCGGACCTGCGTGTCCGCCCGTCCTCGTCAAAGCGCTGTATACCCTGTGGGCGGACACGCAGGTCCGCCCATACATGAACCACATCAACACGACAACTTCACCCATCAATCGCTGTGACACCAGTATTTGTATGGTTACACGTGTCGCTTTGACACAAACGGGTTACACGTTTTGCCGTACTACAACAGTCGCACCGCTTACAGCATCGTGTCCTGGTAGTAGTCGAGTGCCTCGGTGATGTCGAGGGGCGCGTTCTGTAGTTCGTGGACTTGACCGATGGCAGTGAGAGCGACAGTGGTGATGCGCTGGGCGTCGCTATTCTTCTTGTCGTGGAGCATCAGTTCCCTGAGCGCATCGTAGTCTCGGCAGGTGATGGGGAGTGAACGGTATAGCTCCTGCACTACGGCGAGCAACTGATGTAGCAGCTCCTTGGGGAAGCCTAGCTTGACGTGCGAGAGGTAAAGCTCGGGCACGAGTCCCAGAGCGACCGCCTCGCCATGTAGCAAAGGTGTGTCGCTGTGCTGATGGCTCCACGCCTCGAAGGCGTGCCCAAAGGTGTGCCCTAGGTTGAGCTGGTGACGAAGCCCCTGATCTAGACGATCCTGCGCCACGATGTCGAGTTTGAACTGCACCGCCTCACGAATGAGCGGGGTGAGTTGCTCTAAAGAGAGCGGTTGCTCGGGCAGCACCTGCAGCAGCCGACGCCACAGGTCTGGACTAACGAGTAGGCCATACTTGATCAGCTCGCCACAGCCTGAGCGTAGCTCCTCCTCTGGGAGGCTCTCCAGCCAAGCTGTGTCGCAGAGCGTCAGCGTGGTCGCTTCATTGGCAAAAGCTCCGAGCAGATTCTTGACACCCGCAAAGTTGACCCCGCATTTGCCCCCCACAGCCGCGTCTGCCATGGCGAGGAGCGTCGTGGGGAGTAGGACGAGCGAGACACCCCGCATATAGATCTGAGCGAGGAAGCCGACGGCGTCGCTCACGGCTCCACCGCCCAGTGCGATGAGTGTAGCTCCACGAGTGGCATCCTGCTCGAGGAGCCAGCGCGCCATCTCGGCGATGCCCTCCAGGCTCTTCGCCTCCTCAGGGTCGTTGATCAGATAGCGAGGCAGCCCCGTTAGCTCAGGGTAGCTCTTCGCTATCAGCTCTTGGCTCAGATGCCACACCCTCGCATCTGCCAGTAGGTAGTAGCTCTCGGGCTTGCCTTGGCGGAGCAACTCCCGCAGGTAGTCGCCCATCAGGTTGCCCACGAGCACCCTCGACTGGGTGGAGATGAAGGCTAGGGGTGGCATCTGGTCTAGCTGTTGGTCTAGCTGCTAAATCAGCGAGACGATATGGTCTATGGCCGCTTGTAGCCCCTCAGGGTTGCGTCCGCCAGCCGTCGCAAAGTGTGGCTGACCACCGCCACCGCCCTTGATGAGGGAGGCGACCTCCTTGATGAGCTTGCTAGCGTTGAGTCCCTTGTCGACCAGGTCTGGCGAGAGAATCACCGTGAGGGTACACTTGCCCTCCTCGGCAGCACCGATGAGTGCTAGGTAAGAGCCTTGTAGTCGCTCGCGAATGGTGCCAGCGACATCCTTAGCGACGTCGCTACTCATTGGCTTATTGACGGTGACGATGGTAGTCTCGCCATGCTTCGTCTGATCGGCCAGTGCCTGTAGCGCTATCTGCTCTGCCTGTGCCTTGGTGTACTGCTCGATAGCCTTGCGCTGCTCGGCACCCTCGGCAATCAGTCGGTCTAGCGCCTTGAGCGGATCGGGCACATTGTTGAGCCTCTCGTTGAAGAGCTGCAACTGCTCCTCTAGATGATGTACATACTCCTCAGCCTTGGGCCCCGTGACCGCCTCGATACGCCTGATGCCAGCGGCAATAGAGCCCTCACTGATGATCTTGAAAAAGCCTATCTGCCCCGTGCTAGCCACGTGGGTACCACCGCATAGCTCGACCGAGTCGCCATACTTGATGACGCGCACCTCGTCGCCATACTTCTCGCCAAAGAGTGCCATCGCACCCATCTCCTTAGCCTTGGCGATCGGCACATTGCGCTGCTCATCACGAGGTCTGTCGGCACGGATCTCCGCATTGACTAGTCGCTCTACCTCGGTGATCTCTTCGGGGGTCAACTTCTTGAAGTGTGAGAAGTCAAAGCGTAGCAGGTCTGCCGATACGAGCGAACCCTTTTGCTCTACATGAGTGCCGAGCACGGCTCTCAGTGCGTGGTGCATCAGGTGCGTCGCCGTATGGTTTGCCTCCGTGAGGTGACGCAGCTCAGCCCCGACACGCGCGATGAGCGGCTGCTTAGGATCTGCGGGGAGGGCCGAGAGGATATGGACGGTGAGGTTGTTCTCCCGCTTGGTGTCTAGGATTGGGTACTCGGTGCCGTCCTGAGCGATCAGCACGCCCTTGTCGCCCACCTGACCACCCATCTCAGCGTAGAAGGGAGTCTCCGCCAGCACCACCTGATAGTAGCTGCGCTTCTTGTCAGCCACCTTGCGGTAGCGCAGGATATGCGTCTCGATCTGGAGCGTCTCGTAGCCTACGAAGGTGCTCTCGGTGGTCTCCTCGTCGAGGACCACCCAGTCGGCAGCGTCGATGGCGGCAGCCTGACGGGCACGACTCTTCTGCTCCTGCATCAGTTTGTCAAAAGCCACCTGATCGAGCGTCATACCACGCTCCGACAGGATCAACTCCGTGAGGTCTAGTGGGAAGCCGTAGGTGTCGTACAGGACGAAAGCGTCGGCACCTGACAGAACTTTCGCGTCCTGGGGTAGCTCCTGTATCTTGCTCTCTAGAAGTTTAAGTCCCTGAGCGAGGGTGCGTAGGAAGCTCTCCTCCTCCTCCTTGATCACCGAAGCAATCAGTTCGCGCTGAGCTACAATCTCGGGATAAGCTTCGCCCATCACCTCATTGAGCGTGGGTAGGAGCGTGTAGAGCATCGGCTCATCGGCATGGAGGAAGGTGTAGGCGTAGCGCACGGCACGACGTAGGATACGACGGATCACGTAGCCCGCCTTAGCATTGCTCGGGAGCTGTCCGTCGGCGATAGCAAAAGCGATCGTACGGATGTGGTCAGCGACGACACGCATGGCGATGTCCACCTGCTCGTTCTGACCGTACTGCTCCCCGCTGAGTGTCTCGATAGCACGGATCAGAGGGGTGAAAAGGTCGGTGTCGTAGTTCGACTTCTTGCCCTGCATAGCCATACAGAGACGCTCGAAGCCCATGCCGGTATCGATCACCTTGTGGGGTAGAGGCTCTAGATGTCCGTCAGCCTTGCGGTCGTACTGCATGAAGACGAGGTTCCAGATCTCGATGACCAGTGGGTGATCCTTGTTGACTAGATCACGTCCGCAGACAAGCTGACGCTCCTCCTCGCTACGCAGGTCAATGTGTATCTCGGAGCAAGGACCGCAGGGACCTGTGTCGCCCATCTCCCAGAAGTTGTCCTTGCGAGAGCCGTCGATGATACGATCCTCCGTGGTGTACTGTAGCCAGTAGCTGGCTGCCTCGTCGTCACGGCTCAGCCCTTCCTCAGCACTGCCACCGAAGACGGTCACGTAGAGGCGATCCTTGGGTAGCTGGAGACGCTCCGTGAGGAAAGTCCAGGCGAACTCGATAGCCTCTTTCTTGAAGTAATCGCCAAAGGACCAGTTGCCCAGCATCTCAAACATGGTGTGGTGGTAGGTATCGCGTCCTACCTCCTCGAGGTCGTTGTGCTTGCCGCTCACGCGGAGACACTTTTGTGAGTCTGCTGCACGACGATACTGAGGCTCTTTATTGCCCAGGATGATATCCTTAAATTGGTTCATCCCGGCATTGGTAAACATGAGCGTGGGGTCGTCCTTGATCACCATCGGTGCCGAGGGTACAATGCGGTGTCCGTGCTCCTCAAAGAAGTCGAGAAAGGCTTTTCGTATATCGTGTGCTGTCATCATAATCTATAGAGCATGCTATGCTAATACTTAATACGCTACAAAGGTACGAAATTAGAGGTTAGGGGGAGGAGAGATTAGAGGTTAGAGATTAGAAGTTAGAAGTTAGAGATTAGAAGTTAGAGGTTAGAGGTGAGAAGTTAGAGATTAAAAGTTAGAGATCCGATCATTCTGATGGCTCCGATTCATTCCGATTCACTCTGATCTCTAATCTCTAACTTCTAACCTCTAATCTCTAATAACATATCTTTACGGGGAAATTCGTCCGATCCCATCCTTTCTCGAATATCCACGTGGAAAATCTCAAATCTCCACGTGGATATTTTTTATTTTCCAC
>NZ_CABUAN010000062.1 GCF_902489635.1 uncultured Porphyromonas sp. | reverse complement strand
TTCCTCCGAAGTTTCATTTGATTCCTCCGAAGAATTTTTTCTTTCCTACCTGGGAAATAAAAAATATCCACGTGGAGATTTCGAAATATCCACGTGGAAATCAGTTTTCCCCGACACAGCGCTGTATCGATATGTAGTCTGGTCTAAATTATTGTAACGAATCGATCCTGATCGGAGCCATCGGAGCTATCGGAGCTATCGGATAGGGGCAGAGGGTTTCGGAGCTATCGGAGCACTAGTAGCACTAGCCACTAGCCAACAGCCAATAGCTAACAGCCAACAGCCAACAGCCAACCGCTACTCGTGGCGCAGTAGGTAGTGGTGATCCTCGTCCTCGATGAGGCTCCACGTGCCGGAGTAGTAGAGCGTGTGGGGCGGTTCGTCGTGATGCCAGGGCGTTAGCTCGACGCCTCGCTCACGATCGTGGTAGGTGAGTAGTACGGAGTGGAGCAGCTCGCCACGGTAGCGTAGCTGTCGGAGGGCGATCCGCTCGCCTGGGTGGAGGATGATCTGTCGTGCCATCGGTATGCTGCTGAGCTTGCTACACAGGGGCTATGCGTAGCTCCTAGCGAGCGATGATGCGCAGCTCTTGCAGCCTGAAGTGTAGCGACTGCGTACCCAGATAGTCTGACGGCTGGCTGTAGATAGAGATCGAGATGGTATCGCCCACGGAGAAGTGTGGGGCCGTGCGTACAGGCTCTTTGCGTGGTCGGCTCACGGGGAGGCTCTTCGGCATACTATCTGGCATACTATCTGGCATACTATCCATCAGACCATTTGCAATGCTATCGATGGTATTGGATAGGCTATCAGTTGAGCTTGTAGGCTCTGCCGTCTTCTCTGGAGTAGCTGCCCCTAGGGTTAGCGAGAAGACCCCTCCGATAGGTAACTGCGTCGATACACTCTCCATAGCTAGGGGCGGAGGTGTGGCATCGAGCTGCTTGGAAATGGCGATGTAGGGCATCTGAGACTCTTCGGGTAGCTGCGTACCGCTGACGAGGCCCTGTATCTCTATTTGATGAATGGTATCGGGGAGGTTAGGAATGTCTGCGAGAGCTACCTTCCAGAGGTAGCTGTTCTGCTCCTTGCTGATGCGGATAGGATAGGTCGAGAGCGGGGTGACACGACACGAGAGTGAGTCGGGTAGTGGCGAGTAGAGGTTGCCCTCGTCACCGCTCATACCAATCTGAAAGAAGCCTGTCGTGCGCTCCAGTATCTCGACCTCTCGCTGTATGCTGGCAGAGGACTGAGCGATGATCTTCTGAAGCAGCTTTGCCTTCGAAGCTGAGAGGTAGTAGATGGTGCTGTCTAGATCCTCTTGAGATACACCGTGCGACTTGAGGATGGAGGCGTAGATCGAGTCTTGCTGGTCGGAGCTTAGGTAGAGCGTCTGACCTACGCCACGAGCTGTGTATAGCTCCGTGAGTAGCTGCTCGAGCTTGCCATTTGGTATGCGTTGCCACGAGCGTCTTTTGCAGCCACTCCCGAGTAGGAGCAGTAGTACGCTTAGTAGCCCAAACTTGAGCAAAGAGACTTTGACGCTGTAAGCCCGCATAACTTGTGAGGTTGCTTACTTAGCTCGCTGACTCGTGCGGCGATGCTTGCCACGGAGGTAGAGCCAGAGCCGATCGAGGGCGCGTGTTGTGGTGCGTGGGTAGCAGATGAGTAGCGCCAGCACGCCTACGGTGATGCAGCTGTCGGCGATGTTGAAGATAGGGCTGAAGAAGGTATACGCCGACCCACCGCCTATCGGGAACCACTCAGGCAGCACCGTCGTGAAGAGGGGAAAGTAGAGCATATCGACCACATGCCCCTCAAACCACGGGGCGTACCCCACAGCTCCAGCGGTGGTCGGGACAAACTGCGCCACCTGCCCGATGGAGGAGGTGAAGAGCTGCCCATAGAAGAGGGAGTCGATGAGATTGCCAATGCCTCCCGCCAGCACCAGTCCGATGATGCAGCAGAAGCTCAGCGAGTAGTGGCGAGACTGCCGGACGAAGCGTGTGAGCCAAACGGCTAGTCCAGCCATCGCTATGATGCGGAAGGCGGTCAGGAGGAGCTTGCTGCCTAGCTCCACACCGTAAGCCATGCCACGGTTCTCTACAAAGTAGATGCGAAACCAGTCAAAGATGTGATACTCCTGACCAACGTACATGTGTGTCTTGATCCAGATCTTGACAACCTGATCTATGACAATGAGGAGCAGAATGAGCCCTGCGACAATCCAGTGGCGCTGGCTAGTACGAGTCATAAAGGAGACGACTGACTTTACTTAAGCTTGTCGCGATTGAGCTTGGCCTCGATGCTCTTGGTCGTATGAGGTACCGCACGGAGACGCTCCTTGGGTATGAGCTTGCCCGTGACAGAGCAGATGCCGTAGGTGCCGTTTTGGATACGTAGGAGAGCTGCCTCGAGCTTCTCGATGAAGTCCTGCAGACGCTGTGCCTGTGCATCGTTTTCAAGACGAGCCTGCGTGATGGCACCCTCGTCTAGATCCTTGTAGGTAGGCGTCGTGTCGCTGATGTCGTTAGCGTTTTCTGCACGGAGCATATTGAGATCCTCACGAGCCTGAGCGATCTTCTTCTCGATGAGTATGCGAAACTCTTCGAGCTCCTCCGGATTGTATCGTTTCTTGCTGCTATCTTCCATACTATCTGTAAATCTATTAGTGCGCTGTAGACGAAGTCTCTCTGGTGCGAAAGCTTGATCGCCTACAGACGCCGTGAATTGTGTTTATACTTTGCTGATTTGTACCGCTATCAAGGTGCCGTCTAGGTCGATCTCCTCGGCATCGCTGAGTACCTCGGAGTAGTCGATCGTGTCGGCCTGTAC
Organism: uncultured Porphyromonas sp.; assembly: GCF_902489635.1. GTDB lineage: Bacteria > Bacteroidota > Bacteroidia > Bacteroidales > Porphyromonadaceae > Porphyromonas. Next base: position 3,433 of record NZ_CABUAN010000062.1, on the reverse strand, counting down.
TTGCGTCTGGACGTACTCCTGATGGGTGCGGAGAGCCTCTACAACTTCATCGGGAGCCATGACGATTAGCTCGATATGATCGTTGACCTCGTAGCCAGACTGCTTGCGGAGGTTCTGTATGCGGTTGACAAACTCACGCGCCGTGCCCTCAGCGATCAGCTCGGGCGTGAGCGTGATGTCTAGAGCCACCGTATGACGACCCTCGTTGGCGACCGTCCACCCCGGTATATCCTGAGCAATGATCTGTACATCCTGGAGGTCCACCACAATAGGCTGGTCATCGACCGTCAGGGTCAGGTGCTCCGTCTGCTCTAGCTCATTGATCTGCTCGGGTGTGAGTGCATTGATCTGAGCTGCAAGTGCTTTCATATTCTTGCCCACCTTAGGCCCTAGAGCCTTGAAGTCAGGCTTGACCGTACGTACCCAGATGGAGTCGGAGGGGTCGACAAAGCGAATGTCCTTCACATTGACCTCGCTGAGCAGTAGGTCGTGAACCTGCTCCATGTGCATCTTGTCGGCGGGGTCATTGACCGGTAGCATGATCGCGCTGAGCGGTTGACGCACCTTGATATTGACCTTGCGACGCAGGGAGAGGACTAGCGTCGAGTAGATCTGAGCCAGCTCCATGCTGCGCTCTAGGTCTAGATCTATCTGCGCCTCGTCTGCCACGGGGTAGTCGGTGAGGTGTACCGATGCTGCGTCATCGTGCAGGTCACGGTAGAGCCTATCTGCGTAGAAGGGCGCAATGGGCGCCATCAGCTGAGCTACTACCGAGAGACACTGGTAGAGCGTCTGATAGGCGCTGAGCTTGTCGTCGGTCATAGAGCCTGCCCAGAAGCGCTTGCGCGAGAGACGCACGTACCAGTTGCTCAGATGCTCTGTGACAAAGTTTTCGATAGCACGTCCTGCAGGTGTCGGGTCGTAGCTTGCGAGCTTGCCGTCCACCTCCTTGATGAGCGAATTGAGACGCGAGAGGATCCAGCGATCGATCTCAGGACGATCCGCATAGGGGATCTGAGCAACGGAAGGATCGAAGCCGTCCAAGTTGCCATAGAGTGCGAAGAACTGGTAGGTATTATAGAGCGTTCCGAAGTATTTGCGGCTCACCTCCTCGACGCCCTTCGGGTCGAAGCGGATGTTTTCCCATGGATTGGCATTGGTGATCATGTACCAGCGTAGTGGGTCTGATCCGTACTGCTGGATGATACCAAAGGGATCGACCGCATTGCCTAGTCGCTTGCTCATCTTGTTGCCATCCTTGTCGAGGACGAGCCCGTTGACGAGAACATTTCTAAAGGCTATGCTCCCCTGGGTCATCGTAGCGATAGCGTGAAGCGTAAAGAACCAACCACGTGTCTGATCGACGCCCTCAGCGATGAAGTCGGCGGGGAAGACCTTGCCACTCTCGACCTCCTCACGATGCTCGAAGGGGTAGTGCACCTGCGCAAAAGGCATAGCACCCGAGTCAAACCATACGTCGATCAAGTCGCTCTCACGGCGCATCGGACGCTTGCCGTCCTGCGCCACGAGCGTGATCTCATCGACGTAGGGTCGGTGCAGATCGATCTTGTCATAGTTCTCCTCGCTGTAGTCGCCAGGTGTAAAGCCAGCGAGCGGATTGGCCGACATGACGCCAGCCTGCACAGCGCGCTCGCACTCCTTGTATAGCTCCTCGACAGAGCCGATGCAGAGTTCCTCGTCGCCATCTTCGGTGCGCCAGATAGGTAGGGGAGTACCCCAGTAGCGGCTGCGGGAGAGGTTCCAGTCCTGGAGGTTCTCCAGCCACTTGCCGAAGCGTCCTACGCCGATCGCTGCGGGATGCCAGTCGATCGTCTCATTGAGACGCATCATCTCCTCACGGCAAGCGGTAGAGCGGATGAACCAGCTGTCTAGCGGGTAGTAGAGGATCGGCTTGTCGGTGCGCCAGCAGTGGGGGTAGTTGTGCGTATGCTTCTCGACTCGGAAGACGCGGTTCTCATGCTTGAGCATGACGCAGATCTCTACGTCTAACGTCTCCTTGTCGGGTGTGTCTTTGGGGTCGTAATCCTTCTTGACATAGCGTCCTGCGTAGGTGTCGTAGAGCGGTACGTTCACCGACTCTTTGAGGAACTGATGATCGAGAGCCTCGATCTTGTAGAAGCGTCCCTTCAGGTCGACCATCGGGCGCTGCTGCCCCTTATTGTCGATCATCAGAAGAGGGGGAACGCCCGCCGCCTTAGCGACGCGCTCATCGTCGGCACCGAAGGTCGGCGCAATGTGTACGATACCGGTACCATCCTCAGTGCTGACATAGTCGCCGGGGATGACTCGGAAGGCTCCCTCGCCAGGATTGACCCACGGGATGAGCTGCTCGTAGTGGATACCGACGAGGTCGCTACCCTTGCAGGTTGAGATGCGGTGCCAGGGAGCCTTCTTGTAGGTCTCCTTGTCCCACGTCTCAGGCAGTTCGCTCACCTCGCTCTCAGCGTCGAAGTAGCTGCCTAGAAGTGCCGTGGCAAGTACCACCGTGATCGGCATGTCGCTGTAGGGGTTGAACGTCTCCACCGCACAGTACTCGATCGAGGGGCCCACGCAGAGTGCCGTGTTCGATGGGAGCGTCCACGGCGTAGTGGTCCACGCTAGGAAGAAGCTTTCGCCACGTCCACGGAGAGACTCGGGGGCATCGATGATGCGAAACTGTGCGGTACAGACCGTATCCTTGACATCACGATAGCAGCCCGGCTGATTCAACTCGTGCGAGCTTAGTCCCGTGCCAGCCGCGGGGCTGTAGGGCTGTATGGATAGCCCTTTGTATAGTAACCCCTTCTTGTATAGCTCCTTGAGGAGGTACCAAAGTGTCTCGATATACTTATTCTTGTAGGTTACGTAGGGGTGCTCCATATCGACCCAGTAACCCATCTGATTCGTCAGCGACTCCCACTCAGCGGTGTACTTCATCACCTCCTTGCGGCAAGTCTGGTTGTACTCAGCGACAGAGATGGTCTTACCGATCGCATCCTTGGTGATGCCGAGCTTCTTCTCGACTCCCAGCTCTACGGGCAGGCCGTGCGTATCCCAGCCAGCGCGACGATCCACACGGTAGCCGTGCATCGTCTTGTAGCGACAGATGATATCCTTGATAGAGCGCGCTATGACGTGGTGAATGCCGGGCATACCATTGGCCGAGGGAGGACCCTCATAGAAGGTAAATAGCGGCGCATCCTCACGCTGATGTAGCGAGCGGTGGAAGAGCTGCTCCTTCTCCCACAGAGCGAGCATCTTCTGATTGATCTGTGCAAAGTCAGCAGACTGGTATTCCTTAAACGGTTTCTTCATTGGAGCTTTCGTATAAGATATGTTCGCAAAGATACAGAATCTTGTTCAAATACGCCCTAATCGTTAGTCCACCTTACAGAGCCGACGCATTATATACAATGAGCTCATCTACCTCTCG
>NZ_CABUAN010000061.1 GCF_902489635.1 uncultured Porphyromonas sp. | reverse complement strand
TTAGAGGTATCGGAGTGAATCGGAACAATCGGAGGGATCGGAGCGATACGACCGCTTGCGGTCGGACGAATCATAGCCCCCAGTCGGAGGGGCTACGCCCCGAACGACTGGGGGTAGGAGTGCCATGTGAAGTAAGCGACCTCCCCATTGTGGGAGGTCGGACTGGAGCTGTAACTATAAGCTGCGTCTAGTCCGACCCACAAGGGGTCGATAAGCTGCTATCGTCTTGTCCCCGTGGGTCGTTCGGGGCTTTGCCCCTCCGACCCACGGCTATGATTCGTCGGACCTCTTGCGAGGTCCTATCCATCAGGGCGGATCGGAGGGTGGATTAGAGATTAGAGGTTAGAGATTAGAGATTAGAGATCCGATCACTCTGATAGCTTCGATGGTTCCGATGGTTCCGATGGTTCCGATAGCTCCGATCACTCCAGCTAACAGCCAATAGCTAACAGCCAACAGCCAATCCATGGCTGACACATTATTATATATAGTGCACTCATCTATGCCTCGCTTGTCCTTATGTGTGGCTCCTGAAAGAGCGATTATCATGAGACTGTTGACTTTTGCAACAGTCTCATAATGCGTCAGTCCTGGGGGAGGGAAGACGAGGAGTTGGTGGGGTCGAAATTTTGTTGTAACTTTGCGGTACCAAATAAAGACGGGCTCTGATGGAGCGCGCCTTTTGTGGGTAGATGTCGAGTCTTTAGCTCAGCTGGTTTAGAGCATCACCTTGACAGGGTGGGGGTCGGCGGTTCGAATCCGCCAAGACTCACAGGAACTAAGTTTGTTGTTTTAGTTTTTCGTACCAACGGGGACTATCGCTATGTTGCGGTAGTCCCCGTTTTGACGTTGAGAAGGGGTGACATTGAGGTGAATTAATAGATAAGATGTCGCCGATAGGCTGTTTGGTCGGAAGAATATCTATATCTTTGCATTGCAGGGGTGGATGTGATCTATCCGCCCAGCAGAGCAAATGTTGAATACATTATAGAGATAGCAAATGCGACGAATACTACAAGTTATATGCTTGATGCTAGTAGCTCTCTACGGAGCTCAGGCACAGCAGATAGACAAAGCACGAGGAGCAGTCTATGAGGAGCAGACGGGTACGCCCATACCCGCTGTCGATGTCACCTGGACTGCTGAGGGGATCACTTCGCAGGTGCGGACCGACGCCTCGGGAGCTTATACGATATTTTATAGCGGTACGGGTCGCCTCACGGTCATCTTCAATAAGTCGGGCTACCGGGCTGAGGTGCTCGAGCTGGACTGGCCTCGTGAGGCTAACCGACTAGAGCGTGTCACGCTCACACCGACGCTCTCGGCTGCTGATATGGCAGACCTTATGACCACAGACTTCGTGATGGGCGATGATGGCGTGACGGCTGGAGATATTTCGCCGCTGCTGACCGCTTCGAGAGACCCCTATACGAATAAGGCGGGCTTCCAATTTAGCCCGATGCGCTTTAGGGTGCGCGGCTACGACTCATATTACCAGTCGCAGTACCTCAACGGTATGCAGATGAATAATATGAACAATGGCTACTCCTCTTACTCCCTATGGAATGGACTGAACAATGTGGTTCGTGTGCAAAACAATGAGGATGGCTTGCAGCCGATCGACTACTCTTTTGGTAACATCGGCGGAACGATGAATATCTTGACGCGTGCCTCGGGCTATCGCCCCGGTACGACGCTTACCTTCTCAGGGAGCAACCGCACCTACAACTACCGCACGATGATAACGCACGCCACGGGTATGATGCCCGAGGGATGGGCGATCACGGCGAGTGCCTCGCGTCGCTGGGGCAACCACTCCTATGTGCAGGGGCAGTTTTACGATGCGTGGGGTTACTTCCTCTCGCTCGAGAAGCAGTTTACCCCGCAGCACTCTTTGGGCTTGGTGGTCCTAGCTGCTCCCACGGAGCGTGGCGTAGCATCGGGTACGACGCAAGAGGTGTATGACCTGGTCGGGTCAAACTACTACAATCCGAATGTGGGCTTCCAGGGAGGTTACCTGCGCAATGCACGTGTCCGCTCTAATCATGAGCCGATCATACAGCTACAGCACTACTGGCAGATCAATGAGAAGAACAAACTGACCACGGGTGTAGGCTACCGCTTCGGCTGGAATGCTTACTCGGCACTCAACTGGGGCAATGGCCCTGATCCACGTCCTGACTACTATCGCAACTTGCCTAGCTACTACGGCTACATGAGCGAAACGAAGGACCCCGATATGGCGGCTTACTACGAGGAGCTGTGGCACTCGGACTGCAATATGCGCTACATTGACTGGGATCGCCTATACAATATTAATAGGAATAACTATCAAGTCATTTTCGATGAAAAGGGACGTCAGATCGCCGAGGGTAATCGAAGCATCTACGTCGTAGAGGATAGACGGTCGGATCAGCGTCAGTTTAACTTTGCTACCACTTGGAATGCACTCATCAATAAGCACCTCCGCTTTGACCTAGGTGCTAACTACCGCCTGAACCGTACGGCAAACTTTAACGTCATCGCCGACCTCCTCGGCGGAGACTACTGGCTAGACATTGACAAGTACTCCGAGCGAGACTTTGCCCAGGATCCCTCTAAGTCTCAGGTAGACCTCGATCATCCCAACCGAGTGGTCGGGGTAGGGGACAAGTATGGTCACAACTACCTAGCGCACACACAGGAGGCTGAGCTATGGGGCAACCTGTGGGGGCAGTCTCGTCATGTGGACGGCTACCTAGCGTTTACCGCTGGATGGACAGGTATGCACCGCGAGGGATTGCAGCGTAGAGGACTTTTCCCAGATAACTCCTTCGGGGACTCGGATCATCTGAACTTCCTCAACTACGGTGTCAAGGGAGGCATCACCTACAAGATCTCGGGACGTCACTACCTCGTAGCAAACGCCGCGTGGACGCAGCGTGCACCCTACTTCTCCGACATCTTCGTGTCGCCTCGTACGCGTAATCAGTATGTGACTGATCCTCGTCCTGAGCGCATCCTGTCGGGAGACGTAAGCTACGTGCTACGCTCGCCTTTTGTCAAGGGGCGTATCACAGGTTTCTACACGCACTTCTACGACAAGACGAAGAACATGAGCTTCTACGATGACGGCTACAGAGCTTTTTCTAACTATGTCTTGACAAATATCGAGTCGACCCACATGGGTGTCGAGGCTGGTATGGAGTTCAAGATCACGCCGGCTCTGACCGCTATCGCTGTGGTAAGCTACGGACAGTATCGCTATGCTAACAACCCTGACTACGTTCAGACAGTCGACAATAGTCAGAAGCTCCTCGAGCAGGATCGTGTCTACTGGAAGGGCTTCCACGTATCGGGTACGCCACAGACGGCGGCAAACCTGAGCGTCTCGTATCAGTTCCCCTTCTATATGTGGGCGGGACTTGATCTCAACTACTTCGGGCGTAGCTTCATCAGCTTGAACCCGATCCGTCGCACGGACAAGGCGCGCGCTAGTCTTGACTACGACTACGTTCGTCAGGAGGTCTTCCCCGGCGGCTTCACACTTGATGCCAACGTGGGCTACTCGTGGCGCATCAAGTCGGGCGTCTACCTACGTCTCAACCTCTCGGCCTCTAACCTGCTCAACACGAAGACCCTCCGCAGCGGTGGTTACGAGCAGCTCCGTGTGCGCTACACCAAGGAGGGCAAGATGATGAGACCTTTCGATAGTCGCTACTTCTACATGTACGGCACGACCTTCTTCTTCAACGCTGCACTACAGTTCTAACCCACCTTAAAACGGATGAATAGTATGACACATATATATAATAGACTCATCGTAGTGGTCGGCATGCTCGCCTTGCTGACGAGCTGTCAGTACAACAAAATTGACCCGCCACAGGAGCCAAAGCCACGCCCCCTCTGGGAGCGTACGATGACGATCCAAGAGCTCAAAGCACTCTACCAGTCGAAGCCTGTACAGGTCGTACCTGATGCAGTGATCGTCGGACAGGTCATCTCGGACGATAGCGAGGGCAACATCTACAAGTCTATCTACCTACAGGACGAGACGGGCGGCATTGAGTTCAAGGCGGGACTCGTCAACTCCAACCTCCTCTACAAGCGCGGCTCTAAGATAGCGATCCGCTGTCACGGGCTGACGCTCGGTAAGTATGGCGGTGTCGTCACGCTGGGCAAGAGCTCTACGGAGCCAAAGTACGAGAATGCCTACCTCCCCGAGCAGATGACGCCACGCTTGGTGCGCTGTGACAACACGCGTCAGCCACTTGTCTACCGCACGCTCACCATCCCAACGCTCTCGTCTGAGTATGCCAATACGCTGATACGTCTTGAGGGCGTACAGTTCGTCGATAGTGAGCTAGGCCAGACTTATGCCGATGCGGACAATAAGACGAACGTACCCGCTGTGGAGCGTCAGATCGAAGACCAGCAGGGCAACCGTGTCGTGCTACGCTCGAGTAGCTACGCGCTCTTTGCTGGCAGACAGATCCCTGAGGGTTCTGGCAATATCACCGCCATCCTCGGCTACTTCAATGGGAAGCCTCAGCTCCTCATTAGCCTGGAGAGTGATGTTAACTTCACCAGCCCACGCTTTCAGACGACTAAGTAACGGAGGCTCTACGGAGCTTTGCTCAAGAATTTAAGAAACAGAGTTAGATCCAGATATGAAGACACTCAATAAACTTGCGACGAGACGACTACTCCTCGCTATCCTCACCATCGCTCCGCTGCTTGCTGTGACCAGCTGTAAGGATGAGATGGACTACTATGAGAAGCCCTACGTGACGCTCTCACCAAACTTCACCGACAACACGATCCCCTTCAAGCAGGATGGTGGTACGCAGGAGCTGACCATCGAGACCAATAGACGCTTTTCGATCACCTTCGGCGAGGGTGCCGAGTGGGTTTCGGCGACTCCTATGGAGGCGACCGAGGGAACGCACCAGATCACCATCACGGCACTCCCTAACAGGAGCGAAGATGCTCGTGAGGCTCAGATGATCATCAAGACCTCTACGACACAGCACGTCTACCTGATCATGCAGCTCGGCAGTACTGGCAAGGGAATCACCTACACCTCGCTCGCTGAGATCGCTAAGCTAGGTGAGGGGCTAGACCAAAACGGCAAGACGATCGACCAAGACCTGCGCATTCGCGCTACGGTCACGACTCATGCCGAGACGAAGCAGTTCCCCTTTGCTGGTTTCCACTACATACAGGACGCTGAGGGCAATGCGCTCGTCCTGACGGTGCCCAAGGGCGAAGATCCATTGCAGTTTGGCGACGAGGTAACCGCTAAGCTCAAGGGAGCTAAGATCTCTAACTACAACGGGACGGTACAGCTACAGGTCTCACGCGCACAGATGTCTATCGTGCCCAATAAGCCTATCGAGCCGATCGAGACTACGCTCGCAGAGGTCATCGCAGGCAAGCACCCGAACCAGTATGTACGTGTCAAGGAGGTGCAGTTTGTCAAGCCAGACGTACCTTTCTTTGACCCAGCTAACACCCACTCCTCAACACGCCATCAGATTGTTGATAAGAGTGGCAAGAAGACCAATCTAGAGGTGTGGAAGACAGCCACCTTCCGTGATGAGAAGGTGCCCTCTGGTAGTGGTAGCATCACGGCAATCGTGACGGTCAATAAGACCTTCTTCAACCTCCGCCCCACGCTGCGTAGCGACATCAAGCTGGATCAGCCACGCTTCGACGTGGGTGGTGGCAATCAGCCCAATCCTAATCCTGATCCAAACCCCAATCCTGATCCACAGGGGAATATCTATGGTGTCGATCTCTCGCAGACGGCTCGTACGATACCCTTTGCAGATGATTTCTCTAAGGGTGGTGAGGATAATAAAGACTTCAAGCTGCCTGGCTGGCTCAACAAAGACCTAGTGGGCGGACGTAAGTTCCAAAAGAAATCATTTGGCGGTGTGCACTATGCGCAGGCAAGTGCCTTTAAGTCTACTGTTCCTGAGAATAAGTGTGTCCTCGTCACGCCACGTCTACAGATGAAGGCCGGCAGTAGCTATACGGTCGACTTGACTTATAGCACTGGTCACACCAATGGTGCTACGCTTACTATCCAGCAGTTAGACAAGGACGGCAAGCTGGTGAAGACGCTCGAGGAGATCAATGACCAAAGTAGTCCAAGCGGTTACGGCAACCAGCACTACAAGAAGAGCTACACGATCACAGGCTCTGCCGATGCTGGCTACATAGCGCTCCTCTATGCTGCTAAAGCTCCTGACCACACCACCACTTACCAAGTGGAGGCTCTCACGGTCAAGTAGCCTTCCTATAAAGCTTCCCTAATCAAGCGGAGCCTCTGAGCTTAACCTTGAGAGCCAGTCCCCCGAGTGGGTAGGTCTCTCCGAAGGGTAGTCTCAGAGGCTTCGCCTTTTGTTATCCACTTTACTCCAAAGACCTATGTACTCTCCTCACTATAGACGTTCATCTCGCCAGATGAGACTGTTGCAAAAGTCAACAGTCTCACAATCTTGCTTGCAAGATTGTCCAGACTTTGCAGAAAGGATGAAGCGCAAGGCGCTGAGGGTGAGGTCTGAAGGGAGCATACCTCCGTATGTGACCGAAGCCGAA
>NZ_CABUAN010000060.1 GCF_902489635.1 uncultured Porphyromonas sp. | reverse complement strand
TCGAATATCCACGTGGGAAATCTCAAATCTCCACGTGGATATTTTTTATTTTCCACGTGGGCGTCAAAAAATTCCTCCGAAGTTTCATTTGATTCCTCCGAGGAATTTTTCATTTCCTACCTGGGAAATAAAAATTCCCCACCTGGATATTTCGAAATATCCACGTGGAAATCAGTTTTCACCGACACAGCACCGCACCGATATGTAATCAACTCTAAATTATTGCAATGCACCAGTCCTGGTCGGAGCCATCGGAGCGATCGGAGTGCCATTAGAGGTTAGAGATTAGAGTCCCGATGGCTCCGATAGCTCTGATAGCTCCAATCACTCCAGCCAACAGCCAGTAAACTACGTGGGGGGAAAAAAATATCCACGCGGAAATTGCGAGTTCCCACGTGGATATCTATTTGTTGGTCTAACGAAAGCCGTCGTATATCGTGACCGCCCAGTGTCCAATCTGTGGCAATCACCGACTATCTTAGCGTAGACGACGATATCCGTATGTAGCACGTGCGTCTAGCTCCTCCTCGATACGCAGTAGCTGGTTATACTTAGCGATGCGGTCGGTGCGGCTCAGCGAACCAGTCTTGATCTGTCCCGCATTGGTGGCTACGGCGATGTCTGCAATGGTGGTATCTTCGGTCTCACCGGAGCGGTGCGATACGACCGCTGTGAAGCCGTGACGATGTGCCATGTCGATCGCGTCGAGCGTCTCTGTGAGCGTACCTATCTGGTTGACCTTGATCAGGATGGAGTTAGCGCAACCCTCCTTGATGCCTCGGCTGAGGTAGTCCACATTGGTCACAAAGAGGTCGTCACCGACGAGCTGCAGGCGGTCGCCTAGCTTCTCGGTGAGCAGATGCCATCCCTCCCAGTCGTTTTCGTCCATACCATCCTCGATGCTATCGATGGGGTACTTGCTGACGAGTGTCTCTAGGTAAGCGACCTGCTCGGCGGGAGTGCGTTGCTGACCCTTCTCACCCTCAAACTTGGCGTAGTTGTAGACGCCCTCATGGTAAAACTCGCTAGCGGCGCAGTCTAGAGCGATGGTTATGTCGCTACCAGGCTTGTAGCCAGCCTGATGGATCGCCTCGATGATGCTATTGAGCGCATCCTCTACGCCATCGAGCTTAGGAGCGAAACCACCCTCGTCACCTACGGCAGTGCTGAGTCCACGATCGTGGAGCACCTTCTTGAGTGCGTGAAAGGTCTCGGCACCCATGCGGAGTGCCTCGCTAAAGCTCTTGGCACCAATGGGACGGATCATAAACTCCTGAAAAGCGATGGGAGCATCGCTATGTGCACCACCATTGATGATGTTCATCATCGGTATAGGTAGTATGTGTGCGTTGACGCCACCGATGTAGCGGTAGAGCGGTATAGCTAGTTCGTCAGCAGCAGCCTTAGCGACAGCTAGCGAGACGCCTAGGATAGCGTTAGCACCGAGTACACTCTTGGTCTCTGTGCCATCTAGGTCTATCATCTTCTGGTCTATTTCACGCTGCTCGAGCGCGCTCATGCCGAAGAGAGCTGGAGCGATCACCTCGTTGACGTTTTCGACCGCCTTGCGGACGCCCTTGCCGAGGTAACGGCTCTTGTCGCCGTCACGTAGCTCGAGTGCCTCATGTTCCCCTGTAGAGGCTCCACTGGGTACAGCGGCACGCCCCATGGCTCCGCTATCTAGGATGACCTCTACCTCCACTGTTGGATTGCCGCGCGAGTCTAGTACCTCGCGTCCTTTGATGTCTACTATCTGCATATCTGTAGATGCTTTTGTGTGATTCGTAATATCCTTTTTAGTCGGAGCAAAGGTAGTAAATCTACCCGAGGTGACAAGCGATAGAGTCCTCGACGTGTAACTCCGTCGTAGGGACTCACGGGACAAGTAACCTTTGTAGGGGCGGACCTATGTGTCCGCCCGTTCTCGTTGGAGCGCAGTATGACCTGTGGGCGGACACGCAGGTCCGCCCCTACAACGAGTTAATCCTCTCGCTTTGATACGACGGACGCACTCCGACTCGACACTCCCGTGCGTCCCTACAAAATCGTTACTCGTCTCGTGCGTCCCGACAATCCGATCGCTCCGATACCTCCGACACCTCCGACCGCTCCGCTCTCTAACTTCTAACCTCTAACTTCTAATTTCTAAACGCTTGCTCAACTCAAAATAAAGGTTTACCTTTGTACAGGATATTGCTTATCAGAGGATAGTTCCTCCATAAAACAGCTAACAAACATAGCTTAGATCCCCCTGACAGTGCATCGTTTCGATAGTAGCGGTACCACCTATTATTATAGTACCACGAGGTCTCACCACGACCGCCTCACCACACGTCCGTGTAGCGAGACCATTACCCTGCACCCTGCTCTCTCGTGCGCTCGTACGCGTACCTCAGAACCTCTCTGTCGTCACATCTCGCTGACGGACAGTATGTTTACCCCCCCCCCCCCGAAAACGCGCATATAGACGCCTTCTAGGCGACTGTGTAGGGGCAATCCATCATTTCTATCAGACGACTCGCAGGCTGACGCAACAAGCGTCCGCCCCGATGGTCGTACCCTATGCGCTTGTGCCTCGCTACGCCCTGCACAAGTGTGGCTCTCGTGAGCTCTTACCCCAACGGCTACAGCAGACTATCACCTCATAGAGAGCAATTTCTAAAGCATACAATCATCCTAAATCAATAAGACAATGAATAAACAACTACGCATCTGGCTCTTCGCCCTCCTCGGCACGCTGCTCACCTCCACCGCCCTCCTCGCCGAGGGCGTCATCACGATGACGACTTCCAAAAGAGTCGGAGACAGAATCGAACTATATATCAGGGCAAATGGCCCTGTGTCAATAGATGGAGTTCGAGAGTCCGCCCGAACGGATGGAGTTAGGGAATACTACACCCTCACCAGTCAAACGATTACCATCCGAGGCGATGTGACATATCTTAACTGCAGCCAAGAAAGACTGACCAGCTTGGACGTATCGGGCTGTACCGCCTTGACAACACTTGACTGCTACGAAAGTCAACTGACCAGCTTGAACGTCTCTGGCTGCACCGCCTTGACAACGCTGCGCTGCTGGGAAAATCAACTGACCAGCTTGGACGTATCTGGCTGCACCGCCTTGACAACGCTTACCTGCTACAACAATCAACTGACCAGCTTGAATGCCTTTGGCTGTACCTCTTTAACATCGCTTCAATGCAGGGACAATAAACTAACCAATTTGAATCTCTCGGGCTGTACCGCCTTGACAACACTTGACTGCAACAACAATAAGCTGACCAGCTTGAACGTCTCGGGTTGTACATCCTTGACAACGCTTACCTGCTACAGCAATCAACTGACCAGCTTGAATGCCTTTGGCTGTACTGCTTTAACATCACTTCAATGCAGGGACAATAAACTAACCAATTTGGATCTCTCGGGCTGTACCGCCTTGACAACACTTAACTGCTACATCAATAAGCTGACCAGCTTGAATCTCTCGGACTGTACTGCCTTGACATCGCTGTACTGCTCCAGCAATCAACTGACGGATTTGAATCTGTCTGATTGTACCGCTTTGGCACAACTTAAATGCTACAGCAATCAACTGACGAGTTTGGATCTATCAAAGAACAATGCCTTGGCAACGATTGACTGCTCGGACAATAAATTGCCCAGCTTGGATCTGTCAGGACACAAAGCTTTGACAGCTCTGAACTGTAGTAAGAACCTCTTGAGGCAAATCGATCTGTCAGGCTGTACGAGCCTGCTCTCACTGACATGCTATAGCAATCAAATCAAAGTGCGTGAGATGACGAATCTGGTCAATAGTTTGCCAGATCTAGGCAGCAAGGGTACAGGTGCCTTTAGAGTGTTTTATGATGGGAGTGGTGAGGGCAACGTTTGTCTCGCTGCACATGTAGCTACTGCCCAAGCTAAGGGGTGGAAGACTCAGTTTACACGCAGCTCTAATGGCGACGCTTGGTACGACTACACGGGAGCAGACAACCCTCTCTATGCTGTCTCCTCTTCGCCAACGGGTGGTGGATCAATCTCCATCACTGGGGCGGACAACCTCAACGCTGTCCCCTACGGTACGGAGCTGACGGTCGTCGCTACCCCCGCTGATGGCTACAAGCTGACTAAGTTGACCGCCAATGGTCAGGATATCCTCCAGACAAAGCGCTTTAAGGTTACGGAGAATACGAAGGTTGAGGCGACCTTTGCATTGCAGTCTTACAACGTGACCCCGATCAAGGTGGGCGAGGGTACGTTCTACATCTCTGGAGCGGACAACCTAGATGCTGTGACGCCTGGCACGGAGCTGACCATCACGGCAGATCCTGCCGAGGGGTACGAGCTGACCAAGCTAACTGCCAACGATAAAAACGTTCTTGACACGAAGAAGGTGGTCGTCAACGAGGATATGATCATTCGTGCGATCTTTAGCAAGAAGACTTTTAAGGTTTCTCTAGAACCTCGTGGCAAGGGAACGATCAAGGCTGTAGGTGCAGACGATCTCAACGCTGTCCCCTACGGTACGGAGTTGACGATTGTCGCTACACCTGACGAGGGTAGTGAGCTCACCTCCCTCATCGCTGGTGGCATCAACATCACAGAGACGAAGAAGGTAACGATCAAGAAGGAGACCACTATCGAGGCATTCTTTACGACGCAGTCCTTTGCCGTTAAGCTGACCAAGGAGGGCGAGGGTACGATCTCAGCTACGGGAGCAGATGATCTCGATGCTGTGGATTACGGCACGGAGCTAACGATCGTTGCTACGCCAGCTGCTGGCTACAAGTTGACAGCTCTCACGGCCAACGGTACGGACATCCTCGCAACAAAGAAAGTTGTGATCAAGGGCGCAACGGAGGTTAGGGCGACCTTTGTGGATCACACGGGCGTGGAGACGACCGTCACGCAGCAGGTGAAGCTTTACCCGAACCCAGCGACTGACTATGTCATCGTGGAGGGTGTAGCTCCAGCCAGCGAGGTGACACTGCACAGCATGACTGGCGAGCGACTCTATGCGGGTCGTGCCGATGGTCGAGGCACGCTGCAGATTGACCTGACACCCTATGCGGACGGGGTTTACCTAGTCTGCGTAGCGGGCGAGACTTACCGCGTAGTGGTAAGGCACTAGAATCAAAAAAGGGGCGAACGATGGTTCGCCCCTTTTTTTGATTAGAGGGTTAGAGATTAGGGGGGGGGGAGATCGGAGCGATCGGACGTGTAACTCTTTGTAGGGACTCACGGGACAAGTAACCTTTGTAGGGGCGGACCTATGTGTCCGCCCGTTCTCGTTGGAGCGCAGTATGACCTGTGGGCGGACACGCAGGTCCGCCCCTACAACGAGTTAATCCTCTCGCTTTGATACGACGGATGCCCTCCGACTAGACACTAGCCGTGACTGAATCCTGTAGAGACGCACGGCTAGTGTCGAGTGGGAGGGCGTCCGTCCCCGTTAAACCACGATGCTGTAACCTTCGTTCGACAACGGACGCTCGACCGAGCGGCCCTACAAAATCGTTACTCGTATACCCTTAGTGTGTCTTTTTCCGTATCTTTGGGGCAGTAAAAGAACACAATAATTTAATAGAACTACTATGGAGATACCTTTTTCTGAGGCATACCGCATTAAGATGGTAGAGCCGATACACAAGAGCACGCGCGAGCAGCGTGAGCAGTGGATTAAGCAAGCACACTACAACCTATTCAGTCTCAAGTCGTCACAGGTCTTTATCGATGTCCTCACGGACTCCGGTACGGGCGCTATGAGTGACCGTCAGTGGGCGGGCATCATGGTTGGCGATGAGAGCTATGCGGGTGCTTCCTCTTTCCAAAATCTCAAGGATGCTGTCGAGAAGATCTGCACCTTCCCCCTCGTAATCCCTACACACCAGGGCCGCGCTGCGGAGAATGTGCTTTACTCGGCTACGCTCAAGGAGGGCGATATCGTACCGGGCAACTCACACTTTGACACGACAAAGGGGCACATCGAGTTTCGCAAGGCTGTAGCCGTCGACTGTACGATCGATGCGGCTAGCAATACGGAGCTAGAGCTACCCTTCAAGGGTGAGATGGATCTGAACAAGCTGGAGGATTGCTTTAAGAAGTACCCCAAGGAGCAGATCCCTATGTGCGTCCTGACGGTGACCAACAATACGGCTGGCGGTCAGCCTGTCTCTATGAAGAATGTACGTGAGACGAGCGAGCTATGCCACAAGTACGGCATACCGCTACAGATCGATGGTGCTCGCTTTGCTGAGAATGCTTACTTCATCAAGACTCGTGAGGAGGGCTATGCTGACAAGTCAATCAAGGAAATCGTCCGTGAGATGCTCAGCTACGCTGACATCATGACCATGTCTAGCAAGAAGGATGCTGTGGTCAACATGGGTGGCTTCCTCGCTATGCGTGACGAGGAGCTCTATCACAAGTGCTCTATGTACGCTGTGATGAATGAGGGCTTCCTCACCTATGGCGGTATGAACGGCCGTGATATGAACGCACTCGCTATTGGTCTGGATGAGAACACAGAGTTTGACATGCTCGACACGCGCATCCGTCAGGTAGCTTACCTCGGTAGCAAGCTAGACGAGTACGGCGTACCCTATCAGCGCCCTGCTGGTGGACACGCTATCTTCCTCGATGCGAAAAAGATCCTGACGCACGTTCCCAAGGAGGAGTTTATCGCTCAGACGCTCGGCATCGAGCTGTACCTAGAGGCTGGCATCCGTGGTGTCGAGATCGGCTCTATCCTAGCAGACCGCGATCCCAAGACGGGTGAGAACCGCTATCCTAAGCTGGAGCTACTCCGCCTGGCAATCCCACGTCGTACCTACACGAACAATCACATGGACGTCATCGCAGCTGCCTGCAAGAATGTCTATGATCGTCGTGAGTCGATCACACGTGGCTACGTCATCACCCGTGAGCTACCGGTGCTACGTCACTTCACGGTAGAGCTAGAGCCTGCTAAGTAAGCACGCGACGTAGCGGCACATATAATATATAGAGTCCCCTAGAGGTAAGAGCCGTGCTCAGGACCTCTAGGGGACTCTATCGTGTGGCGATATGTAAGGACTCACGGTCGTGTCTAGCGGAAGGGCGTCCGTCCCCGTTAAATCACAATGCTGTAATCTTTGACACAACGGACGCACGACCGTGCGTCCCTACTTTAAGTTTGCAGAGTGAAAAGAAATCGACCCGAGATTAGGTCA
>NZ_CABUAN010000059.1 GCF_902489635.1 uncultured Porphyromonas sp. | reverse complement strand
GAAGTTATCAAAAACATCATTCTTGAGAAATTGCATTAGCGGGTGGAATGTACGATAGATGGAGATCCCATCTCGGATCAGATTATCATCAAGAAAGTCTCTAGTGACTACGACATCAAGGTCAACGGCATAACCATCACTCCTGAAAATGCGGCTGACGTCTTAGGCGATCAAACGGTTACCTACAAGAAGAAGTACGCTACACTCATCCTATCGAATAGTCATATCGAGGCTAAGGGCATACCCGCCATCGAGGCAAAGACGCCTGTCTACATCACGCTCGTAGGAGAAAACAAGATCTCCTCCGACAGCGACACAGCCCTCCTGCTAGGTGGTGAGGAGTCGATGATCCACGGGAGCGGATCTCTCGAGGTAAGCGCTCCTGCTGGCACGGCTATCGAAGTAAAGGGGAGTCTTAAGATCCAGGGTGTCAACTGTACTGCTACAGGGCTTCGTGCGCTACATGGAGACAAGGAGACCGCTAGACTCACCATCGAAGATTCACGCCTCGCCCTAGACGGGTCAGAGGGAGTACTCTACGGCTTTGCCGAACTCTCTTTGGTACGCACTGCGATCGTCACACCGCAGGGTGCTGTCGCTCAGGAGGGCGCTGTGATGCTAGATGGTAGCGTCTGTAAGGGCAAAGTGCTTATCGACAGACCAGTCGACATACCGCTATTCATCGCGGGCAAGCAAGTTACCACAGCTAACTGCCACGACATCCTAGGAGACGGGACGATCTCTTATGACCCAGAGAAGAAGCTTCTCAAGCTCAACGGCTTTAAGTTTGTCACAGAGGAGATGATTCAAGGCATCAGCGTGATGCAAGCTCTAGGAGACATAACCATCGAGGTGCATGGAGACAATGAAATAGTAACGAACTATATGGGTATCGTCTTTACCTCAGGAGGTCGTATTGTCGGAGATGGCACCCTAAAGATTACATCTAAGAGTCAGGCTCTAGTCGTCAATGGTACGAGTGTCACCATCGAGAGCGGCCCTAAGCTGATCATCTCTGGAGAAGACTCAGGTATCTTCGGATACCTCGAGTACGGAGGCGAGATCATTTTCGACGCGGCTAATGTCATCGTCGAGAAGGGGGGCATTGTCAATCTCTTTGAGATCCTCTTCGATGGGTGTGCTATCTCGACACCTGAGGGCAGTGAGATCATTGTCTCTTACGACCCGCAACGTGGCAATGACTACAAGAGTGTCGGACTCAATGGCGAGGTCTACAAAGGCCGGATTGTCATCGACATCGCTGGAGGGGTAGAAGACACTCTCGCACCTGCGAGCTGTCAGATGCGCATAGCTGAGGGTGTACTCTACGTCCGCTCAGATATGAATGAGACGCTCTCACTTCTAGATCTAGAAGGACGGGTTCTCTACACCACTGAGATGGTTGCTGGCGAGGAGTATCGTATAGAGGAACTCACCTCAGGGAGTTACCTCTTGCGTCTAGGATCACAAACGTACAAGGTGGTCATCCCATAGACAGGCATAGCTTCAATAGTACAGGGGAACGTAGACTGTTCATAGCAGTTTACAAAAAAGCAGAGGCTCGTCCCGATTGGGGCGAGCCTCTACGCTTGATGTGTGTCGGTCCCTTTACTTGCCAAAGAATGGTTCGAGGATGATCATGAGGTTCTCCATAAAGAAGCGTACCGATATGGCTAGCAGGATGACGCCAAAGAACTTACGCAGGATGTAGATCCCGCCCTTGCCAAGCCACTTCTCTAGTAGCGACACGGTCCGTAGCATGAGGTAGATACAGACGACGTTGAGGAGGATGGCGACGAAAAGCGTCGAGGTCGCCGTCCCAGAGGACTTCATTGTTAGGATCGCTGTAAAGGAGGCAGCACCCGCAAAAAGCGGGAAGACGAGCGGCACGATATCGGCACTGCCCGAAGGATCATCGTCTTGAAAGACTTGTATGCCGAAGATCATCTCGACAGCTAGCACGAAGAGGACGATCGAACCCGCCACGGCAAAGGACGAGACATCCACTCCGAAGAAGCCTAGTAGTGGCTCTCCGATGAAGAGGAAGGCGATGAACATAAGGCACGAGATGATGGCTACCTTACTGGGGTGAAAGACCTTACCATTCTCCTTAAGACTCAGCGCGATCGGGATAGCTCCGATGATGTCTATAGAGACAAAGAGGATCATAAAGGTCGCGAAGAAGCTCGACAGTGTGAAGTGCGAGAAGTCGGCTAGGATACTATTCCAAAGATTTTCCATAATAGATTTATCGTCTAACGGTGACTAAGGGGAAAGCTTTCGCCTGCAAAGTTACAAAATCGCCTCCCAACCCTCCAAATGACACGAGACGACTCCTGTAGGGACGCACGATCTGTGCGTCCGTTGTAGAACGAAAGTTACAGCATCGTCTTGGCTGGTTCGGGGACGGACGCACAGATCGTGCGTCCCTACACGGCGCAGTAACAACAGCCAACAGCTAACGGCCAACAGCCAACCGCCAAAAACAACGGACGCACCGATGGTCTGAGTCCAATCGGTGCGTCCGGTAGTTACAGCGATGATCTATTTGAGACTGTTGACTTTTGCAACAGTCGCTATTTACTTGCCTTGCTTGGCGACGCGCTCTTGGTCGGCGATGAAGGCTGCGAGACCGCTATCGGTGAGCGGGTGCTTGAGCAGTCCGAGGATAGCCTTGAGCGGGCAGGTGGCTACGTCAGCACCGACGCGCATGCAGTCGATGATATGCTGCGTGTGACGGATGCTAGCGGCTAGGACCTGCGTATTAAAGCCGTAGGTCTCGAAGGTCTCTACGATGTCGGCGATGAGCGAGACACCATCCGAGCTGATGTCGTCGAGACGACCCACAAAGGGCGAGACGTAGGTAGCTCCCGCCTTAGCAGCTAGGACAGCCTGACCGAGGTTGAAGATGAGCGTACAGTTGGTCCGTATGCCCTCCTTGGTGAGCTGGCAGATGGTCTTGATACCGTCTTCGGTGCAGGGGACCTTGACCACGATGTTTTTGTGTAGGGCAGCTAGCTCGCGTGCCTCGGGGAGCATCTTCTCGTAGGTGGTGCTGAGCACCTCGGCACTGACGTCTCCGTCTACGATATTGCAGATCTTGAGGTAGTGCTCACGACAGGCCGCATCGCCAGCGATGCCTTCCTTAGCCATCAGTGAGGGGTTTGTTGTGACGCCATCGAGGACACCGAGCGCTTCGGCTGTGCGGATATCATCGAGATTGGCTGTATCGATAAAAAACTTCATAAAGGGGTATATGTTGAAAGGTAAATTCTATTCGTGCGAACCCTCAGAGTATTTCTCAGGATTCATAAACCAGTCGGCATACATGCCGTAGTCGTGTGCCGTGCGCTTATTGAGCGACTGGCTCTGCTCGGGAGGCACGTCCTTGATATACTTAGCTGGCGTGCCAGCGTACATGGTGTAGGGCGGAATGATTGTGTTGGCTAGGACGACCGCCCCAGCGGCTACGATAGCACCCTCACCGACCACTGCGTTGTCCATGACGACGGCACCCATGCCGATGAGTGCATAGGCACCCACCTTGGCACCATGCAGGATTACGTTGTGACCCAGTGAGGCGTAGTCGCCCACCTCGCATACGGAGCGCCCGTGGAGCGTGTGGAGCGTGCAGCCGTCCTGTATGTTGACATGGTCGCCAATGTGGATGCTATTGACATCGCCACGTACGACGGCGTTGAACCATACGCTGCACCCTGCACCCATCACCACATCACCGATGATGCGTGCACCCTCGGCGACGAAGGTGCCCTCCCCGAGCTGAGGCGTAAAGCCCCGCACGGGGATAAGGCTTCCTGCTGGATATTCGTATGCCATACCGATTAGAGGGGTAGGGTCTTGTTGCGTAGCCACTCAGCCTCCTCAGGGGTGAGTAGGGGAGAGAGCTCCTGGTAGACATGCTCCTGATAGTCGTTGTACCAAGCTATCTCCTTGTCAGTCAGGAGAGACTTGTCTACGAGCGCATTGTCTAGGTAGCAGAGCGTCATCGTCTCAAAGCCGTAGAAGGTGCCGAACTCGGTCTGCTCCTTCTCGACCGTTAGGATCAAGCTCTCGATGCGTATACCATACTGGTCTGCACGATAGAGGCCAGGCTCATTGCTGGTGAAAGTGTGCAGATGCATCGGGGTCGGATTATTGTCCGTGCGGATATTTTGTGGACCCTCGTGTACATTCATGAAGACACCGACGCCATGCCCTGTGCCGTGCCCGTAGGAGAGACCTCTATCCCAAAGCGCCTTGCGAGCTAGTATGTCTAGCTGGTTACCGCGAGTACCCTTGGGGAAGCGTGCCGTAGCGATCGCTATGTGTCCCTTGAGGACTAGCGTGAAGTCTGTGCGCTGCTGGTCGGTGACAGGGCCGAGAGCGATCGTGCGGGTGATGTCTGTCGTACCGTCGATGTACTGTCCACCGCTGTCTAGTAGGAGCATCCCTTCGGGCTCCAGCTTGTAGGCACTCTCGGGTGTGGCGGAGTAGTGCACGATAGCACCATGCCCCTTGTAGCCACAGATGACGCCAAAGCTGTCGCTGACGTAAAACTCTTGCTTCGCACGGAACTGCTGGAGCGTCTCGCCAGCCGTGTACTCGTCGACATGCTCGCCCTTTTTCAGAGCCTGCTCGAGCCAGATGAAGAAGCGAGTCAGGGCGACACCGTCACGGTGCATAGCACGGTGGATGCCAGCGATCTCCGCCTCGTTCTTGATCGACTTGAGATGCGATATGACTGAGTCGCCTGTGATGACGGGACGATCGCCCAGCTCCTCACGGACACGCTGTGAAGTGCGCTTGGGGTCGACCATCACCTTGAGATTGGCAGGCAGCTTGCTGAGGAAGTCATAGAAGGTGTCGTAGTCGCGCACCTCTACGCCCTCGCCATTGAGTATCTGGCGTAGCTCGGGGACCGTCTTCTCGGGTAGTGCAAAGAGATAAGCCTGCTTATTGTCGATAAAGCCGAAGGCGATGCCGACGGGATTGTAGGAGACATCGTTGCCCCTGATGTTAAAGCTCCAGCAGAGCTCATCGACCATCGTGATAGCGACCGCCTCGGCACCATAGCTCTGGTAAGCCTCGCGGATACGCTGCAGACGGTCACGAGTGCGCTCGCCTGAGAACTTGACATCCTGTAGGTAGAACGTATTGGTTGGCACGCCAGGTCTGTCGCTCCAGACCTCCTCGATGAGGTCGTACTGGGAGACCAGCTTGATGCCGTGATTAGCTAGCGACTGAGCAAGCGGTGCATACTCAGCCATGGAGTAGCAGGCACCATCGACACCGACGACCGCCCCCTCGCTTAGGTGGCCCGCAAGATACTGCTCGATGGTAGGGGTGTCTGGGTCGTCGCCACGCTGTAGCGTCATCTCGCTACCTTGTAGCTCGTTGGTCGCCTGCAGGTAGTAGCGTGAGTCGGTCCACATGAAGGACTTGTCTAGCGTCACGAGAGCCGTGCCGGCAGAGCCGGTGAAGCCACTGATCCAGGTGCGCGACTTCCACCGCTCGGGGGTGTACTCGCTCAGATGAGCATCGCCGCTAGGTATGATGTAAGCATCTATATGATGCGTGCGCATCGCTTGGCGGAGCGCCTCGATACGCTGATTGGTAGGATTGTTTGTTGGCATATATATAATTGTTTGTTCTTTGAATCTATGGGTCTGTGTCTAGGTTTGGGTCTAGTCTGCTAGCGGCTGATGCTCCGGGCGGAGCAGGTCTAGGACCGTCTTGACAGGGGTAAAGGTATCGCTCGGCACCTCGACGAAGATCGTATTCCAGTCGTGCATAGCTCCATTCCAAAGTCCTGGATGCTCCAGAGCTTTGAGCGGACGCCCCTCGACGCTCTTCTCACTGATGAATGCTGTCTGCGGATTGACATACTTGTGCAGGTCAAAGGGGTTGCCCTCGTAGTCTCGTATGTAGCAGCAGAGGTCGACCGGGTTGAAGTGGGTTCCCTCGCGCATCATCTCGAGTGCCTCGGGGTTGTTCTTGTCCACCTGTACGCTCTCTAGGATCTGCAGCGAGGTGGTGCCGTCGGCTTCGCGTACTAGGTAGGGGCCACCGCCAGGCTCGCCCTCATTGCGCACCATACCGCAGACTCGTATCGGGCGATTGAGCTTGCTCATCAGCTTAGGTATCAGCTCCTCCTCGCTGAGTAGCTCGGCGTGCGGGATCTGTATGCAGAGCGTCTCATCGAGGAAGGTCAAGATCTCCTCCGTCAGTGCCTTGCTCACCTTCGCGCGCTTGAGCTGCTGTAGATAGCCGAAGATGCGGTCACGTACTGCGAGGAGGATGCCACCGAGGAGCTTTTTGTAGAGTACCGTATTGCTCTTCAGATGGTCGGGCGTGACGTTGTCAATGTTTTTGATGAAAACGACAGAAGCGTCCAGCCGACCAAGATTGCCTATGAGCGTGCCGTGCCCACCGGGGCGGAGAAGTAGCGTGCCATCAGCACGACGGAAGGGCGTGCCACGCTCTAGGTCTAGAGCGATCGTGTCGGTGCTAGACTCCTGGACACTATAGGTCACCTGGTAGCGACAGCCGAAGAGATCCTCGAAGCTCTGGATGCGTCTATCCACGAGAGAGCGAAAAGCCTCTAGATGCTCAGGCGATACGGTGAAGTGTAGTCGTACACGTCCGTGGATGTCTTGCGCATAGAGTGCGCCCTCGACCATGTGCTCTTCGATAGGGGTGCGCTTGGTGCCATTGGGGTAATCGTGAAAGAGGAGCATCCCCTTGGGTAGCGAGCCGTAGCTCATGCCGTGCGGGTCGAGGAGGTTGTCGATGATGGTGCCGTACTGCTCGCTCTCGACCAACTTGCTCATGGTGCGCCAATTGTTGCGCAGGCAGGTCTCGCTCAGCTTCTCATAGAAGGCAAAAGACTCTAGATGATCCACAAACGTTTGTTGGTCGGGTGTTAGGTCATCGTGCGAGATCTGCTGCTCCTTGGGGAGCCCGTAGAGTGCCTTAAACATACGACTAGCCGCTCCCGATGCGGGGACAAACTTGATGACGTCGGCCTCCGGCTTCTGCAGGTAGTCGTGCCACAGGTCGAGGTACTGAACCATCTCGTCCGTTGCTAGGCGCACGATGCCTCGCTCGATCTTGGCCGAGTCAACGATAACAAGGTAGGGCGTCCCCTCGACGAGTAGCTTGAGCTGTCGCTCGGCTTCGCTGTCGGAGATGCCCCGCTCAGCGAGGTAGCTGAGGTCTTCGGGGGTAAATGCTGTGGTGTCAGACATACGCTGTAAGGTGTCAGAATGATAGGTAGCTCAAAGATACGAAAAAGTAGCTAGTAGTTAGAGATTAGAAGTTAGAGATTAGAGGTTAGAAGTTAGAGGGCTAGTGGCACTAGTGACTCTAGTCAGGGCTGACTGGGGAAAGCTAGCACCAGATCGCTACAATAATTTAGATCCGACTACATATCGACACGGGGCTCTGTCGGGGAAAAGTGATTTCCACGTGGATATTTCGAAATGCCCACGTGGAGAATTTTTATTTCCCAGGTAGGAAAGAAAAAATTCCTCGGAGGAATCAAATGAAACTTCGGAGGAAATGAATGACGCCCACGTGGAAAATAAAAAATATCCA
>NZ_CABUAN010000058.1 GCF_902489635.1 uncultured Porphyromonas sp. | reverse complement strand
CGTCTTGTCCCCGTGGGTCGTTCGGGGCTTTGCCCCTCCGACCCACGGCTATGATTCGTCGGACCTCTTGCGAGGTCCTATCCATCGGAGTGGCATTAGAGATTAGAGAGCGGAGTGTAATTAGAGATTAGAGATTAGAGAGCGGAATCCCGATGGCTCCGATAGCTCTGATAGCTCCGATCACTCCAGCTAACAGCCAAGAGCTAACAGCCAACAGCCAAAGGCCAACAGCTAACAGCCAACTAAGCCGTTACCGTGCCGACGGCCAAAACGCCGACAGAGACCTGCGCTAGGGGCGTGTTCGCTAGGGCATTGAGCGCAGCTGTGAGGGTCGCTCCAGTCGTGAGTACATCGTCTAGAAGTAGGATGTGGCTATCTGGGGGGATCGCTTCGCTGCCTAGTGTGAAGCTCCCGAGCATAGCCTCCAGACGATGCGTGCGGTCACGGTGCGTCTGACTACCCTGAAAGCGTGTACGTAGCAAAGCGTGAGGTAGATAGGGGATGCCCGTGACCGAAGAGATCCCCTCGGCCAGCAGTACCGCCTGATTGTAGCCTCGCTCCAGTGTACGGGCCGGCGTCAGCGGCACAGGGATGATGTAGTCTATCTGCTCCCGCTCTAGCGGTAGGAGCGTGCCCATGAGGCGACCCATATACCTTGCGAGTGGCTTATTGCCGTGATACTTGATGTCGTGGACGATCAGTGCCATCGCGTCATCACGAGCATAGAGGTAGGGCGCCAGCACCCTGCGAGGCATCGGGTGGGCACCACGCAGACGGTCCAGCGCACCGACCGTACGCTCGTGATAGCGTCCCAGCGCGCCTTGACAGGTAAGGCAGAGGGGTGGAGCATTCGGCGGGAGTAGCGTGTGACAGACAGGGCACCAGCGCGGGTAGAGGAGCTGTAGGAGCGACTCACGAGCCGTTGCCCGCCATCCTTGTGGCGGTGGCGGGGCGATGCGTCCTGCGGAGGGGCTTTTCGTCGGTTTGTAGCTCATAAGAGTATGGATGCTTTTGCGCTTTACTCCTCTTCTGACTCTTCCTCCTCCCGCATTTTCTGGAGCACCTCTTGCAGTGCTTCGTACACTTCGCTCTGGTGGTAACCACGCCCCACGCCGTAGCGCATCATCTTGTCAAAGAGCGCACGAGGCGTCCGTGCTGAGGTGCGACGTAGCTTGCTCTCGAGTAGCTCTGCGAGGGAGTAGTTCGGCTGCTCCGCCTCGATGACCTCCGGTAGTACCGCCTCGATGATCTCCGTCGGCACCTCCTGCATACGCAGTGCCTGACGTATCTTGTGGGGTCCCTGGCTCATGTCTCGATAGCGTGTGCGGGCGTAGCTCTCGGCGTAGCGCTGCGGGTCGTAGTAGCGACCCTCCTGGAGCAGGGCGAGGTACTCGTCGATCTCGTCCGAGGGCACCTCCCGACGCATGAGGAAAAGGCGCAGATTGCGAGGTGACCGCTCGGCACGTGCGCAGTAGTACTTGGCTTTGTTGAGTATATCGGTGTCCATAGGGTTTCGTTTTTACTGAAAGGTGGCTTGTACAAATCGCTCTCGACCCGTCAAGTCTTTGAACACTTCTGACGAAGCTGCTCCCGCCTGCTCGCACAGTGCTGCCACTTCGTGCGCCAGCTGGTGATGTGTCTCGCAGTAGAGCGTACATGGTGCGTGAGGCGAGCGGATCTGTGGCACGAGCGCCACGAGTGCATGGTAGTAGCGGAGCGGATCAGCGTCTGGTACGAAGAGTGCCTCACGAGGCTCGCCCACGAGTACGTTGGGGCGCATCGTCGCTTGGTCGCATTCGGGGATGTAGGGCGGATTGCTCACCAAAAGGTCTATCGGAGGAAGCTTGGCGGGGATACCTTTCCCCTGACACCAAGCGAAGAGATCGCCACGGAAGAGCTGGACGGCGACACCCGTCTGACGAATGTTTTGCTCTGCATAGTGTAGTGCCTGCTCCGACTGATCCATCGCATAGAGCTGCCAACTGGGTCGGTGACTACCTATATATATAGGTATGCAGGCGGAGCCACACCCCACATCGAGGAGCCGCAGGGGCGCCGCCGTGGCGGGGTGACGAGCGAGGATCAGTTCGCACAGCTCGGCCGTCTCGGGGCGTGGTATGAGCACTCCCTTGCCGACAGCTAGGTCGAATGAGCCAAAGGATGCCACCCCTAAGATGTACTGTATCGGCTCATCGTGCGCCAGTCGTTCGAGGGCTTGGCAGAGCCAACTGGCTTCCGTGTCAGACAATTGTCTAACTTTGCGGTCAAGCAGATAGCTCGTCTGGCTGAGCCCGGTGATATGCTGTAGGAGCATCTCGCTCATAGCCCGACGCTCCCGCGCCTCGGCATAGTACCCAGGCAGCGCCTCCGCTATCGCAAGAGCCGCATCACGCAGCGTCATACCAGCAACTATCATAGCTTCACTCATTTTGTAGCGACCTTTACTTAGATGAAACATACAGCACCTACCACTCCAGACGAGATCTATATGCAGCGCTGCCTGCAACTCGCAGCCTTAGCGCAGGGGCGCACCAGTCCCAATCCGATGGTCGGCTCGGTAATTGTCTACAAAGATAAGATTATTGGCGAAGGTTACCACCATTACGCCGGTGCCCCCCATGCCGAAGTGATGGCGTGGCGTAGCGTTCCCGAGGAGCTGCGGGGCGTTATCGGCGAGGCGACCTGGTATGTGAGCCTAGAGCCTTGCGCTCACTACGGCAAGACACCGCCCTGTGCGGAGCTCATTGCGGGGCTCCGACCCGCCCGTGTGGTCATCGCAATGCTGGATCCTTTTGCTAAAGTGGACGGACGAGGCGTGGCACGCCTGCGCGAAGCGGGCATCGAGGTCTCGGTCGGATGCTTGGAGCAAGAGGCTATCGCGCTCAACCGCCACTTCCTCGTGGCGCAGACCTTAGGACGCCCCTACGTCACGCTCAAGTGGGCCGAGAGTGCCGACCACTACATCGACCGCCTGCGTCACGACGCGAGCGAGGCACCTTACATCTTCAGCTCGCCACTCCGCCAGCGCTCGGTGCATCGTCTGCGTGCGCTCCACGATGCGATCTTAGTGGGTCATCACACCGCCGAGCTGGACGACCCGCTCCTGACCAATCGATCGGGTAGTGGCGGTCAGCCGATCCGTCTCCTCTGGTGTCACAGTCGGCTACCTCGTCCCGAGCTGCGTATGCTACAAGACGCTACGGCTCCAACGATCATCCTCCTCCCGCCGGCTCTCCTAGAGCAAGTGCGTGACGGGCAATACCCGGCTCACGTCTCCTGCCTCGCCACGACGGGCGAGGTGCGCGACCTGCTCACGCTCCTGCATAGTCAGGGCATCGAGTCGCTCCTCGTCGAGGGCGGCGCACAGGTCCTGCAGCGCTTCCTCGACGCAGACCTCTACGACGAACTCAACGTCGAGCATGCCCCCGTCCAGCTCCACGACGGCGTCCCCGCCCCTCACGAGTAGCGGTTGCAGGGACGCACGGTCAAGCGTCCGTTGTAGTACAGCAAGACGAGTAACGGTTGTAGGAACACACGTCTCGCTCTAACCTCTAAATATACGAGAAGAGCTCCGCAGGACTAGTCCTACGGAGCTCTTCTATTATTGTAGTCTGACAAACTTATCGTCTGTCAGATCGTGCGCATTAGTGCTTGACGACGAGGCGCTGTGCAGTACCCTCGGTGACTACGAGATAGGTACCATCGCTCAGTGCGGTGAGGTCTATCTGTAGGCGACCCGAGCGGTCAGCAGCTAGGCGCGTGATCAGCTGTCCATCTAGCGTGTAGAGTGCTACG
This sequence comes from uncultured Porphyromonas sp., assembly GCF_902489635.1. Lineage (GTDB taxonomy): Bacteria > Bacteroidota > Bacteroidia > Bacteroidales > Porphyromonadaceae > Porphyromonas. The sequence goes on along the minus strand of NZ_CABUAN010000058.1, from coordinate 4,563 downwards.
GCTGCCTCAGGTGCTAGACCTGTGATGGTAGCGGACTCGCTAGCAGGGTTAGGATAGATGACGAGCGCATCCGCAGCGACTGCATCAATGCCCGTGTGGTCGACAAACTCAGCAATGACCTCCGTGTCCTTTGTGACGGTGAAGGTCTTATCCTTGAGGATGTCCTCACCATTTGCCGTAAGCTTGGTGAGCTCGCACTGGTCGTTGGCACCCTGGGCTACGACCGTCAACTTCGTTCCTTCCGGCACAGCGTTGAGATCGACATCTTCCTTGATAGTGATCGTGCCGTGCTCGGTAGGCTTCAGTGTTACCTTGTAGGTCTTTGGCTTCTTAGTAAAGGTCGCCTTGATTATTGTGTGACCCGAGATGAAGACCTTCTTCGTGGCTAGAATATCCGTTCCGTTAGCTGTGAGAGCTGTAAGCTCGTACCCCTCTTTAGGATTGTCGACGATAAATAGGTCCGTACCGTAGGGTACCATCTTTAAGTCTTTCGCTCCTGCGGTCAAGATCGTTCCACCCTCTTCGTTTGCTGAGATCGTGACCTCGTACGTTGGCGTGGGCTTACCTCGATAGAATCCATTTCCTGTTCCCGTTTGCTCTATTACAGCCCAACCCTTGGCGTTGGCGATGTCCACATGATAGGTGTAGCAAACATTTTTCTCATCACTTGAACTAGAGTCAAATACATTAAACCAACCTTTCCAACTTGGCTTATCGTTACGGTCCGGCAAAGCTTTCACGAGGTTGGTCATCTCGTTTGCCAGAATCAAGTTGCCATAGCAATCTATACTGCTCAAATTTGGACAGCTGGGGAGCTCTAGCTTGGGCAGCAAGTTGTTTTCACAGTTTAGCTTAGTTAGATTGGAACAATTGGCGAGCTCTAGCTTGGTCAGCAAGTTGTTACTACAATTTAGGATAGTTAGATTGGGACAATTGGCGAGATCTAGCGTGGTCGGAAGGTTTTTATAACACCAGACCAATTCCAAAGCAGTCTGCTTTGAGAGTTCCAAGCTGGTTAGCTGATTATTAGAGCAATACAACTCTTTTAGGGCAGGATTATTCGATAGATCCAAGCTAGTCAGCTGGTTATCAGAGCAGTCCAAGAATGTAAGGGCAGGCAGATTTGATACGTTTAGACTGGTCAATTGATTTTCATTGCAATACAACGTTTCTAGGGCAGGATTATTCGATAGATCCAAGCTGGTCAGTTTGTTGGTAAAGCAGGCAAGGATCTTTAAGCGCCTATTGTTTGACACGTCCAGATGCGTTAAGTCATTGATTCCACACCAAAGCGCCTCTAAGGCTGGATAGTTAGAGAGATCTATATCCCCGACTTCAGTCTGTGTATAGTCAAGAACTCTCAGCGTCTTGCTCGTGGGGAGGGTCAAGCTCTTCAGTGGACCTTCATTAGCAACCAACACTTCCAGTGCTGTGTTGTGTGAAAAGTCTAGCTTGGTCATACTAACTTCCTCTGAGTAGAAGACTTTCAGTGCCTTATTATGCGATAAGTCTAGGCTGGACAGATGAGTGGCGGAACAGCGGAGTTCGGTCAATGCAGTGTTGTGCGACAAGTCTAAGGTGGTCGCAGCAAACCCAGAACAGTCAAGCTTGGTCAAAGCCGTGTTGTGCGACAAGTCTAAGGGCACAGTAAGATTAGAACACGTGAGCTCGGTCAATGCGGTGTTGTGCGACAAGTCTAGGCTGGTCAGCTTGTAACCGTTAAAGTTTAATACTTTCAATGCAGTGTTGTGCGACAAATCTAAGGTAGTCGCATAAAGTCCGTAACAGTCAAGCTTGGTCAATGCGGTGCAAGACGACAGGTCTAGGCTAGTTATCTTATCATTCCAACGGCAGATCAGCTCAGTCAGGGAGGAGCAACGCTCCAAAGTAAGGCTGGTCAGCATATTCGATGGGCATTTCAGACTTTGCACCTCGCCCTCGATTTTGATCGTCTGGCTCGTGATGGTGTAGGTGCTGTCGGTCTTCTTCTCGAGGCCTACAATGGAGATGTCTGAACCTTTGACAGTCAGATTGAATTCTTTCCCAACATTAAGAGAGGTGGTCATGGTGATCACGCCCTTTTGTCCAGAGCGCAGAGCCGGAGTAGTAGGCTCCTGTGCGACAGCGACACTCGCTAGGAGTGTGGCTAGTAGGATATAGATCCCAATGCGTAGTTGCTTTTTCATAGTCATATATTGCTTAAAGTGATAGTCGTATATATTGAGACTGTTGCAAAAGTCAACAGTCTCATGATCTTGCTTGCAAGATTGTCCTGACTTTGCAGAAAGGATGAAGCGCAAGGCGCTGAGGGTGAGGTCTGAAGGGAGCATACCTCCGTATGTGACCGAAGCCGAATCCCGAAAGCAACACAGCGATTCGCCTTTATGCAACAGTCTCATATTAGGGAGTGCTTTTCTCTTGCATTATGATGCTTTGAAGTGTATTGCGTCAGGTGTGTAGAGCTGTCTGTCGAAAACTGAGAGGAGGCGTAGCAGTGGAACTTGCGTGCCGACTGGCTACGCACTCCCCTCAGAACTTCAAACAGCTACTACGAATGCTCTTGGCTCTTGGCTGTTGGCGATTGGCTCTTGGCTGTTGGCTGTTGGCCGTTAGCTATCGGAGTGGATCGGAGCTATCAGAGCTATCGGAGTGGATCGGAGCTATCTGAGCTATCGGAGTGGATCGGAGTTATCAGAGTACTCGTGTTCCTAGCCAACGGCCAATAGCTAACGGCCAAGAGCCAACGGCTAACCGCTATCGCTGTACATGCATGACCTTCTGGCCACCGACGATGTAGACACCTGTGGGTAACTCATCGAGTGGCTCGGAGCGTAGTACGCCATTCATATCGTAGATAGCACCATCCGCGGGTTGCAGCTCTGGTGTGACGAAGTCGATCGCCGTGCCACCCTTCGGGCTGATGACCACTTCGTCCTTGATGACGTTGCCCAAGGCATCGCAGACGGCGTGCTTGCTGGCATTCCAGACAGCCCCTGCAGGTTTCGTGATCTCACACCCTTCGAGAGTGAAGTTTGTGAGATTGTAGATGGAGCCATAGGAGCCCTTTGCCGTGACGGTAGCGTTTCTGATTGTAAGAGACTCTCCAGACTCGCCATCCTTGCCTGCGATTCCACAATAGCCTTCGGCATAGACTGTACAACCCTCAATAAGTAGAGCAGCCTCAGTATGGATACCACTTCCTACTGGAGACTTTATAGTGAGCTGTCCATTCCCTTTTATAATGGCATTGTTATAGAACACCATTGCGTTCCGATCATTACCAGAAGTGATGGAGACCTCCCCCTTGACGACACAAGTCAGCTCATCGTATGAGCTTATACCGATATTTTGTCCTACATCGATGGAGGCATCCTCGAGGGTGAGCGTCTTGGTGGCGGGGTCGTAGGTCACCTTGCCCGTGACGCCATTGATGACCGAGAGGTCGGAGCAGTTCGCCGAGGTGACCTGCACGTCGGCTATTGCGAGTCCGTACTCCTCTACAGGTGTGATGACCACCTCGTCGGTGATGACGTTGCCCAAGGCATCGCAGACGGCGTACTTGTTGGCATCCCAGACAGCCCCTGCGGGTTTCGTGATCTCGCACCCCTCGAGGGTGAAGTTTGTGAAGTTGCGGATGGAGCCCTCGGTGCTACCCTTTGCCGTGACGGAAGCATTTCTGATTGTAAGAGACACTCCAGACTTGTCATACTCGCCTTCGATTCCCCATTTGCCTTCGGCATAGACTGTACAACCCTCAATAAGTAGAGCAGCCTTAGTATAGATACCACGTTGTTCTGAAGACTTTATAGTGAGCTGTCCATTTCCTTTTATAATGGCATTCTTTTCGAACAGCATTGCGTTCCATTTATTAGAAGTGATGGAGACCTCCCCCTTGACGACACAAGTCAGCTCATCTGTTGACCATATACCTAGACATTCTCTTCCTCCTCCATCGATGGAGGCATCCTCAAGGGTGAGCGTCTTGGTGGAGGGGTCGTAGCTGACTTTGCCCTTGACGCCAGGGATGGCGGTGAGGTCGGAGCAGTTTTCAGAGGTAACCTGCACGTCTGCTATCGCGAGTCCGTACTCCTCCTGTGCGGAGACTGAGGAGCCTGCGAGCAGTAAGAGCATCGTGACGAGTGTCGCGATGAGTGATTGATGTAGTTTTCGTTTCATTGCTGTAGTGTTTTTGAAGTGTTTTAGTTTTGGCTCTTGGCTTTTGGCTGTTAGCCTTTGGCTCTTGGCTGTTAGCTATCGGAGTGCTCGGAGTGCTCGGAGTAGATCGGAGCTATCAGAGCTATCAGAGCTGTCGGAGCTATCAGAGTACTAGTGACTCTAGCCAACAGCCAATAGCCAACAGCCAACAGCTATCGCTGTACGTGCATGACCTTCTGGCCACCGACGATGTAGACCCCTGTGGGTAGCTCCTCGAGTGGTTCGGAGCGTAGCACGCCGTTCATATCGTAGATAGCACCATCCGCGGGGAGCTGCTCAGGCGTGACGAAGTCGATCGCCGTGCCACCCTTCGGGCTGATGACCACTTCGTCCTTGATGACGTTGCCC
>NZ_CABUAN010000057.1 GCF_902489635.1 uncultured Porphyromonas sp. | reverse complement strand
CGCCTTGCGCTTCATCCTTTCTGCAAAGTCAGGACAATCTTGCAAGCAAGATTGTCCTGACTGTTGACTTTTGCAACAGACTCAATAAGGGGGAGGAGAGACCAAACAAAACAAGTCCCCGACAGAGCAATCTCTGCCGAGGACTTGTCCGATAGTTTGTCGAGGCTATCTAGTAGCCCATATCTGTAGAGTATGTCGCTAAAGCAACGGGGACTCTGACGGGGTGCCTCTATGCGGCGAGGAATAGACCTCTGACGACTCCAAAGGTTAGGATCGATACGAGTAGGGCTAGGATGGCGTACAGCTCAGGGAAGACGGCCATGACCATCGTTGCTCCGAAGAGGTTGTTGCCAGCACCGATACCCTTGATACCATTGGCGCAGACCTGAGACTGACGGATAGCTGAGTAGAGACCAACTATACCTAGGCTGAGCCCAGCAGCGAAGATAGCCCACGCAGCACCGGCACCGAGTGCGCCAGCGGTGAGGAGATCCTTGATGAGGGTGTTGGCCATAAAGAAGCCGACGAAGCCGTACAGACCCTGCGAAGAGGGTAGAGCGGAGAGACCGATGTACTGACCGAGGGCATCGGGGTTCTTTTTCATAGATCCGATGGTCGCATTACCTGCGATGGTAACTCCGATAGAGGAGCCGATACCCGTTAGGATGACCATGAGGGCTACGCCTCCGTATGCAATTAGTTCGTTCATGTTATGTATATCTGTTATTGATTTGATTATTGCTTGTTTAGTTGACCTTAAAGGGGGTGTAGGGCTTACCGCCACCCTCGAACTCGCTGTTCTTATAGTACTCCACAAAGGTGAGACGCAGCGGGTGTACGAGCGAGCTGATGATAGCTAGTCCGAAGTTGAGTCCGTGTCCGAAGAGTAGGATGAAGACCATCACGAGCCAATTGAGTCCGACGGGCAGGCCCTCAGACATAGAGACCGCTAGGTTGTTGAAGACCCCACCCAGCACACCACTCGTCAGACCGATCGCAAAGAGACGGATGTAGGAGAGCGTGTCTCCGAGTAGTCCCGAGGCGGTGTTGTAGCTTGCCCAGAGTGAGGAGCCGATGTTGAGGAAGATGTTTTTGCCTGGGCTGTTGTAGAAGACCACAACGAGTCCTGCAGCTATCGCCAGTCCGTAGAATATGTTGGTGACGTAGCTCGGTATCCCTGTCGCAGCCATCGGCAGTGCCACAGCCATGATGAGGGCAAAGATGACGATGACCCAGGCGTACGAAGAGAGTGCATACTTGAGTCCTCGCTGCTTCTGTATCTTGACGGCTGCCACGGTCTTAGCAAAGAGGATCTGAATGATACCCAGCACGACTGAGAGGAGCATGAGGTTGTCCTGATTGAGGAAGTAGTCGTTGCGGACGCTGCCTAGTACGGAGCCATCATTGGCCCATGGCATGACCATACCGAAGACGGTGCCGAGTAGCGAACCGACCACGACGGTGGTGCCTCCGAGCCACTGCGCTAGAGAGCAAATGTCTTTAGTCGATTGCCCCTTGACCTTGCGCTTGAAGATGGTCGCCAAAAGGAAGATGACGAGTCCATAGCCTGCATCTCCAAAGCATAAGCTGAAGAAGAGCATGAAGAAGGGCGCAAAGAGTGGCGTCGAGTCAAGCTCCGAGTAGTTCGGCAGTGAGTACATCCGCGTGATCGGCTCGAAGAGTCGACTGAAGCGGTTGTTCTGGAGCTTGATGGGGATCTTGTCCTCATCGAGTATCTCCTGCTCAGCATAGTAACAGGGTAGCTGATCTAGCTCTTGTCGCACCTCGGGGACGATCTTGTTCGGTATCCACCCCTCGAGGAGCATGACCTTGTCATCCGCCTCGCCCGTTGCCTGTAGGAAGGCGTTGCTCATCTGATACTTGTCCTGGAGGAGGAGGTCGTAACCCTGCAAGTCCTCTAGGTGCTGATCGATAAACTGCTGGATCTCCGTCTCAATCTGCTCGGCACGCTGCTCGAAAGAGGCTAGTCGCTCGGCCAGTTCGCTGGCGGTGTGGGTCGGAGCTTTGATCTGCTCCGCCTCGATGCGCTCGGTGCTCTTGTCACCGACGGTGATGAAGTAGTGATGCGAGCGTCGGGTGTCGATGATGATGGCGTTGTGCTCCTCCTCCCAGTGCTCTTGGTACTGAGCTGTGGGGATGATGTAGAAGCGGACGGGATAACCCGCTTGCTGGAGTCGCTCTAGCTGCTGGACGTCATATTCGCCCCACGGCTCCCAGTAGTCATTCTCTCGCTGCTGGCTCTCGATCTGAGAGGCTATCTGGCGGCGATCCTCTAGGAGAGTCTCGATCTGCTGTAGGAGTGCCTCGCCCTCCTCTGTGCTAGCGGGCTTACGGGGAGCGCCGATGGGCTGCTCCTCAGAGCGCTTGCGAGAGAGTGTGCGGATGAGGTCTGACAGATGACGACGCGACACAACGATCTCTTTGATCTGTTCGCTCTCACTGGTCGGCTTGTTCTCCTTAATATGCACGACCCCTAGGTCGCGTAGCTTGAGGAGGAAGCTGTCGTAGTCTTGGTGATAGACTAGGAAGAGGTACTTATCTATTTTCTCTATCATTGTGCTAGTCGCTCTTTTTGTTTGGCAGCACGAATCTCTAGATTGGTGCGCATGATCTTTTGCGAAGCCTTGGAGAGACTCTCCTCATCCTCTAGATAACGCTTGATCTTGAGTATAGCATCTTTGTAGCCGGGGATCTGAACCTTCTCAAAGAGGTTGACCTTTTGCGTAGTCTTACGACGAGCATACTCGAGATACTCTAGCTTGAGATTGAGAAACTCCGCCTCGATGCCCAGCGTGGCTAGTGCCTTGAGTAGCTCGACTCCCTGAGCAAACCACGAGGGATGGCTAAAGAGGCTAAAAGGCTTCACCTCGTAGTCTATATTGTCTAGCACAGGGACGACGACACCAGCTATCTTCTTCGTCGATAGCTTCACGTCGGTGACGCTGACCAGCGTAGGGTCAAACTCGTCCCACAGCGCCACCATATCCTGGTAGCCCTGTATGCCCTGCTCTAGTTGCTCATTGAGAGCATCTATCTCACGGCGAGCTTTCTTGACCTCTAGACGCAGGGCGCTCTCCTTGCTCTTGATCGTGGGCAGGGTGCGCTCTCGCATCTTAAGCTGTTTCTGCTGCTGCTGTAGCGAGGTCTTGTTGTACTGAAACTTGATCGCCATCTCTCTCCTTAAGCTTTGTCGACCTTACTATCTGTAGGCCAATACTTATCCACAAGACTCTGACGTATGCTCACCTCGGCGGGTGTGAAGTACTTGGCAAAGAGACTCCACGCATGGTCGAGCATCTCGGTCGTATTGAGGTTGACGTCGATAGCTAGGAGGTCGTTGGCATAGTCCTTAGCGAAGTCTAGCGTACGCTGGTCGTAGTCTGTCAGGTCAAAGCCGTTCTCTAGCTTGGTCTGAGCATTGGCCGCATCGGCATAGAGACGAACGCCTGCATTCATCACCTGCGGGTGGTCTTCGCGAGTCTTCTTACCGATGACTAGCTGCTTCAGACGAGAGAGCGAGCGGAAGGGGTCTACGATCACCTTACCGATCGAGGAGTCACGACGCAGATAGAGCTGACCCTCGGTGATGTAACCCGTATTATCAGGCACAGCGTGCGTGATGTCGCCGCCCGAGAGTGTCGTCACAGCGATGATCGTGATGGAGCCACCGTCGGGGAACTGCACCGCCTTCTCATAGATCTTAGCCAAGTCGGAGTAGAGTGAGCCTGGCATGGAGTCCTTAGAGGGGATCTGGTCCATACGGTTCGAGACGATCGAGAGCGCATCAGCGTAGTTGGTCATATCGGTCAGGAGGACCAGCACCTTCTCATGCTTCTGCACGGCAAAGTACTCAGCTGCCGACAGTGCCATATCGGGGATCAGTAGACGCTCCACAGAGGGGTCTTCGGTCGTATTGATAAAGCTCACGATACGATCCAATGCGCCCGCATTGCTAAAGGTCTTCTTATAGTAAAGGTAGTCATCGTTCGTCAGACCCATACCACCGAGGATGATCTTGTCGCTCTCGGCACGGAGTGCTACGAGTGCCATCACCTCGTTAAAGGGTTGGTCAGGATCTGCAAAGAATGGGATCTTCTGTCCCGTCACGAGCGTGTTGTTGAGGTCGATACCAGCGATACCAGTAGCGATCAGCTCGGAGGGCTGGTCACGACGTACAGGGTTGACCGAAGGACCGCCGATCTCTACATCCTCGCCCTCTAGCTGTGGACCGCCATCGATAGGTTCCCCGTAAGCGTTGAAGAAGCGTCCAGCCAATTGGTCGCTCACCTTGAGAGCTGGTGCCTCACCGAGGAAGATAACCTCAGCATTGGTTGGGATGCCCTCAGTGCCTGCGAAGACCTGTAGAGTCACCTCGTCATCATTGATTCTAACCACCTGAGCGAGCTTGCCATCGATTGTTGCTAGCTCGTCATTACCGATCCCCGTAGCGTGGAGCATACAGGTAGCCTTGGTAATGTTGGTGATGCGTGTATATATCTTTTGAAAAGCTTGTGTAGCCATTGTGAGACGTTAGATACTAGAGGTTAGATATTAGAGGTGGCGTGCGTAGACTGCTGCTCGATCAGCTGCTCGTACTGCTGCTGGTACTTCTTGAAGTCTTCACTCTGAAACTCCGAGTAGTTCATCTGCTTGAGGTCGTTGATGAGCTCCTTGAAGAAAGTGCTCACCTCGTTGAAGTCCTCAAAGTTGAAGTCTGTGTGACAGATCTTGATCACTCTGTCGAGCATATACTTCTGACGCTCTAGAGGCGTGTTGCAGTCGATATCGTCAAAGGCATCCTGCTGTAGGATTACAAAGTCTATCAGCTCAGACTTCCAGAAGGTCACGTGGTACTCTACGGGTACGCCATCATCACCAAGGATGTTGATCTGCTCTGCGATCTCCTTGCCACGCTGCATGCGTGTCTTGATCTCGTTTACCTTGTCCAGCCAGTCAGAGCCGAGGTCTGCCGTGATGTACTCCTTGAGCTCAGGGTACTCGATATACTTAGAGTAACTATCGATCGGGTTGACAGCGGGGTAACGCTTACTGTCGGCGCGCTCCTGCTCTAGAGCGTAGAAGCATCGAGCCACCTTCTTCGTATTCTCCGTGACAGGCTCCTTAAGGTTACCACCTGCTGGAGAGACTGTACCGATAAAGGTCACAGAGCCCGTCTCGCCGTTGTTGAGATAGACGAAGCCGGCACGAGCGTAGAAGTTTGCCACGATAGCCGACAAGTCCATCGGGAATGCGTCTGGTCCAGGCAGCTCCTCTAGACGGTTAGACATCTCACGCAGTGCCTGTGCCCAGCGAGAGGTCGAGTCAGCCATGAGGAGTACTTTGAGACCCATCGAGCGGTAGTACTCAGCGATGGTCATAGCGGTGTAGACCGAAGCCTCACGAGCAGCCACTGGCATGTTACTCGTGTTAGCGATGATGATCGTACGCTCCATCAGCTTGCGTCCCGTGTGTGGGTCTTCGAGCTCAGGGAACTCGGCAAAGATCTCCACCACCTCATTAGCACGCTCACCACAGGCAGCCATGATGACGATGTCCGCCTCCGCCTGCTTAGAGATAGCGTGCTGGAGGACCGTCTTACCCGTACCAAAAGGACCAGGGATAAAGCCCGTACCACCCTCTACGATTGGGTTCAGCGTGTCAATGGTTCGTACGCCCGTCTCTAGAAGCTTGAAGGGACGAGGCTTCTCACTGTAGACCTGGATAGGCACCTTGACCGGCCAACGCTGGATCATCGTGATGTCATGCTTCTTGCCCTCAGCGTCCACGATCACAGCGATCGTCTCCTCGACAGTGTACTGACCCGCCGGCTTGACACTCTCGACCGTGTAGCTCCCCTCCATGACGAAGGGTACCATGATGCGGTGCGGCTGGTGATTCTCGTCCACCTGCCCCAGCCACGAGCCAGCCTGTACCGTGTCGCCCGCCTTAGCAATAGGCGTAAAGTCCCACTTCCTAGTCGTGTCTAGTGGGTGGGTGTAGTCACCTCTCTTGAGGAAGACACCATCCATCTTGTCTAGGTCGTGCTGCAGACCATCATAGTTCTTGGAGAGCATACCTGGTCCCAGAGTCACCTCAAGCATGTGCCCAGTGAAAGAGACCTTGTCGCCTACCTTCATACCACGAGTGCTCTCGAAGACCTGTACATATACGTTTGCACCGATCACCTTGATCACCTCGCTCATCAGCTCCACCCCGCGTACGGTGATGTAGCATATTTCATTTTGCGATACGGGACCATCGACCTCTACCGTGACGAGGTTAGAGACGATTCCTTTTACCACACCGTTTGTCATTGTATCTATTATTTCTTTTGTTTGCGTTTGAACTCCTCTAGCGAGGTGGTGCTCTCATGCTTGAGTTGAGAGACTATCTGACGGAAGACTTGCTCGCCCGTCTCTTCGTTGAGTGATACCCAGCGCTCCAGTATCTCCAGCTCTAGATAGTAGGCTAGGAGATACTCTATGTCAAAGGGCTTGAAGAAGGTCTGCTCCTCGAGCCAATCCCAGCGAAGCCGGTCTATCAGCTGCTCGCGACGAGCGATGTCCTCCTCGCGACTGATATTGACCAACTGCTGTATCTGAGGAAAGAGCTCCTCCGTAATGCTAAAGTCTGCAGCCTGCGACGTGCGCAGATGATGCTGCAGCGTGCCTCCTCCGATGATATACTCCTTGGGGTCAAAGCCCAGCTGCCGACTGGTGTAGGCGGCTAAGATGTTCTTGATGTTAAGGTTGAACTCCGCCCACTCGGCTACGAATCTATTCTTCTGATGCATCAGATAGTCGTAGTACATCGCCATGAGCTTATCCTGCTCTAGGCGTAGCTGCCAGATCGTGTAGGGCTCCTCCGCTTGCTGTAGCTCCTCACGCATCTCAGCCCGCTCCTCCTCTAGCTCCTCCTCCAGCTCGGGGTCGGGGAGACGCATCTCGATGTACTCCTTGATGAAGTCGGGGAGGTGCTTCGTGCGGGGACGCTTCGTGCGCTGCTGTACAGCTATGATATAGTCAGCCAGCTCCTGAGCATCGATCGTCTCTAGTGGCTCCTTAGGCTCCAGCTCGATCTCTGAGGGGTCATCCTCCCAGTGGATCGAGTCGTCCGAGAGCCACGCATTGATCGTCTCCAAGATTTGCGGTATCTCCTGCTCCATGAGGAGTAGGTCTAAGAGGCGTCTGTCACGCTTGGTGAGCTCTTGTCGTAGCTCCGCCTGCAGCGCATCCGTCTGTATCGGTAGCTTGCGGTCGTCTACTCCAATGTTTGGCAGACCTGCGATGGTCGCGTAGTACTTTGCCATAATGTCTTCGCTAGCGCATAGTTAAGTGGCGTGTAGAGAGTCTCTAGGCACCCCTCACCTATACCTTATATATAGCTTGCTTAGAAAAGCTCCTCCACAAGACGAGGACGTAGGAAGCTCTTGAAGAAGTTGACAAACTCCTCCTCTCCGAAGTTGACCTTGTACGAGCCATCAGCAGGTGCTACGGAGAAGCCAGCTCCTTGAGCCGATCCCGTGCGGATCGTTACCTGACCGCTATCTAGTAGTGCCTTAGCATTGCCGAGCATATACTTCTCCAGAGCCTCGGCGTTGGCTGTCTCGATGACCATTGGCTCACCGACCGTCCACTGCTGTACGATGGCGAGCATCAACTTCTGCATGAAGTCTGCATCCGTCGTCATCGCCTTGACATTGTCTCGCACGATGCGATCCGTCAGACTGTCTGCGATGGTACTCTGCGTAGAGCTGACCACCTGCTCAGCGTAAAGCTTGAGCTCTGCTTGGGTGTTTTTAGTTAAATCTGCTGCCTGACGCTGGGCATCATTCACGATGCGCTGTGCCTCGGCTTGTGCGGTAGCGACCATCTCGTCGCTCTGCTGCTTAGCCTTGGCTAAGATCTGAGCAGCCTCTTGATTTCCCTTTTCTACCCCTTCGTGGTAGATTTTGTCGGTGAGTTCCTTAATCTTGGAGTCCATCTATATGTAGTCTATGTTTTTTGCATGCCTTGTAGAGCACACCAGCAGCGAGTCTCTGCGTGGGTGTCTACGCTTACGAGGACAAAGGTAATAATTTGCTCCAACAATTACAACGGTTTGACGCTCTAGAGAGAGAAAAATGTTCCTCGTCCTGCTATCTCGAACTTTTGTCGGACAGCAATAACTCAATTTCGACCAATCTATAGTTTCCTTCGTATGAAACTCCAGTTTCTTGTCAGGGCTGACACATTATATACAATGCACTCATCTACCTCTTCTACTCCTTGCTTGTTGTTCATGTGGAACTCCTAAAAAACAATCATAATGCTTTAGCCTTGGCTGGGCAAACTCAACGCCTACTCGTTACAATAATTTAGAGTCGACTACATATCGATATGGGCACTATGTCGGGGAAAACTGATTTCCACGTGGATATTTCGAAATATCCAGGTGGAGAATTTTTATTTTCCACGTGGGGAATAAAAAATTCTTCGGAGGAATCAAATGAAACTTCGGAGGAAATGAATGACGCCCACGTGGAAAATAAAAAATATCCA
>NZ_CABUAN010000056.1 GCF_902489635.1 uncultured Porphyromonas sp. | reverse complement strand
AGCTTTGCTCCTCCGACTGGGGGCTATGATTCGTCCGACCGCAAGCGGTCGGCTAGTCGTGTCGGCTGGTTCGACAACGGACGCCCTCCGACTGGACACGATCGTGTGTCCCTACAGGGCGCAGTAGGGACGGGTACCTCCGACTAGAGGTTGACTCGTTACAATAATTTATAGTCGACTACATATCGATACGGTGCTGTGTCGGGGAAAACGGATTTCCACGTGGATATTTCGAAATATCCAGGTGGAGAATTTTTATTTTCCAGGTGGGGAATAAAAAATTCCTCGGAGGAATCAAATGAAACTTCGGAGGAAATGAATGACGCCCACGTGGAAAATAAAAAATATCCACGTGGAGATTTGAGATTTTCCACGTGGATATTCGAGAAAGGAGGGAATCGGACGAATTTCCCTGTAAAGAGATGTAAAGGGAGATTAGAGGTTAGAAGTTAGAGATTAGAGGTTAGAGGTTAGAGGTTAGAGGTTAGAGGGGAGAGATTAGAGGTTAGAGATTAGAGGTGGTTAGTGGTTAGAGGCTGTTGGCTGTCGGCTGTTGGTGGTTGGCTGTTGGCTGTTAGCTGTTAGCTGTTGGCTGTTAGCTGTTAGCTAGAGGCACTAGTGTCCCTAGCTCCGATTCACTCTGATTAACTCTAATTTCTAACCTCTAACCTCTAACTTCTAATCTCTGCCCTCTGAGGTCTACCGCTTCGCCTCTTGCTCGACGATCTTATGGGAGTAGTCTTGCCACTGCTCGCTCTTCTCGTAGAGCTTGCGGCTCCCCTGCGGCACACGAAGCGTGCGGGGCGTACCAGCCACACTAAAGAAGGCCATCATACCGACCTCTATCTGTGCGGGGTCGGCCACACGGATCTCCACATCGCGGAGCTTATCGCAAAAGGCAAACGCCATGTCCCCGATCTTACGTACCCCGGCGGGTATCTTCAGGACTTCGAGGTCCTGGGCGTCGTAGCAAGCGTATTCAGCGATCTCTTGCACCGTGTCGGGAACTTTGTAGAAGTCTTCATACAGCCCTGCAGGGTACTGGATGAGCTGCGTCTGCTCCTTATTATATAGGACCCCATCGATCGAGGAGTAGCAAGGGTTGCTCGGATCGACCTCAATCTCGAGGAGCATCGTACAGTCGTGAAAGGGCGAGACCCCGAGACGCGTCGTCTGCGGTGGCAGATATATGTAGGTGAGACAAGAGCAGCGGGCGAAAGCATACGACCCCACCTCCTCTAGATGATCTCCCAGCGTTACCTCCGATAGAAAGTAGTTGCTCGCGAAGGCTAGCCCCGCAATCTTGCGCACCTCCTCAGGCAGTGTAAACTCCTGCTCCTCCTTACCCGCCGGATAGTGTAGCAGTGTACTCAGGTCCTTACTATATAGGATGTTGTCCTGTACGACAAAGTGCTCACTCTCAGGGGCAACGGCGATCTGCGTCATGGCCAGACAGTCCGCAAAGACACCATCGCCTAGACGCTCTACCGAGGCGGGGATGAGCACCTCCGTGAGGTCGCTACAGTTGCTAAAAGCCATCTCCTCAATCACCCGGATGCCCTCCGAGAGCGTGAGACTGCTGAGCCTGATGCACCCATTGAAGGCGTTGTCGCCGATCTCCTGCACATTGCTGGGGATGACCAACTCTTGGAGCGCCGTACCCGTAAAAGCACTGCGATCGATCCGCTCCACCGTGTCAGGCAGGTCAAGCGCCCTAAGTGAGAAGCACTCGCTAAAAGCAAAGGCACCCACACGCTTCAACCCCGAGGCTAGCTCTAGCACCAACATACTGTCACAAGACTCAAAAGCTCCCTCGCCAATCTCCGTGACGCTCCCTGGGATCGTTACGGACTCTAGGCTCTGGCAGCAGGAGAAGGCACTCTCTCCGATCAGCGTCACCCCCTCGGGTATCTCAACGCTCGTGAGTGCCGTGCAGTCATAGAAGGCGTAGTCACCGATGCGGGTCACCCCCTCCTCTAGCACGATTGACTTGATCTCATCTCTGAACTCTTGCCATGGGGTTTCTGCAATAGGGTAGTCGGGTATAGCACCCGCACCTGATAGCGTGAGCGACTGCTCCTTGGGGTCGTATAGCCACGAGAGTTGCCCAGTCTCACCGCTCTGTGGCGTCTTGATCTTACTCATTGATATACTTTTTATTTAGGTAGTTGGGTGATCCACTCGGCGATCAGCTCCAGCACCTCGGGAGCGATCGTCTCGCTGATCTGATAGTACTCGCACACGGCTCCTGTCGTCGCATGCTGGAAGAGGTGGTTCAGCCCCTCCAGCTTACGCACTTGACGCGGTGTCCCCGTCGGGAGACTCTGCTCGATGATGGGTAGATGCTTGTCCGCCAGCACCTGTTGGTCTAGCGAACCATTGAGCGCCAGCACTGGGCAGTGCGTTTGCGCTATATCCCCCTTCGGATCGTACTGTGTGAAGTAGATCAGCCAAGGGGTCAGTCCGTCGGCAACCTTCTTGAGATCCAAAACCAACCCGATAGGAAGCTGGTAATGTCCCTCCGACAGCACCTTGGTGACCAAAGCCTCGCCACGCAGGTCGCTCTGAGCAGCTTGGTCAAAGGTTGCCACAGCAGCTCGCAGATACTCTGCGCGAAGCTCTTCTGGCACCTCCGCCCGAGTAAGGGCCAGGTCCATCTGATCTTGCAGCACCTCCTTGCCCGGCAGCGTGCTACCCGCTAAGCTAATGATGAAGTCAGGTACGCCTCGAGCTGCTAGCATGAAGGCGATGGTACCGCCCTCGCTATGCCCCAGCACGCCCACCTTGTCGAAAGCTTTGCGCCCACGTAGGTAGCGAACCGCAGCTGCTGCATCGTCCGCTAGCGTTGCGGTAGTCGCCTCGGCAACAGTGACCGAGTCTATATCGTCGTGATAACCACGATCGTCGTAGCGCAGCGTCGCTACGCCATGCCGTGCCAAGTAGTCCGCCAGCACTGCAAAGGGTTTATGCTCTGCAAGAGTCTCATCACGATCCTGTATGCCCGAGCCAGAAACAAAGAGCACGACTTGGCTCACACGGTTCCCCGCCTGATGCCCGACAGGGTAGGTGAGCGTGCCGTGGAGCGGTGCTGTGCCGTTGTAAAAGGTCACCTCCTCCGTCTCGTAGGGGTAGGGGGGCTGTGGCGTCTGCGGACGATCAGCCTTGGCGGGCTTGCTGGCCCGTACGAGTGTGAGCGGTAGCGACATACCGCCCTGAGCGAAGGTGCCCACGATGGTGTCGCTACTCGTTAGCTTCCCCTCATAGCTAATGTACTTCCCCTCATAGCGAATGTATAGGTTCGGTATGGTGATGACAATCCCCTCGGCAAGCTCAATCGTTGCTTTGATACCGGTCGCCATCTGCGACGGACTATCCATTGTGCAGTAGATAGTCTCTTGCTGATCTCTGAAGATGTTGAAGCGGAGCGGTAGCTCCGTGCCTGAGACTTGCAGGGTGCCCTCCCAGATGCCAAGAGGAGGCGCCTGCCCTGTCTCTTGTTGCGCTGATAGGAGCAGTGCGCCACAGAGGTAGCAGCAGAGGAGTGTGAGTAGTTTGCGGATGGAGGTCATGGATCTTGTTATGATGGTTATGTTTCGCTTAGAGTCCGTGCACTTTGTTGGGGTTGGCTTTGATAAACTCCTTCCAGCTCTTGGCACTCACGTTGGACGTAGCCACCGCATTAGAAGTTTGCAGGAAGTGACAGTAGGCGACTGCCAAGCCGTCGGTCGCATCGAGCTTCTCCGGCATCAGTTCGGCAGGAATGCGCAGCACCCGCTGGAGCATCGTCGCCACCTGCTCTTTGGAAGCTTGCCCCGTACCGGTGATCGCCTGCTTGACACGCATCGGCACGTACTCCGCGATGGGTATGTCTCGGCTCAGAGCCGCTGCCATAGCGACCCCCTGCGCCCGCCCCAGCTTGAGCATCGACTGCACATTCTTGCCGTAGAAAGGTGCCTCTAGAGCCATCTCGTCAGGTAGGAACTCATCGATCAGCCCCGCCACACGCTTGTAGATGCGTCCCAGACGGGTGTAGTGGTCCTCGTATCGGCTCAGCTCGATGACCCCCATAGTGAGCATCTCGGCATGCTGCCCCCGCACGGAGAGCAGTCCGTAGCCCATCACGATGGTGCCAGGGTCGATGCCTATGAGTATGCGCTCGCCACGTGACTTGCTCATAGTGCGATCTGTCTCATCGGGGTGACATGGTATAGGACGCGCTCGCCAAAGGTCTTGCCCAGCAGCTCCAGCCGCTCGCACAGTACCTCAGAGAGGTAGTGCTCTACATCTCGCTCCTGCTCTAGGGAGATGAGCAGAGCTAGGACCATATCGTCCATCGGCTGCGCCATCTTCACGACGGGTGCCTGTGCCATCACCTCTAGGAGATCCACCTGCGCCACGCCCTCATCGCCACGTAGCTGTGGCACCAGCGTAGTGCGTAGGAAATTGTCGAGGAGCTGATACTCCTGAGCTTTGATAAAGAGAGATACGTTGACTCGATACATAGGGATATTGTCGTTGATCTAGCGAGGTGCGCTCGAGAGCCACCCCATGGTATGATGCAAAGATAACAAAAATGCCCCTGTGGTTAGAGATTAGAGGTTAGAAGTTAGAGATTAGAGATTAGAGGTTAGAGATTAGAGATTAGAGCTAATCGGAGTGGATCGGAGGGGTCAGAGCTATCGGAGCTATCGGAGCTATCTGAGTGATCCGATAGCTCTGATAGCTCCGATAGCTCTAGCCAACAGCCAACCGGGCTGATTAGTAGAGTAGTCCAAACATCCATAGGGGGATCCGGTTGCCGCTACCGGTCTCTATGTCGTCTACTGCGAGGTAGCTGTCGGGGGTGTCCTTGATCTGCTCAAAGGTCTTGCTAGCACCCCCCACCTCGAAGAGGTATCGACCGTCAACGAGGAAGTCTCCCTTCGGAGGCAAGGTAACAGTGGCTACTGCTTGGAGCTGGTTATTGAAGAAGGTCTCCCGCCTGTTCCCCACATTGACTGGCACCCCTAGAGCAGCCATTAGATTGGTGTTGCCGAGGTATATCTTTTCGGGAGAAGAGATGCGCTTGTAGCTCTTCTCCTCTTTTGTCAAGAGCGAGATAATCTGCGCCTTGTCTAGTGTGTATAGCATCCTCAAGCAATTATCACGAGTCGTCTCTAGTGCTTGTCCCAGTTTGTTGACATTGGGTACCAGTGGTACGCTCTGCGCTATGATGGCCAGTAGCTTTTTGGTCTTCTCGACAGTGGCATAGGAGACATTTTCGACAGCAGGCATGTCGCTCTCGATGACGAGGGTGGCGATCGCTGCCAGCTTGAGCAGATACTCCTCACCTGCCTCCAGGCTAAAGGGATAGCACCCGCTCGTTAAGTAGTCGTTGAACGCCTTGATGATCTTACAGCGAGAGACGATATCCATAGATATGGCGACGTGATCTCTGAGCAACTCCTCGAGCGAGAGGGCCTCCATATCTATCAGTCCATAGAGTCCTAGATACTCTCTAAAGGACATCACGGGTAGCGTGTATAGCGATTGACGGCGCGAGAGGTCGACCTGCGAGTTGTCTATCTCTAGTATCGAGGAGCCTGTGTATACGATGTTGAGATCGGGGTAGCTGTCGTAGAGGTTCTTGAGGATGATGGCCCAGTCGGGGTACTTGTGTACCTCATCAATGTAGAGATGTCGCAGCCCATGATTATACAGATAGGCTACAAGGTCGGTGAGACTATGCGTCTTGAACCATATATTGTCAAGGGAGATCCATAGCGCATCGTCTACATGGCTAAAGTGTTGCTTGATGTGCTGCAGGAGGAGTGTCGTCTTGCCAGCACCACGCGTGCCACGTATCCCTATGAGCCTCGACTCCCAGTGTATCTGGTCGTGCAGAGCACGCACGAAGTGGGTCTCTATCAGAGCCAACCGGCGATGATAGGTGGCTAGTAGTGGAAGTATCTCTTGTTGCTCCATACGTTCGTTGAGTTATTGGTGAGATTGTTGCATAAAGGCGAATCGCTGTGTTGCTTTCGGGATTCGGCTTCGGTCACATACGGAGGTATGTGAGCTTCAGACCTCACCCTCAGTGCCTTGCGCTTCATCCTTTCTGCAAAGTCAGGACAATCTTGCAAGCAAGATTGTGAGACTGTTGACTTTTGCAACAGTCTCATTGATAAGTACGGAGCTAAGGTACAAAATAACTTTTGGAAAAGCGACTTTTGCGGCAAAAGTAGCTTTTCGAAAAGTGATTTTTGGAGCGAAAGTAGCTTTTCGAAAAGCTACTTTTGGCGGAAGGCGGGGGACGATGCGCTAGAGCTGGGCGATGAAGTTGTGCAGGTAGCGGCGTCCGTGGTCAGAGATGTAGCTCTCGGGGTGAAACTGCACACCCCACAGCGGCAGGCTGCGATGACGTAGTGCCATGATGGTGCCGTCGGACTGCGCGTGTGCCGTGACTTGTAGTGTGTCGGGAAGGCTGTCGGGCTGCACGACCCACGAGTGATAACGCCCGATGCGGCTCCCGGTGGGGATGTCTCGTAGCAGTGTGTCGTGATGATCGATGATGAGTTGGTCGGTATGCCCGTGGAGGGGGGCGCGGAGCTGCATTAGCTCGGCACCGCAGTAGCTGGCGAGTGCTTGATGTCCTAGGCAAACGCCCAGCATGGGTAGCTCCGTGTGGTAACTATCTATGAGCTGCATCAGGTGGGGCTGCTCCGTCGGTATGCCAGGGCCTGGAGAGAGTAGGATGCCGTGACAGTGCGCGACCATGGCGGGCGTGATCTGCTCCGTGTAGTGTATCTCCATGGAGCACTCGTCGAGCTGCCGCAGGAGCTCTACGAGGTTGTAGACAAAGGAGTCGTGATTGTCGGCTATCAGTAGATGTTTCATTACAAGCTACGAAGATAGTATATTTGCAGATACTAACGATGCAAGTGGTCACACTTGACGAGTAATGATATGTAGTCCACGTCGTCCTGTAGGGACGCACGGTCTGTGCGTCCACGTCGCCCCGTGGGGAAACATGGTCGAGCGTCCGTTGCGTCAAAGGTTACAGCGTCAGGACTTTAACGGGGACGGACGCACGACCGTGCGTCCCTACAAATCGTTACTCGTGAGATTTGCGAAATTGAAATGGAGTAAAACGAGCGAATGATATGAAGCAATCGATGATTGATAGGCTCAACGAACTGGGCGGGCGGGGCAAGCCCTTTGTCTTCTGCCTAGACTATGAGATGAGCGAACTGATCCTCCTCGAGGAGCCATTGGCGCAGCAAGAGCTACGCTTCGACATCGGCGGTGTGACCAATAGCCCGGTACGCTCCGTGAGCGATACGCCGGCTGTGCTACACGCTACACCGATCAGCGAGGAGGCTTATGCGGAGCGTTTCGCAGTGATCCGTCATGCCCTGGAGCGAGGCGATAGCTTTTTGGCCAATCTGACGGTGGCGACCCCCATAGAGCTCAATATCTCGCTGGAGGAGGTCTTCCTTCGTTCGCAGGCTCGCTATAAGTGCTACTTGCCAGGACGGTTCGTTTGCTTTTCGCCTGAGACCTTCGTGCGCATCGTGGGGCGTGAGATCAGCTGCTACCCGATGAAGGGGACGATAGATGCGACCCTGCCCGATGCTGCTGCGACCATCCTCAGCGACTACAAGGAGACAGCCGAGCACTACACGATCACCGACCTGATACGCAACGACTTGAGCCGCGTGAGTCACCATGTTGCGGTGAGACGCTTTAGGTATATCGATGAACTGGTTACTAGTCGTGGGCACTTGCTTCAGGTGAGCTCGGAGATCGTCGGGCAGCTTGCTCCCGACTGGCGCGCTCATCTCGGGAGCATCCTGAGCGAACTGCTTCCGGCGGGTTCTATTAGCGGAGCGCCCAAGGAGGCGACCATACGGGCGATTGCTGAGGCGGAGGGGGAGCCGAGAGGCTTTTACACGGGCATCTGTGGATACTTCGACGGGGAGACGCTAGACAGTGGCGTGATGATACGCTTTATAGAGCAGCAGGCGGATGGTGGGCTGCGCTACCGTAGCGGGGGCGGGATCACGATCAATAGTCAGTGCGCGGAGGAGTATCGGGAGGTGTGTCAGAAGGTTTATCTACCATTCGTGAGACTGTTGCAAAAGTCAACAGTCTCACAATCTTGCTTGCAAGATTGTCCAGACTTTGCAGAAAGGATGAAGCGCAAGGCGCTGAGGGTGAGGTCTGAAGGGAGCATACATCCGTATGTGACCGAAGCCGAATCCCGAAAGCAACGCGGCGATTCGCCTTTATGCAACAGTCTCATTCGTATGAGTCGCGTACCACTATTACTAGAGAGCATCCGCTACGTAGATGGCGAGCCAGAGCTGCTGCCTCTGCACCAAGAGCGCGTCGATCGGTCGCTCGCTGCGTATGGCGTCACGCCTCGCTGGCGACTGGCGGACTATCTGGCGCAGCACCCTTGTCCGGCGTCGCTCATGGGGGTGGTCAAGTGTCGTCTCCTATACGATGCGGAGCCGCTGGAGGTGGGTTACGCTCCTTATCATCGTCGTACGATCGAGTCGCTGAGAGCTGTCGCTGCGCCGGCGATGGACTACCACCTCAAGTGGGCGGACCGGGAAGCTTTGCAGGCACTACTAGAGTTGCGTGGCGAGGCGGATGAGATCGTGATCGTCAATGAGGAGGGCTTGCTCACGGACAGCTCCTACACGAATATCGCTTTGCGCCAAGGGAACCGCTGGTACACTCCTCGTGTGCCACTACTCGCCGGGGTGCAGCGTGCGCATCTGATCGCTGAGGGGGTACTGACGCCGCGCGACATACCGCTCGCTACACTACCCGCCTACGATCGCATCGCGCTCATCAACGCCATGATGCCGTGGGCGGAGCGCATAGAATTAGAAGTTAGAGATTAGAGACTAGAGATTAGAGGAGATCGGAGACGAGTAACGATGTGTAGGGACGCACGGTCGTGCGTCCGTCCCCAAACCAGCTTGACGCAGTACATCGATACGTCGCCCTGCTTTCTAAGTTCATATGCAAGTAAAAAGCGAAGTTTTTTCTCGTTTCGGAAGC
>NZ_CABUAN010000055.1 GCF_902489635.1 uncultured Porphyromonas sp. | reverse complement strand
CCGTCACCTTTACCGCTGGTGAGGGTGGTACTATCGCTGCAACGGTTGGTGCCGAGGCTAAGGCTATCGAGAGCAACGATCAGGTAGAGCAGGGTGCGGTCATTACCTTTACCGCTACGCCTCAGGAGGGCTATGAGCTAGACCAATGGATGGTCAATGGCAAGCCTGCCGTCGCTGGTGCCGATACGAAGATCGAGGGCAATAAGCTCATCGTCACTCTAGGCGACCAGGATCTCAAGGTGGAGGTCTCCTTCAAGAAGGTAAATGCTATCTCTCAGATCTCTGAGGCAGGGCTAGCTGTCTATCCTAACCCCTTTGCAGAGCGTATCGTCATCACGATACCAGCAGAGTGTATCGGTCAGACAGCCTACCTAACCTCTATGCAGGGAGAGATTGTCCTGCAGATGACTCTAGACCAGGTCGAGACCGTCCTCTACACCGACGCGCTCAGCCACGGCACCTATCTGCTACGAGTAGGTAGTCAGTCGCAGCTACTGATCAAAGAGTAATGATGCCAGACAGGCACCTTACCATCTAAGTCTCTGAGACTGCTCTCATAGTAGTCTCTACAATGCGAGGGAGGAGATATCATAAGGGTATCTCCTCCCTCTTGCTATATGCCCGTCTGTGAAAGGTTCAGCACCACGTCTCTATACGCTAGAGGTACCAAATGGAGACTGTTGCATAAAGGAGAATCGCAGTGAGACTGTTGCACCAGTCTCCTCTAGCGAGCGGGTACCCGTTGCAGTGCCACGGGTTAGTCATCGTCATACTCAGTCGTATCATGCTGGCTCCGTATCACATACGAGTTCCAAAAACGGTTCCCCTCTTGGAACTTTTTAGTTCCAAGGGAGGAACTTTTCAGTTCCAGCGGAGGAACTCTTTAGTTCCAGCGGAGGAACTTTTCAGTTCCAAGGGAGGAACTCTTCGTTTCCAACGGTGGAAAGAAAAGTTTCCAGCCTTGGAAAACTTCTTTTCCTCCGTTGGAAATTTAATTTTCCAAGGCTGGAACATTTTTGGAAAGTTGACAAAACGGTCGGCACCTCACGGCTGTCTCGGGTCAGATGGCACGACAGACAGCGATGCGTCTCGGCAAGAGGGCTAGTTCTTACCGAGACGCATCGCTGTCTGTGATGGGACGTGTGGCTAGATCTGTAGCTTGTAGCGCCCGTCGGGCTGGAGCGAGACGGCGCCTTCGCTCTCGAGGAGGAAGAGTCGGAAGCTCACTTCGTCGACGCCCATGAGCGTCTGGTCACAGATAGCATCGATTGAGAGACCATCGCCACTCTCTACGATCAGATCGAGGAGGGGACGTGCCTCTGGCTCTAGGCGAGCGCGCAGAGCATTGAGCTTGCTCTCGTGAGACATGGAGCCGATGGCACTGCGCGCCTCATGGTCGGGCTTCTTCCACTCGAGGTCTTCGCAGAGGTGAGCGGCTGAGGTGATGAGCTTGGCGATATTGTTGTAGATAAGGTTGTTGCACCCTTCGTTCTCGCGATCTGAGGGGCGACCCGGGAGGGCGTAGACGGAGCGGTCGTAGTCGAAGGCTTGGTGCGCCGTGATGAGCGAACCGCCACGCTCGGCAGACTGACCGACGAGGGTCGCCTGCGTGAGCCCCGCCACGATACGATTGCGCAAGACGAACTGATGTCGCTGAGGCTTGACACCCGCTGGGTACTCGGAGAGTAGAGCTCCGCCATGGGATACGATGCTACGAGCGAGGTTGCGGTGATTGCTCGGGTAGATCATGTGCAGCCCGTGAGCCAGCACGGCAGCGGTGGGCAAGCCCGCCTGAAGCGCCGCTTTGTGTGCGACAGCGTCTAGTCCAAGCGCCAGACCGCTGACGATGGTCACGCTGTCTGTTACGTTGGGCAGGTGGCTGATGATCGCCTGTAGATCCTCGACACCATGTTGCGAAGGCTTGCGCGTGCCGACAACACTGAGCGTCTGCTCCGCATGGAGTGGTGCTAGGTCGCCTAGGTAAAAGAGTATCAGCGGCGCATCGGCACACTGGAGGAGTAGGGGAGGGTAGTCGGCATCGTAGATGCTGACCATTCGTATGCCTAGATCGGCCGTGCGCTGTAGCTGCGCTTGCGTTTCCTCGAGCTTAGCCCGATCCCGCAGGAGCGGGTAGAGATGCGTGTAGACGTGGCCATTGAGCCTTGCCAGAGCTTGTGGATCAGCCCATAGTGCTGTGGCTGATCCGGCAAACTCTATCAGATGGCGAGCGAGCTGTAGCGATACGCCCTTGAGCTGTGTCAAGGCGTAGATACAGAGATGCTCACGGCTTATCTCAGGCATTGGCTAGACGGAGTGGATTACTGCTCAGCGAGCCACTCGTAGCCGTTGCGGAAGAACTGTATCCACGGAGAGACCTGATCCTCCTGACGACGCTCCTCGGGGTAGAAGCCACACTGCCAGGTGAGCGTGGCACGCTCTGGGTGAGGCATCATAGCTAGGTGACGGCCATCGCTACTGCAAAGCGCTGCGATACCGCGCTCAGAGCCATTAGGATTGCCTGGGTAGGTATCGTAATGGTAGCGCGCTGCGATCTGCTCATCGGGTATCGTGGGGCAGACGAAGCGTCCCTCGCCGTGAGCCACCCAGACACCGAGCTGACAGCCCTCGAGACCTTGTGTCAAGATAGCGCCCGTGTCGGCGATATCTACGGTTAGGAAGTTGGACTCAAACTTGTGCGAAGCGTTGTGCTCCAGCTTGAAGAGGCTTTCGCCCTGAGCATCCTTGCCGAGGAGCCCGAGTTGCGCCATGAGCTGACAGCCGTTGCAGATGCCGAGGGAGAGGGTGTCGGGACGAGCGTAGAAAGCCTCGATAGCCTTGCGAGCTCGCTCATTGTAAAGGATACCCGCAGCCCAGCCCTTGGCAGAGCCTAAGACATCGGAGTGCGAGAAGCCTCCGCAGTAGACGAGCATACGAACGTCGGATAGGTCGGTGCGTCCCTCGATGAGGTCGGTCAGATGGATATCCACCACGTCAAAGCCTGCGAGGTGCAGCGCGTAAGCCATCTCACGCTCACCATTGGTTCCGTTGTCACGTAGTATAGCCGCCTTGATGCCTGAGGCCTTCGTGCGATGAGGCTCTAGACCGAGACCCGCATAGGTGCCAGCGAAAGCGTGCGGGAAGCGCCACTGTACGGGCTGCTTGCCCAGATTCTCGTAGCGACTTGTTGCTAGTGATTCGCCACTCTGGAAGCAGTCCAGCAAGTAAGACTTGTTTGCCCAGCACTTGCGTGCAGCATCGATGTCTATCTCGTACGTTTTGCCCTCTTGATGGATCATCAGTAGGCGAGACTCGGTGGGTGCGCCGAGGTCGGCATAAGCGATCTCGTACTCCTCGAGGATACGCTTCGCCTGCTCTGCCTTGGAAACCTGTAGGATGACGCCCGGATTCTCGCTATAGAGTGCCGTGACGAGGTCCACATGGGAGAGCTCGTCGAGACAGATCTCAGCACCGCCATGTGTGTTGGCGAAGCACATCTCCAAGAGCGTTGTGACCATACCGCCCGCCGAGATGTCGTGACCGGCTAGGACTAAGCCCTTATGGATCAGCTCCTGAACGGCCTCAAAGGCGGTGGCGAAGTAGTCGGTGTCGCCGACCGTGGGGAAGCTGTTGCCCAGCTGTCCCAATGCTTGTGCCAAAGCTGAGCCACCGAGTGCCATCGGAGCAAAGCTAAAGTCGATGTAGAGCAGACGGCTCTGCTTAGCCGCCTTGAGCTCAGGCGTCACGATGCCCCTGACGTTGCTCACGGGAGCTGCTGCTGTGATGATCAGTGTGCCTGGACTCATCACCTGCTTTCCGTCGGGATACTTCTGCGTCATGGAGAGCGAGTCCTTGCCCGTCGGGATGTTGATCCCTAGATCTATGGCAAACTCACTACAAGCCTGCACCGCCTGATAGAGACGTGCGTCCTCGCCCTTGTTGCGACAAGGCCACATCCAGTTAGCACTGAGCGAGATGCCACGTATGCCACCCTCGATGGGGGCAAAGACAATGTTCGTCAGAGCCTCTGCGATAGCCATCCGAGAGCCAGCCCCAGCATCGATGAGTGCCACCTGAGGCGCATGTCCTACGGCAGTCGCCATACCGCTCTTGCCGTCGTAGTCTAGTGCCATAGTACCGAGATCGGAGAGCGGTAGCTGGAGCGCGCCAACGCATTGCTGCTGTGCCACACGACCCGTCACGGAGCGGTCCACTTTGTTGGTCAACCAATCTTTAGAGGCGACCGCCTCAAGGGTCAATACTTTGTCTAGATATTCGCGCCACAGCTCTTTGTCATAGCTTACTGGTGCAAACTGATGAGCGACTGTCTCGTCCTCCATAACCGTCTTGGGCGACTGTCCCAGCAGGTCGGATACGGCTAGGTCGATGGCTGCGCGTCCCTCTCGCTCTGTGCTAAAGAGGAGACGCTCATCGTCGGTCGTCTCTCCTACCTTATATATAGGACTACCCTCACGACGTGCTATCTGCTCCATCTGCGCGTACTCACGCTCCTGGATGAGCAGACCGACACGCTCTTGGCTCTCATTGCCGATGATCTCTCTAGCGGAGAGCGTCGGGTCGCCTACGGGTAGTGCGTCAATGTCGATACGTCCTCCGGTCTCCTCGATCAGCTCGGTGAGACAGTTCAGGTGTCCGCCAGCACCATGGTCGTGGATGCTCACGATCGGGTTGTCGCCCTGCTCGCTGATGGCGCGGACCACGTTGAGAACACGCTTCTGCATCTCAGGATTAGCACGCTGTACCGCATTAAGCTCGATACCGCTACTGTACTCGCCCGTAGCGACAGAGCTGACGGCACCGCCACCCATACCGATGCGGTAGTTGTCGCCACCGAGTAGCACGACCGTCTCGCCAGGCTGTGGCGTCTCCTTCTTAGCATCCTCTTGGGGCGCGTAGCCCATACCGCCCGCTAGCATGATCACCTTATCGTAGCCGTAGAGCGTGCTGTCGGCACTTTCCTGATGCTCGAAGGTCAGTAGCGAACCATTGATCAAGGGTTGTCCAAACTTATTGCCAAAGTCACTCGCGCCGTCGCTCGCTTTCGTCAGGATCTCTTGCGGAGACTGGTAAAGCCACGGACGTGGGTCTAGCTTGGCAGGACTCAGCTTCTGATCCTTCTCTAGACGTGGGTAGGAGGTGATGTAGACGGCACTACCAGAGAGTGGTAGTGATCCCTTGCCACCGCACATGCGGTCACGGATCTCACCGCCCGAGCCGGTAGCTGCCCCGTTGAAGGGCTCGACCGTCGTGGGGAAGTTGTGCGTCTCAGCCTTTAGTGCCAAGACCGTATTGCGCTCCCGTAGTGTAAAGAGCGAAGGCTCCGTCGCGCTCGTTGGCGCAAACTGCCAGACGCGGGGACCCTTGACAAAAGCCACATTGTCCTTGTAAGCCGATACGATGCCGTTGGGGTTCTCCTTGGAGGTTTGCTTGATCATCGCAAAGAGCGAATCGTTTTGTCGCAAACCGTCGATGACGAAGGTGCCGTTGAATATCTTGTGGCGACAGTGCTCCGAGTTGACCTGTGAGAAGCCGAAGACCTCTGAGTCTGTCAGCGGACGACCGATGCGTGCCGAGACGCCCTGTAGGTAAGCTATCTCTTCCTCGCTTAGGGCTAGTCCCTCCTCCTCGTTGTACGCCGCTAGGTCCGTGATCTCACGGATCGGCTGTGGCTCAGCGGTCATGGCGAAGCTCTCCTGACCTAGCCCCTTGTAGATCGCTTGGAGCATCGGGTCGTAGTGTGGTTTCGCCTCGTGAGTACGTGTGAGCTGCTCGATACGGTCGATGCCAGCGATGCGCATGTTTTGCGTTATCTCCACAGCATTGGTACTCCATGGAGTCACCTGAGTAGGACGAGGTCCCACATAAGTCCCCTCGAGCTGAGACTCGGGAGCCAGCTGCGCTCCGCCAAAGAGCCACGAGAGACGCTCGCAGGTCTCCTCGCTGAGAGCTGTGGTGTGTGAGACGGCATAAATCGTATCACCAAGGACAAAGTAACTAATCATAGCGGGTTGTGTATAATGGGTCTGAAACTACTTACGTTGCAAATGTACGGAATTTAGTGCTGAGGGCAGCGGTTTAGACATATAGTTGCCCAGCATCGTTAAGCGTGGGAATGTGTATTGAGCTGTCTTGCTCGAGGCAGAGACGTAAGCTCTCGGGGTAGCCACGCTGTATCAGACGCTGGTTGTGATCGCAATTGTAGAGGTAGTCGTAGAGATGCGCCCGGTGCTGGCGGTAAAGCTCTAGTGCCGTGCGGCTGCTGTCGGTGAGTCGGTAGGTGGTGCCCAGCTCCTCTAGCTTGTCTAGGAGCGCAGCACCGTATAGCGTGTCCTCGATGCAGAAGCTGTTTTGCCAACCAGAAGCGAGTACCGTCACGGCACGCCCCGAAGCTTGGCAGTGGCGCGCCACGGCGGTGAGATTGCTAAAAGCACCTACGATGATCTCCGCTGCGCCAGCCTCCCGAGCTGCGTGAATGGCTTGGGTACCGTTGGTCGTCGTGAAGACGATGCTACGTCCACCGATCCGCTCAGCAGTAAACTCGGAGGGATCGTTGCCCAGGTCAGCCCACGGACAACGCATCGCATTGCGCTCAGCAGCCACCACGTAGCCCTTACCGAGAAAGCTCTCCGCCTCATCGGTCGTCGCCACGGGAATGATCTCCTTAGCGCCATGGTCAAAGGCCGCCACCATCGAGGTACCAGCACGCAGTATGTCCACCACGACCACCACGCTGTCCTCCTGATGGTAGTAAGGGTAGAGCGCCGGGCACGGACAAATATCAAAAGTCACTTCTCTCATAAATGTGTCTGCTCGTTTATAGTTTAATGATGACCTCCTCGGAGTCTAGGTCTAGCAGTCGCATCACTCTAGCGATGCGGTCGATGAGGGCTTGCGTATTCAGAGTAGCATTGATACAAATGCAGTCATCAGCAATGTCGCTTGTTTCCTTATAGCAGTCCTTATTATCTATTGTCTTGTAGAGGTGCCTATAGCTTACCGGCTTTGACTTCAAATCCTTCCAAAGGATTAGAGCATCGGCTCTCCCAAGAACCTCTTTTTGATTGTCAAACAAGATACTCTTGGTCTGAGGGTGTTGATCGAAGAGATTTTTGAAAAAGAGAAGTAAGAGCGTCCTCCAAGACTTGACTTCAATTGTATTCCCAAAGAGCACGATCTCTTTTGGCTTGCGCTTAGTGAGGATTGTCGGATCAGACTCCAGCGGGTAGAAGAGCATCTCCGTCGTCTGCTTGCTGGCGTCCCTCCAATTGTTAGCTAGCTTGTACTCATCAGGAAGAGCAAAGGTCTCTAAAAAGAGACTGATCATACGATTCTGATGGTCGAGGATGCTCTCCTCACACCACTGCTCATACTGACAGATCTCATGGCGGTATCCTATGTTCGAGGATGCAAGCCGTGCCTTTTTGTCGGCAAAAGACTTATTGCCCATCTCACTATTAAACTCCGTGAGTATGAGGTTGCCGATGTTGTGTAGATAGTGCTGGTGCACCTCCTCAGCCTGCTCCTCACCCAGCTCGGAGCGCCATACCTCGTTGAGCGTCTGTGGCATAATGTGTTCGATGGAGACTTTCTCCTCTCTAAAGGAAACAAATGCTTTAGTCTGTTGCTCCTCCATCTTGCCTAAGATAAACTTGCTGTAGCTCCGCAGATTCTTGTAAAAAGCGATGCGCTCCAAGGTGTCTCGTACCTCCTTGTCATTGGGGAGACGTAGTTGGTAGAACTGATTGGTTAAAACATCCATGAGCGAAGTTTGCTGGTTCGCTATGGCTGGAAGGTATGAGGTCAGTGGAGGGATGTTCTTATTCTCTCCGATGGTCAAGCTTAGGACACGTCGACGAATCAGATAGGTGCGGATGCTCTCTAGGGTCTCTATCAGCAGGGCTCCACTGATGGTGGTCGCTGGAGCCTTGGCTTGATACATGTGCAGTAGTTCCAGGACTACCGGCTTGAAGGCTTCACTCGTAATGTCTTCGAAGATGTTGCACAGGAGCTCTCGGATGGTCTTGCTGTTCGACGTCGCGTCCTTGTAGTTTGATGGATCTATGATGCTTAAGTAGCACGGCACATAGGACTGTATATCCTTTATAAAGGCATCTCGACTGGTGAAGGTCTGCTCGACAAACTCTTTGAACTGGTAGTAGAGCTCTTTGGTGTTGTTGTCGCTAACCACCTTGTAGGGCTTCTTGTCCCGGCACTGGAGGTAGTCGCGAAAGAACTTAGAGATATACGCTTCGCCCAGAGGTCGTTCTATCTTAGGCTGCCACACCTCATCGTAAGCTTTCGTCTGCTCCTTGCTGGGCATCCCGAGTAAGATGTAGTTGCGGATCAGGTCCGACAGGGTGAGGGGCTTGCCGAGCGAATTAAGCGTCTCAAAGATAACTTGGGGGTCCTCGCCCTTGTAGGGTCTCTCGTCGAGCAAGATGGTTACCACGTTGATCCGCTGCAGAGCTGTGATGAAGTGCCGTATGGTCAGCCCATCGATCTGCAGCTTAGGCGTCAAGAGCTTGAGAAAAAGCTTGTAGGCATCGGTTACCTTACCTGGAACTCTCTCTTCATCGCCTCTTACCAATGCCCGATAAGCATCGAAGTCCGCCGTGACCTGCTTGAGCTTGACATGATCTTCAAACGAGGAGTTGCTACTCGTTAGCAATGTATTGGTTATGTCAGCCCTCTCTTGTGGATCTGTGGAGAGGTCGCGCAGAGCGATGCAGAAGATGAGCGAGGTGGTGAGGCGTTGCTGTCCGTCGATAATGACATTGAGATTGATAAAGGAGCCCGTCGGCTCTGACTTGTAGACGAGCGTCCCGAAGAAGTGCTCTTGCTTATCTTTCTGCTTGGGGTCTAGCTCGGAGCGAACTAGTCTCATGACATCATCGAAAAATCGATATATCTGCTCTTTCTGCCAGGAGTAGGCTCTCTGGTAGGGCGGTATGAAGAATAGTGCCGTGTTGGGGCTAAGAGCATTAAAAATGGAAGTATCAGATGCCTTCATCGGGTGGGGTTAGCAGATTGGTAGGAGAGTTGGTTGTATTGTCAAAGCCCTCCACGAGTGAGGCAGAGATGCTCAGTGGAGGGCTTTGCTTAGCGTGCTGTTTGTAGCTTGAGACTGTTGCATAAAGGCGAATCGCGGTGTTGCTTTCGGGATTCGG
>NZ_CABUAN010000054.1 GCF_902489635.1 uncultured Porphyromonas sp. | reverse complement strand
AATCCTGGGATAAGCCTCATATTGAGTACCTAAACAAACTGCTACGCCAGTTTATTCCTAAGTCCTCTACTTTCGAAGACTTAACTGACGCTGACCTTAGACGCTTTCAGAACCTACTAAACAATAGACCCCGTAAAAACCTAAACTATAAGACACCCAATGAAGTCATCAAAAACATCATTCTTGAGAAATTGCATTAGCGGGTGGAATGTACGTCAGCTCGGGAAAAGTTCGATTTAGCTGGTGGGTATGTGCTATTTTGTATCTTTGCACTCAGATACCTATCGGAGAGCGTCGCCTAGAGCGTAGTAGCCTCGCGATAGATCTCTCACTACGTAATACGCTTCTTAATGAAATACAAGCTCCCCAGCAAGGATGAACTTCGTACCCGCCTAGCAGCTCTGCCTGCTCAGGCCGCTGACCTACTCACTAGTCGTAAGTTTTGGTACGAACTGGTCTTGATGACCGTTGCCATGTTTATTGGTGCCATGGCGGTACACTACTTCCTCGCCCCTAGTGGTCTGATCGTCGGCTCGGTGACAGGACTGGGCATCGTGCTGGAGCGACTGCTCCCAGTTATGTCGCTGGGCTCCTATATGTTTCTCATCAATGCGATCTTGCTACTCCTCTCCTTCATCCTGATCGGCAACGAGTTTGGTGCTAAGACTTGCTACACGGCACTGATCTTAGGGCCGTTTGTCGACTTGATGGGGTGGATCGATCCAGTCGATGGGTCGATGTTTGCTCAGGAGGTGCATGGTGTCGTGGTGGCCAATCCGGGGTTTGACTTGGTCTGCTTCATCTTGGTGATGAGTGCGGCGCAGGCGATCCTCTTTAGCATCAACGCCTCGACTGGCGGACTAGACATCTTGGCAAAGATCTTCAATAAGTTCCTCCATGTGCCACTAGGCGTGTCGGTTACGATCGCTGGAGGTCTGATCTGTTGCTCCGCCTTCCTGACCAGTCCTACGGGGCTGGTGATCATGGGTCTGGTGGGAACTTGGCTCAACGGCATGATCCTCGACTACTTTATGACCCGCATGAGCTCGCGGACACGTGTTTATGTCATCTCCAAGGATTGGGAGCATATCCGTGACTATGTGATCCACACGCTCAATCGTGGGGTGACGATCCACTCCGTGACGGGCGGCTACTCAGGCGAGGACCACAAGCAGCTGGAGTGTATCTTGACGAGGGATGAGTTTGGCAAGTTGCTGGATCATCTGCGTGCCGAGCGTATGGAGCCGTTTATCACCTCAGATCCGGTCAGCGAGGTGTATGGTCAGTGGCGCAAGAAGAGCCAGCGTGAGGAGTTTACGGTCGAGACGGGGACTCCTGATGAGATGACCTTTTAGTATTACCTGATTCACCTAGAGAACTATGTCACATCTTACGAAGTCGCTTTCGGCTCTCACACTCCTACTATCACTCTCGCTCGGCTCGCTGATGGCGCAGGAGCCTACGCCAGATGCTGAGCTAGAGGCACCGCATGACAAGAAGGTGGCGCTCTCGCTAGAGGCGCGCGGGGACTATCAGCGCATTTATCTAGGCAGTCAAGCGGACAAAGCGGGCTCAGGCTTTAAGGGCAATATCGCCAACGTCATACTCAGTGGCACGCTCTCGCCAAAGTTTAGCTACCTCTACCGACAGCGGCTTAGCTCGGTCAATCTGGATCGCACCTTCTTCGAGTCTATCGACTTCCTCTACCTACAGTACAACCCGATCGAGCAGCTCAGTGTCAAGCTCGGCAAGTGGATCGTCTTCGTCGGTGGGTGGGAGTTTGAGCCAGCACCGATAGATGTCTTCCAGCTGGGAGAGTTTTGCTATCAGATGCCTGCCTATCAGTGGGGTGCTACGGTGAGCTACACCCTACCTAATGGGCAGGACAATCTCCATGCGCAGGTGATCCAGAGTCCTTATCGTAAGACCTACGAGGCGAGGAGCGGCCAGCCAGCCGATATGTATGCCTACAACCTCATCTGGACAGCGCACCACGATTGGTTTGTACCGATGTGGAGCGTCAACTTTATGGAGTATGCGCCTGGACGCTTTATGAACTATGTCTCGCTGGGCAACCGCTTTCAGCTCACGCCTCGCACCTTCATCGATCTAGACTTGATGCATCGTGCGCCACTAGATGGAGAGGGCAAGAAGGCTTTTGCAGATTACTCTATCTATGGTCAGCTAGCCTTCCACCCGACAGTTCAGACGAAGCTCTACCTCAAGGGGAGCTACGATCAGAACTTGAGTGGCTCAGCAGCAGACTACGGGGTCACCGACGGCACGCAGATAGCTTGTCTCGGTGGCGGTGTCGAGTACTCACCCATCCCCGAGGTGCGTCTGCATGCACATGCTAACTACGCCTTTGGCACCAACACGAACCCGATGGGCGTGTTGCATGATCAGCGCACGCAGATCAACGTGGGCGTCACCTGGCGCATGAAAGTACTCTAACTCCTTATACGATATACTATGAGCCTTTACAGACAGCTTAGCGAGGCGATCGCCTCGACACTACATACCCTTTACGGTCTCAACACGACCGCTGATGAAATCACGCTGACCGCCACGCGCCCTGAGTTTGAGGGGCATGTGACGCTCGTCGTCTTTCCCTATCTCAAGGCTTCGCACAAGTCTCCCCAAGAGACTGCCGAGACGATCGGTGCCAAGCTCCAAGAGCAGACAGACCTCATAGCGTCCTATGGCGTTGTCAAGGGCTTTCTCAACCTCACACTGACCGACACGGCGTGGCTCTCAGCCCTACGAGAGATTGCCGAGACTCCACACTACGGCCACATCACGCCGACAGCTCAGTCGCCGCTCGTGATGATCGAGTACTCCTCACCAAATACCAACAAGCCGCTCCACCTGGGGCACGTGCGCAACAACCTACTCGGCTACAGTCTCGCTCAGATCCTGGAGGCGAGCGGTCATCGTGTGGTCAAGACAAACATCGTCAACGACCGCGGCGTGCACATCTGCAAGTCCATGCTGGCATGGCTACGCTGGGGCAATGGCGAGACGCCTGAGTCTTCAGGCAAGAAGGGCGACCACCTCATCGGAGACTACTACGTGCGCTTTGACAAGGAGTATCGTGCCGAGCTAGCGCAGATACGTGCTGCGCATCCCGACTGGAACGACGAGGAGGTAGAGGCTAAGTCTCAGCTCATGGCTGATGCGCGACAGATGCTCCGTCAGTGGGAGCAGGGCGACCCAGAGGTGCGTGCGCTATGGCGAAAGATGAAT
Source organism: uncultured Porphyromonas sp. (assembly GCF_902489635.1). GTDB lineage: Bacteria > Bacteroidota > Bacteroidia > Bacteroidales > Porphyromonadaceae > Porphyromonas. The sequence continues at coordinate 7,801 of NZ_CABUAN010000054.1, read as the reverse complement.
GAGTGGGTCTACAAAGGCTTTGACGAGACTTACAAGCGTATGGGTGTCTCCTTTGACAAGATCTACTACGAGAGCGACACCTACCTCGTAGGCCGCGAGGAGGTCTTGCGAGGCTTGGAGGAAGGACTCTTCGAGCGACATGAGGATGGCTCCGTATGGGCCGACTTTGAGGCGGAGGGACTAGACAAGAAGATTCTCCTACGCAGTGACGGCACCTCGGTCTACATCACCCAAGACATCGGCACTGCCAAGCTCCGCTATCAAGACTTCCCGATAGACCAGATGATCTACGTCGTGGGCAACGAGCAGGAGTACCACTTTCAGGTGCTATCGCTACTCTTAGACCGCTTGGGATATAAGTGGGGCAAGAGCTTGACGCACTTTAGCTACGGTATGGTCGAGCTCCCTCACGGCAAGATGAAGAGTCGCGAGGGTACGGTCGTCGATGCGGACGATCTGATGGACGCTATGCGCGACACCGCTCTAGAGGTAGCACGAACAGCCCAGCAAGCCAAGGGCGCAGAGCTAGCTGCCGAGCCAACAGCTGAGGAGCTGCGCACCGCCGAGATGGTCGGTCTAGGCGCACTCAAGTACTTTATCCTCAAGGTGGACCCAAGGAAGAATATGATGTTCAACCCCGAGGAGTCTATCGACTTCAACGGCAACACGGGTCCTTTCATCCAGTACACCTACGCACGCATCTGCTCGCTCCTGCAGAAGGCTGACGAGATGGGCTACAAGCACCAGCTCCCTGAAGGCGGTGAGCTAGCACTCTCATCGTATGAGACGGCACTCGTCCAGCAGCTGCTCGACTATCCATCAGTCGTGCAGGAGGCTGCCGAGAGCTACTCGCCAGCCCGCATTGCTAACTATACCTACGACTTGGTCAAGGGGTATAACCAGTTCTACCACGAGTGCTCTGTGCTACGTGAGGAGAACGAGGCGCTGCGCAGCATGCGTCTGCAGCTCAGCCAGACCGTTGCCGAGACGATCCATAGTGCTATGGGGCTCCTCGGCATTGCGTTGCCCGAGCGTATGTAGTCCGCTTTGAGGGCTTGACTCATGAGGTGTATGGAGACCGCTCTCTACACAGCTTTGCCACGGGATAGCCGTATCGCACTGCTCGCCTCGGGTGGCGTGGATAGCAGCGTGGCGATGCATCTGCTCGTCGAGGCGGGCTTTCGCCCAGACCTTTACTATATACGTATCGGCATGCAGGACGAGGATGGCGGCTACCTCGACTGTCCTGCTGAGGAAGACATCGAGCTGGTGACGCTCCTGGCTCGTCGCTACGACCTGCACCTAGAGATCATCGACCTGCACCAAGTCTATTGGGATCGGGTGGTCTCCTATACGATGGATGCTGTCAAGCGGGGGCTTACGCCCAATCCCGATGTGATGTGCAATAAGTTGATCAAGTTCGGAGCTTTTGAGGAGAGGTGCGGCTCCTCGTACGACTACATTGCCACGGGACACTACGCTACGATACGAAAGACGGCGGAGGGCTTGACCTTCCTCGGCACCTCTCCCGACCCAGTGAAGGATCAGACCGACTTCTTGGCGCAGATCGGCTTTCGGCAGATGGAGCGTCTCCTCTTCCCTATTGGTCACTTGCCCAAAGAGGAAGTTCGTCGCATCGCCCTCGAGGCGCATCTAGTCAATGCACAGCGCAAAGACAGCCAAGGCATTTGCTTCTTAGGTCAGATTGACTACAACGACTTCATCGAGCGCTACTTAGGCACTCAGACGGGCGACATCATAGACCATGAGACCGGAGAGAAGATCGGTGAGCATCGTGGCTACTGGTTTCACACCATCGGGCAGCGCAAAGGGCTGGGGCTCTCAGGCGGTCCGTGGTATGTCGTGGCAAAGGATGTGGGGCACAACGTCCTCTACGCCTCACGAGGCTACGACCCCAAGACGCAGTACGGCACGATCATCGAGACCGAAGAGATGCACTGGCTCACCGTCGATCCGTGGCTTTGGACAGAGACCTCGTCAGATCGTCCGCTGGAGGTCACCTTCAAGATTCGTCACACGCCCGACTTCACCGCGGGTCACCTCGAGCGACTCCCTTCGGGGGGCTATCAGCTGGTCAGTAGCGTGCCGATACAGGGTATTGCGGCTGGGCAGTTTGCCACCATCTACGATCCTCAGCGTCAGCTCTGCTGGGGCAGCGCACCAATCCGCTCAGGTCGCTAGTCATACCATTTCGAGACTATTGAATTTTGCAACAGTCTCACCATTTCTACCAAATAAAAAGGAGAACGCTCACTACGAGGGTTCTCCTTTTTTGTTTCTTATGAGGCTGTTGACCTCTCTATTCGTGTTGCAGACGAACCTCCAGGGCGGGTCGCCAGTCGGAGCCATTGACCGCTAGGAGCGTCTGCAGGCCCAGTGCTGCAGCAGCCTCCAGATTGGCTGTGCTGTCGTCGATGAAGAGCGTGCTCTCAGGCACCATCCCGCTATCCGCTATCATCTGCTCGTAGATAGCTCGGTCGGGCTTCATCGTCTGCATATCACAGGAGGCGTAGACCTTGTCCACATAGTCGCTCAGCGTGCGCCCCGTGGCGGGGAGGAAGTGGGAACTATGGGCATAAGCCATGATGTAGGGATTGGTATTCGACAAGATGTAGATCTTGTACTTCTTACGGAGCTGCTCTAGATAGTCAAACTTGTACTGAGGGACTCCCTTGAGGAAGAGCATGATCGCCTCATTGATCTGCTCATCAGTCAGGTCTGTGCCAGCATGCTCATTGAGCCGTGCGACAAACTCCTCGCGCCCCACGAGACCCATCTCCAGGTCGTGAAAGACACCGAGCTGTCGGTACGGGTTGAGCATCTCATCGATATCCTGAACGCCTAGCTCGCGAAAGCGTCTTAGCGACACCTCCGGCTGGAGATCCACTAAGACGCCTCCGAAATCGAATACGAGTGTATCTATCACGGTCTCTTACTTCTTGAGCCAACGATCGAGCCAGTCGAAGAAGGTGCGCTGCCATAGGAGTGCATTCTGCGGCTTGAGGACCCAGTGCGTCTCCTCGGGGAAGAGTAGCATCTTCGTCGGTACACCACGCATCTTAGCAGCGTCAAAGGCCATCATACCCTGCGAAGCGAGGATACGGAAGTCATGCTCTCCGTGAATGATCAGGATAGGCGTATCCCACTTGTCAACGAGCTTGTGAGGTGAGTTGGCAAAGGTGCGCTGAGCCGTAGCGTTGTCCTTTTCCCAAGGAGCACCACCCATATCCCAGTTAGCAAACCACTTCTCCTCGGTCTCGAGATACTGCGCCTCGAGGTTGAAGATACCCGCATGTGCGATGAAAGCTGCGAAGCGTCCCTCGTGTACACCTGCTAGGTAGTAGACTGAGTAACCACCGTAGCTAGCGCCCACAGCGCCCATACGATCTGGTGCGATGAAGGGCTCTTGCTTCATGAGGTCTGCAGCGGTGAGGTAGTCGCGGATGTTCTGACCGCTGTAGTCGCCACTGATCTGCTCATTCCACGCCTTGCCAAAGCCTGGCACGCCGTGACGGTTGGGGAGGATGACGATGTAGCCCTGCTCCGCCATGATGCGGGGATTCCAGCGGTAAGACCAGAACTGGCTAATGGTGCTTTGCGGACCACCCTGACAGTAGAGGATGGAGGGGTACTGCTTGCTCTTGTCAAAGTGCGGTGGGTAGAGTACCCATGTGAGCATCTTACCGCCGTCGGTCGTAGGCATCCAGCGCTTTTCGCAAGTTAGATCGCCTAGCTGACTCATGATCGGCTTGTCCTCCTCAGTGAGTGCGGTAGCCTTGCCGTTCTTCAGATTGACCATGAAGAGCTCCGTCGGGTAGGTCATTGCTTGACGAGAAGCTACGCAGACGCCCTTGTCATTCATATCAAAGCCCGTGTAGTCGTACTGCCCATCGGTGATCTGCTTGATCTTACCATTAGACAGCTGATAGCTGTAGAGGTGTGTCAGCGCCTCGCGGCAGGTGATGAAGTAAATGGTCTTGCTGTCGGCACTCCAGGTGGGGTTGGAGATGTTGTACTCAAAGTCGGCCGTGAGGGGGCGGTACTGCTTCTTTGCCAAGTCGTAGAGATACATGACCTGTAGGTCAGACTCGTAGCCATCGCGCTCCATGCCGATCCAGATGAGCGAGCGACCGTCGGGGCTGAAGACAGGGTTCGTATCGTAACCCATGATGCCCTCGCTTACATTGGTCGTCTCACCAGTAGATACATTATATAGGTAGATGTCGCTATTGGTCGAGAGGCTGTACTCTAGTCCTGTCTTCTTGCGGCAAGCGTAAGCGATGAGGTTGCCATCAGGGCTAAAGGCTATATCCTCGATGCCGTTGAAGGGACGCATAGGAGCCTCGTAGGGCTCACCCTCGAGTAGGTCTAGTCCCTTGGTGATAGGCTGTGCCGTAACCTTTGCGATAAAGGGGTGTGGCATCGTCGAGACCCATTCGTCCCAATGCTTGTACATTAGATCCTCGATGATACGTGCGTCAGCCTTGTCTAGGTCAGGATAGACGTCGGTGACGACAGGGCGAGCCTTGATGTCCTGCACGTAGAGCAGCGTCGTCTCATCGGGCGAGAAGAGATAGTCGACGATCCCCCCGTCGATAGCGGTGAGCTGACGCTCTACACCATCATTGAGGGTGCGTGCGAAGAGCTGCATGCCCTGGTCGGTGCCACGCATGAAGTATATCTGCTTGCCGTCACGGCTCCAGCGAGGCGTGTACTCGCTACCAGCCGAGGGTGCGGTCAGCTCGGTACGTCCCGATCCGTCGCTATTGATGAGGTAGATAGAGGTGCGGCTGTTGTTGTCCTGGATAGAGGGTTGGGACACGTTGTATACGACCTGCTTACCATTAGGTGCTAGGGCGTAGCTCCCTACACGAGGCATCGTGAGGAGCATCTCTGGGGTCATCTGCTTGGTTCCTTGCTGTGCAGTCATAGGCAGAGCGAATGTGGATAAAATGATAGCCACGAGGCTACGAAACAAGTTTCTTCTAGTCATGAGATAGAATGAGATAGAGTGAAAGAAAGGTCGTCTCGGTGCGACCATAGATTACTGAATGCTCTCCAAAGGTACGAAAAAAGAGGTTAGTGGTGCGTGTGCAGTAGCTGGGGGCTGGCTCTAGAAGTCCTAGACGCATGAATAGCTCTAGTCTCATAAGCTACGCACTATTCACTACACGAGGCGGAGCGTCACTTGCTTTTTCTCGAAATATTGCTTAATTTCGCCCTTGTAAAGGCAAGTTCTCAGCGACGTCTTGAGCATTCCCCTATATTTCTCTGCATTGCGACCAGTCGTAGCGTGGTAAAATAGAGGAGCGTGGGAGCGGTAGTCAGAGATGTGTGCCTAACATGACGCAAGAAACACATTTAATACACTAAACTTAGTTACAAGCTATGAAAAGACTATTACCTATTCTGCTATGCATCTTAGCGTTTGCAGCACCACGGCTCTACGGACAGACGACCTACACCGTCAAGTTCTCTGCTGATCCTATCGATGGTGGCACAGTAACGGCAGAGAATACCGTAACCTATGCGATGGTATCCTCAGGTGCATCTGTAGCAGAGAACACGTTCTTGAAGTTTAAGGCGGAGCCAAAGGAGGGATATGAGTTCGACAATTGGACTGTCAATGGGCTACCCGCTGAGGGCTCTGTCATAGACCCAACAGAGCTCTCCCGCGAGATTACAGGAGAGACTAGTGTCGTAGCTCACTTCAAGTCTGCAGCTCCTGCAGAGGAGTACACGGTAACCTTTGCTGCTGAGCCTGAAGGTCAGGGTACGCTCACCGCTACGCACTACGACCGCGAGAACGATGAGGAGGTCCCCTTCGAGTCGGGCGAGAAGTTCTCTGGCGAGAGTATCTTTATCACCTTTACAGCTAAGCCTGGTGCTGACTACAAGGTCGAGAAGTGGCTTGTAAATGATAAGGCCATTGATATGCCTAGCAACCCCAATGAGTATGTCCACGAGCTGACAGCAGATGTGGATGTAAAGGTTGTCTTCACCGCAAAGCCCAACGAGGTGACGCTGAAGTACAGTGTGCCTACAGGTGATGGCGGTCAGATTGCAGTCGCAGTCACACCAAAGGGTGGTGGCGATGCCGTCTCTGTCGAGAGTGGCAAGAAGGTAGCTCGTGGCTCGAGCGTTACTTTCACAGCCACGCCTAGTGAAGGCTATGAAGTAGAGAAGTGGCTCGTCAATGGCTCAGAGGACCGACAGGCTGGCCAGAATACTACACTGACGATGACCCTCGAGGAGGACACGGATGTACAGCTTTACTTCAAGAAGGAAGCAGCGAAGTATGTGGTTAACTTCACAGCTGACCCCGTTAAGGGTGGTACGATTACGGCTTCTGGCTATGTAAATGGTCAGCTCAAGACCATCACTACTGGTGAGTCTGTACCCGAGAGCACTTATATCGACTTCGAAGCCACGGCAAACGAGGGCTATGAATTCGAGAAGTTTACGGTCAATGGCGCCGATGGCACGCCAGACTTTGCTAATCCAAATAAGCTCTCCCAGGAGATTACTGCTGAGACGAACATCGTAGCTCACTTCAAGAGCGTCGACACGAAGATCACGATTACCTACACCGCTGGGGCGAACGGTAAGTTCACCACGGTAAAGGTTCAGAAGGAAGGCCAGGATGATGTGGCTATCAACTCAGGTGATGAGGTAGATAGAGGCGCGTACATCGTCTTCAACGTGATGCCTGACAAGGGTTACATCGTAGATAAGTGGACCGTCAATGGTGAGGAGGTACACAGTAGAGAGGTGAACTCCTACGACGCATCCTTTGATGAGACCAGTGAGGTCAAGGTAACCTTCAGAAAGCCCAAGCTGACGATTGCTCCTGCTGAGGGTGGTAAGGTCGTTGCTCTAGTGGGCGATAAGGAAGTGTCTAACGACGCTGACGTAGCTCTAGGTGCGAATGTCTCTATCGAGGCAACACCAGACGCTGGCTACGAGCTCACCGCTCTTACAGCAAACGATAAGGACATCCTCGCTGCCAAGTCCTTTGCCATGAAGGGAGACACGAAGGTGGTCGCTACCTTTACTAAGAAAGCTCAGCCCACAACCTACAAGGTAACCCTAAAGGACAATGAGCACGGTAAGATTACTATCAAGGAGAAGGTCGATCTCAATGCTGTGCCAGAAGGAACGAAGCTTACTGTCGAAGCAAAGGGCGCCAACGACCAGTGCGAGCTCACCAAGCTTACGGCAAATGGCGAGGATATCCTCAAGGATATGACCTTCACCGTCACAAAAGATACGGAGGTTGTCGCAGTCTTCGTCGACCACACGGGAGTGGACGCTGTAGCTACGATGACGCTCACTGTCTATCCTAACCCCGCACGCGAGACTGCTTCCGTAACGGGTCTAGCACCTGAGGCAGATGTTGCACTCTACACGCTAGAAGGAGAGCTGATCACGTGCCTACATGCTGACCGCTCTGGCAGCCTACAGATAGACCTCACCGCTCTAAGCGATGGCACCTATCTCGTAGTGACCGATGGCGCATCACAGCGACTTGTCGTCAAGCACAACTAGATCGCTCTAGTGGGGGTATCGGAGTAGTCAGAGCAGACCCGATTCGTCAAGATACTTAGGCTGCTCCACTACCCCGACGCCTCCAACCTTTGTGAGGGACAGCCCCTCATCATTTGGAGCCTTACATTACTATCCACGTGGGAAATCAAATTCCCACGTGGATATTTTTTATTTCCCTGTCCTCTCCTGAAATAGTACACAGTTGGGAAGCCAACCCCAACAACTATGAAAG
>NZ_CABUAN010000053.1 GCF_902489635.1 uncultured Porphyromonas sp. | reverse complement strand
GGTGGAAAAATTCTTCGGACTTATGATTTCATTCTTCCGAAGTTTCATTTGATTCCTCCGAAGTTTTATTTCTCGCCTACGTGAAGACTTTTTGTTTCCCACGTAGCTATTGGGGATTTCCTCGTGAGAGATCCGAATCCTTGCAAATATCGGAAGTACTCAGTCTGGCTGTTGGCTGTGTACCTCCTGACAGAGCGATTATAATGCGTCAGCCCTGTTGCCCCTCCCTCTCAATTGGAATTGGGCTCGAATTGTCGGTCGTCTGTACCCCCTATTCTGCGCATGTCTCACTCCATCTATTTAGCTATCCCAGAGGCTGTAAAATACCTAAAGATAGGGTTGTAGAGCGTCTGTAGGCTCTCTACCTTTGCAAAGGATTTCGGTGGAGGAACGGCTTAACTTGAGCACATGCTCGCTGAATCCAGAAGTTTATAAAGCACCAAATAAATCAATCCTAAGACAATGAGAATACCTAAGTTTACATCAATCACACTAGTGCTGATCGCACTCTCCGCCCTCATACTGGGTGGCTGTAAGGAAGATCCGAATAACCCAAATCCAAATAAAGGCACACAGTGCAAAGTGACTGTGCAGCTGGGGCTAGACAAGGAGGTCGAGCTCGCCAAGCTCATGCTCACCGTCACCGATAGTCGCACGCTCAAGAAGAGCGAGACGGAGGTCGACAAGAAGAGCCGTACCGTAGAGCTGACACTCGACAAGGGCACCTATAGCTTTGCCGTATCGGGTGAGACTGTGGATCATCGCACACTCGTTGGGGCTAAGGAAAACGTCGTCGTCAGCGATGCTATGACGCTCTCCATACCAGTCCAGATAGGTGAGGCTCCTACGCCAGAAAAGACTCAGCTCATCTTTGGTGACATCTTCTTCAATGGCGAGACCAATGGTCGTATGATGCACCCAGATCAGTACTTTATGATAGTCAACAATGGGGAGAAGACCGAGTACCTCGATGGTATCTGCTACGCTGTGACTGCTCATGGTAACCCAATGCCAGAGACTCCCTGGACTAACTATCTAGCAGACAAAGGGGAGCTACCCGTGGCTGGTATCTATCAGTTCCCTGGTAGTGGTAAGGAGTATCCGATCAAGCCTGGAGAGTTCAAGATTGTTGCTGCTACGGCTATCAATCATCATACCGAGGATAAGCCAAACTCTGTAGACCTCTCAGGAGCTGACTTTGAGTTCCTCTTCCCAGAGGTAGAGCTTCCTGCTGGAGATGGCAAGACAATCAAGATTACAGACACGGACAACCCCGATGTGCCTAATATGAATATCATCGTAGACTGCTTCTCTAGTACGGGTATCGCACATCCTAGAGGCTTTTGGCCACCACTCCTCTTTAAGGTGGAGGGCGATCTAAGAGCATTCCTTAAGGATCATGTCATGCAGGTGACTAATAAAAAGGGCGAAACGGAGAACTACTACACCATCCCTGTAGACCTTATCCTAGATGGCGTGGAGACGGGTTGCGAAGGACAGTTCAAGACGCGTGCGCTACCGATTACGGTAGACAAGGGGAACTTCTTCGTGACGGGCTGTCACCGTCAGGAACTAGCACATCGCAAGACCGAGATGCGCAATGGTCGCACCTATTGGATCGACACCAACGACTCGACCAACGACTACGAGCGTGTACAAGGGCAAAACGCTTATCCTAAGAAGTAGGGGGCTCCTTAAGTCCACCATATCGTAATTATCTACCGTAGGGGGGCGTGCATAGATACGTCCCCCTACCTAACCTTACTGACCGCTCACACACTATGGCTATGCTACACAGACATACGCTACTGACGCTCATCACGCTTTGGCTCTTGCTCCTACCTGAGCTCAGCCTAGCCATGTCGTATACGACTCCTCCGCCAGCCATCGGCATCACAGGGCGTGTACGCAATGCTAAGGACCATGCTCCTATCGGATGGGCTACAGTAGGGATTAGTGAGACCAATCAGGGTGTAGTCTGTGATGCTGATGGTCGCTTTACCCTGCCTCTCCGACAGGGGGGTACCTACACACTGGTGGTGCGCTGTGTCGGCTTCGCATCGTATAGTCGCACGCTATCGGTCCAGGGGCTAGAGCAGATTGACATCTCCCTACGTAGGCTGAGCATTGAGCTCCCTGAGGTGGAGGTGCTGGGCGCCTACCGCAAGGACAAGAGCGAGGTGGTCATCGGTCAGGAGGCTATGCAAAACATACAGCCAGTATCGATAAAAGATATCTTGCTCCTCCTCCCAGGTGCTGTGACTACGACGCCTGGCATAGGAGACTTCAAGGGGGTGACCAATCGTCAGGTAGGACAGGACGACAATAGCTCCCTCGGCACCTCAATCATGATTGACGGTGCTCCTATTACCAACGATGCCTCTCGTGTGCAGATGCAGGGGCTGACTGGTATGAGTCGCTTCTCGACCTATCTGCCAGATCGGGTGGTCACGAGGCGTAGCTCGCTCAACTCGGGGATCGATCTGCGTACGCTCTCGACCAATCACTACGACCGTGTTGAGATAGAGCAGGGTATCAGCTCCGCCTCTGAGGGTAATCTAAGTAGTGGAGCGATCAAGCTACACCCTAAGCGTGGTGTGACGCCCTGGGAGGGGCGTGCCAAGGTAGACCCGCTCTTTAAGTTAGCTTATATAGGCAAGGGTATAGCTCTCGGCTCTACGGGCTACAACAGTCTACACATTGGCGGCGATGTGGTAGACTACCGGAGTGATCCTAGAGAGCGTCTAGAGCGCTATACAAGAGCTACAGCGCAGCTCTCCTACGCCTATCATAGAGACCTAGGTGACACTGGCGGTGTGCTAGACGTGACCGCTACGCTACACCAGACCGCCTCTATACAAAACAGTCGCACGGACGAGCTGGTAGAGCAGCAAGATGAGCGATACAATACAGAGTACTACCGCACTACACTGGTGGCTAATGCTCGCTGGTCGCCTCAGCTCTCGTGGCTCAGGACATTGTCGTGGAGATCGACGGTGGACTATACCTACGACCTCCTCAGTCGTAAGTATCTCTACCTATCTGGGCGAGGCCCCGCGGTCATGCCTATCAGTAGGGAGATGGGACTACAAGAGGGTGAGTTCCTCCCCACCTCTTACTATGCTTACTACAAGATGGACAATCAGCCCTTAGCACTTCAGACCACACTATCGGGTGAGAGTCCTATGGCCTGGCTGGCTCCTCTGCAGCAGACACTACTATATGGTGTCGACTACTCCATTGCTAAGAATTGGGGCCGAGGTGCCGTCATAGACCCTTCCCGCCCTCCTTATCCTGGTGACAATACGTTTATATGGGTTCGTCCTAACTATGCCATCCCAGCGCTCTCGAATATAGCAGTCTTCCTAGAGGATCGGCTCTACGTCTCACTAGGTCGTCACCGCATAGATGGCAATGTGGGGCTACGTGCCACGCAGATGCTCAATCTACCGGACAACTATCGTCTAGCGCACGAGATACTCCTCGACCCACGCATCAAGCTCTCGTGGACCTATACGGCACCCTCGGGCTTTGCCACGGCTGTGCGCCTAGGATATGGTGTGGCACACAAGCTCCCCACGCTAGACTACCTATATCCAGACAACGTCTATCGATACTTCTCCGCTCTTAACGCCTACTACAGCGACCCTAAGAGAGATCACTTGATGACTTACGCGATCAAGCACGACCCCTCCAACCCTAATCTAAGGGCTATGAGCAATGAAAAGAAGGAGATCGGCATAGACCTCTCTTATCAGCGCTATACGCTCGCTGTGACGCTCTTTCAGGAGGATATGAATAGTGGCTACGCCTACGCTCCAGCCTATTATCCGATCACTTATCCTACCTACCGCCGTCCTATCGGAGGCTCGCTCCCTGCGGGTAAGAGGCCTGTCAAGGAGGACTTCTATGAGGACCTTTACCAAGACTTTACCTCGCTCTCAACGGTGCAAAACTCTGAGCGAACGGTGAAGCGCGGCATCGAGTACCGTCTGCGGACTCCTTACTTTAAGGCTATCCGCACGCAGTTTGAGCTCAATGGTGCTTACTACCACACGCTATACGCCTCTGCTATACCCGTTATGTACCGCCCGGAGATTATCGAGTTCGACGTTAAGTACCCTTACGTAGGTATCTACGGTAAGGGGGATCATCGTCACTATCACCGTATCAATACCAATCTATGGGCTACAACGCACATCCCCGAGTGGGGGGTGATACTGACCAACTTCTTTCAGGTGATATGGTTTAGCAAGTCTTACTATGGGCGTGAGCAGAGCCCTTATCCCTATGAGCTGATGGACCTGAATGGGCGCAAGCTACCTGTGGGTGAGAAGGAGATCGCACAGATGAATGACCTCTCCTCTCCGATGCGCTACCTCAATAGATCTCTCGATGAGCTCTACTATCGGGCGAATATAAAGCCGATATCTGTGCGTATGAGCTTCAAGGGTACGAAGCAGCTAGGCGAGCACATCCGCCTCTCATTCTTTATCGACAACATTATAGACATCTCTCCAAAGTATCTGCAAAAAGACAAGACGACGGCTCGTGAGTGGGTCGTACCTTACTTTGGACTAGAGACCTCCGTAAAGTTTTAGCACACTATGTATCTACACGCCTTTACCCACTCCTCTCTATCTATCCGTAGCTTCGCCCTTTGCTTATTACTGCTCGGCTATGTAGCGGTCACAAAGGCGCAGACGCCCGCTTCCCCCTTTATCATAGGGCAAGGAGAGGTCTATAGCTCTGCGCTCCAGAGGTACTATGAGGAGATCACACCACGAGCTGAGGATAAGCTTGCTAAGGTACGCTACACAATCCCGACGGAGATACCGCAAGACACGACGTATGCTCTCGTGGGGCTACGGAGTAACTACCTCTCTCAGGACGGGGTCAGAGCTCCTTACGAGGGAGCCACAGAGATCGCTGGAGAGCTGGTGGCGATGGGTGTGGCAAACTTCAAGCATCGAGGTCGTCTCAGTGGCTATGTCTCTGTAGGTTTAGGCTATCAGGGAGCGATAGGCTACTCAGCCATACGACAGCCTGAGTACTACCTGCCATACCTTGTCGCTGACACTTCTGGCGGTGACTATCGCTACGAGCATTATATCGCAGGCGCTCTCTATGCGCTCAGACGAGGTGCCTCAGAGCTGGGTGCTGGGCTACACTTCGCTGGGGAGATAGCCTATAAGTACGAAGACCCTCGTGTCTACAATACGACTGGTACTCTCCAAGCGACCCTAGGCTACAAGCATCACTTTAGCTCGCTAGATCTATCGGCTACGCTACATGCGCTCTATCATCGTAAGTATATGAACTTATGGCTCTGGAAACCCTCACAGCAGGACAAGTTCCCGCTAACGTACGGCTTTGGGATGGTAGATGTGCAGAATACTAAAATCTTCTTTGGCACCTCTCGTATGCACTATATGGGGGGTGTGGCGGTAGACCTATTATTAAGGAGTAGACAGCGAGAGCTCGGAGCTCCTCACTATACGCTCTTACTCTCTGACCAACTCTACAAGATGCGGACGGAAGAGTCATCCGCTGCTGGGCTCTTCGGGCTCCTTAATAATAATGTGAGACTGCTCAGTAGTATGGGGTGGGGCAGGTGTACCTTGGCTCTAGAGAGTACCATACTACATCGTCTAGGTACCGAGTATATCTATGCGACCCATCAGCCAGACCAAGAGCATCTCACCATCACAGATCTACGCCAGATCGGTCAGCGACAGACCTATCGGCAGGCAGACTACGACGCTCAGCTCAGAGGACGCTACCAGATCCCCCTCTCTTCTAGACATCAGCTAGCTCTCTCCCTCGGCGGGGGCTATCACTATCATCAGGAGCTTTACAAGGGGAGCTCTAATCACATAGACTATAGTGTCGTGAGACCCTGGGCGGGCTGTGACTATCGATACAGCGATCGTCTCTACACGGCTCTCTCCGTGGCGTATCGCCTACCGCTCTCATCGACCTATGTCGTGGAGCGTGGCTACAAGGATCAGCTCGACTACCAGCTAGCTTACCTGCCTCTACTGAGTAAGCTCAAGTCTGGTCTAGAGCTTAGATGGCATGGTCAGCTATCCATACCACTGCCACGTAGCCAAGCGATGACCATAAGCGTGGATGCCTTCTACGCTCCTAATCGACTAAGCACAAGACGACCTCTCTACGAGGGTAGACCGACTACTACCTCGGGTATATTTAGCCACCCAGAGCTGATCGGGGAGCAGGCACGCTCCTTCGGAGTGCTCCTCTCCTTGACTTACCATATCTAATTCCTTTGCTTCTGCGCGTCATACCTATGGAGAGCAACTATTAAGCCGATAAACCAACTATAAGCTATGCACAAGTATATACTCTACTTCGTCTTACTCCTTCTACCGCTGACAAGCTTTGCTCAGCAGCGCGAGGCCATCAAGATTACCACAGACAAGAAGATAGGCGAAACCATAACTCTCAATATCATTGCCAATGGAGATATTACCATCGAGGGACTAAAGGGTGTCTACGATCCAGCCGAGGATGTCTCTTATGAGATCCAGTCTCAAGAGATTACTTTCACAGGACCGATCACTGACTTCAACGCCAATGGGTGTGGCATTACAGACATAGATTTGTCTCGCGCCTTGTCGCTGGAGTGGCTCGCGATCAATGACAATAAGATACGCAAGCTGAACCTATACTACTGCGACTATCTAGCGCAGCTCCAGTGTGCTAACAATCTTATTAAGGAGTTAGACCTCACGCTAAATGAGCAGCTACAGCAGGTCTTTGTGGACAATAACTATCTCAAGCAACTAGATCTAAGCAACTGTCCACAGCTCTCCACGCTCAATTGTAGTGGCAACATGATCTCCACGTTAGACTTTGCTAATTGTCCCTTCCTCAACCAACTCTTCATCTACTCCAATAGGTTTATGTCCGAAGGGATAGACAGCCTCATCGCTCATCTGCCCAATCTGACACCTAATGCACAGCGAGGCTCCATCGTGGTCTTAAGTAAGGTGGATCCTTACGAGCAGAACACCATCACCCAGGAGCATATCAACCAGCTACAAGCTAAGGGATGGACCGTCAAGTGTCGTACTAGTAGTGACATCTACCAGCCCTATGACAACAGCCTCCCTGCAGATCGCTCGGATCTGTCCTTTACGACCTTTTATCCAGAGATAGAACTCGGCGAGCCTATATCCTTCACCATACGAGTCAAGGAGGGGACGGAGCTCCTCATGCGAGGGGTCAAGGGGGAGTGGCGCAATGGAGAGCGCATCCAGTATATACTAGATAAGCCAGCCATCACAGTGCGAGGAGCTATCGAAGAGATCGTAGCTGACAGCTGTAAGATATCAACGCTCTTTCTGGATCAGCTACCTATTGCTACCCGTCTAAGCTTTGCAGGCAATCAAGTAGAGGAGATGTGCTTTAGGACTATGCCGAGACTACGCTCCTTCATCTGTAGCCAGGGGCATCTATCAGAGGAGCTCGTGCAGCAGATCGTAGATGGGCTACTGATGATCCCTGAGTCTGAGAGTACAGCTATACTAGGTATCTATGATGACTCGGTAAGACCTGAGACAAATCAAATGCGTCCCAAGCAAGTCGCTGAGGCTAAGGCTAAGAGATGGCAACCCTCCCAGTGGGATGCTTCCTCTCACACATGGATACCCTACGAGGGGGATCACAGAGCATGCGAAGCTCCTCTTCAGACGGAGCCTTACCAGTGCTTTGTCGAGGGAGCTGGCATAAGGGTCAGAGGAGCAGAGCTACCCTACAAGACGCTCACCATCTACACGCTAGATGGCACACAGATCTTACAGACTACACTTACTCAAGCTGACAGCTATATACCTCTATCTAAAGGTGTCTTCATCCTGCGCATAGGTAGTAGTAGCCGTAAGCTCATCATCTGAAGTTGAATTTTTAATCAAATATAATCTATGACAAAACGAATACTTTACCCGATTGTCTTTGCCCTGCTTCTCCTCTTGGGAGGATGGGGCAGTAAGGCAAGTGGTCAGTCTAGTGGAGCGACTTATGCCGTCCGCTACACCCTACCCAAGGGTGTCTCTGACCTAAGATGTGTTACCTACTTACCCTCTGAGGGCAAGGTGGTAGTTACCCCAGGACGCAAGCTCCCTGCTGGCACACCGCTTACCTTTACGGCAACTGTAGAGGCTGGCTATGAGATCGACCACTGGATGGTCAATGGTGAGCTCGCCCAGCATGAGCCTGAGGCCTATGGAGGTGCCAAGAAAATGAAGATGGAGATGCCCCAAAAGGACATTGATGTCGTCATCGTTATGAAGCAGTCTGCGACAAGGCTCCGCAGCTCAGAAGAGTGTATCGTCACATTAGAGAGCTCCGCTGGAGGACATCTCTCGGCACTCTATGTCGACTTTGATCCATTCGAACAAGAAGAACAGGACGTTTATGTAGAGAGCGGCGATGCCGTACCTAAGAACATCACGCTCGAAGTGAATGCGATACCTGATATGGGGGCAAAGATCGGTAAGTGGTACCAAGATGATGTCGCTATAAGTGGATCAGAGGGCAGCTCTCGACAGACCTTTGTAATTCGTAAGGATACAAAGATTAAGGTAGACTTTGAGGCTTCAGCCACGCCTTTTGAGGGCTATATTGTAACACTCCCCAATGAGTCTCCTGAGGGGACCATAGCTGCCTATTATGAGGATGATAGCTATAATCATGTATCTCTTCAGGCTGGAGAAAACAAAGTCCCTAAGTGGAAGTTTGTCTTCCTCACAGCTATGCCTAAGGCTGGATACGAGTTCTCCTATTGGACCTTCAATGGACAGCGGAATGATGATCTCATTATGAAGTTGTCTGACAATAGCTGTAAGTATGAGCCTGATGCAGACGTAACCATCGGAGCCGTCTTCAAGAGTACCGCTCCTGCAGGGCACAAGATTACGCTTACAGCTGGTGAGGGAGGTACGCTCCAGTGCTTCCTATCTGATGGTACAGAGGTACAGTCTGGCAGCACTGTCGATGACGGTGTAGCGCTACGGTTCAACGCTAAGCCTATGAGCGGTTACAAGACAGATCAGTGGACGATCAATGGCGAGCCATTTGCAAAGGGCAAGGGGCGCAACACTATCATCCAAAAAGCTGACAAGGACCTCAATGTCGAGGTCTCCTTCCTCAAGGACATAAAGCTTTACACTGTCGAGTACATCGCTGGTGAGGGTGGTACTATCGCTGCAACGGTTGGTACTGATGCAAAGGCTATCCAGAGCAACGATCAGGTAGAGCAGGGTGCAGTTATTACCTTTACCGCTACACCTCAGGAGGGCTATGAGCTAGACCAATGGATGGTCAATGGCAATCCCGCCGTCGCTGGTGCCGACACGAAGATCGAGGGTAATAAGCTCATCGTCACTCTAGGCGACCAGGACCTCAAGGTCGAGGCTACCTTCAAGAAGCTACCCGTCACCTACGAGGTTACCTACTCTGCTGGTGAGGGTGGAGATATCATTGGAGCTACTTTCAATGGTCGTACGACCATACCTAGTGGCTCAAAAGTAAATGAGAATGACTACATGCGCTTTACTGCGAAGCCAAACACAGAGCAGGGCTACAAGGTCGATCAATGGATTGTCAATGGTGAGGTACAGAGCCTGCTCGCTGGAAGACCTTATATCATGTGGCAGATTAAGGCAAAGACCGATGTCAAAGTCACCTTCAAAAAGGAGCAGATGTATGAGGTCGACTACAAGCCAGACAATGAGTGGGGAACTATCGAAGCCTACTATTACGATGGTGGTCGTAAGGTAGCTGTAGAGCCCAAAGCCAAGATTAAAGAGGGCACCTTCGTAGAGTTTCAAGCTGCTGTCAAGGATGGCTATGCCCTAGATGCATGGACCAACAATGGTGAAGAAATCCCAGTAGCTGATATTGAGACCCTCAAGGCCAGCATCACACTGCGAGCTAACGCCGTCATTGATGTCAAGTACCATAAGCTAGTTGTCAAGCATACCGTCACCTTTACCGCTGGTGAGGGTGGTACTATCGCTGCAACGGTTGGTGCCGAGGCTAAGGCTATCGAGAGCAACGATCAGGTAGAGCAGGGTGCGGTCATTACCTTTACCGCTACGCCTCAGGAGGGCTATGAGCTAGACCAATGGATGGTCAATGGCAAGCCTGCCGTCGCTGGTGCCGATACGAAGATCGAGGGCAATAAGCTCATCGTCACTCTAGGCGACCAGGACCTCAAGGTCGAGGCTACCTTCAAGAAGCTACCCGTCACCTACGAGGTTACCTACTCTGCTGGTGAGGGTGGAGATATCATTGGAGCTACTTTCAATGGTCGTACGACCATACCTAGTGGCTCAAAAGTAAATGAGAATGACTACATGCGCTTTACTGCGAAGCCAAACACAGAGCAGGGCTACAAGGTCGATCAATGGATTGTCAATGGTGAGGTACAGAGCCTGCTCGCTGGAAGACCTTATATCATGTGGCAGATTAAGGCAAAGACCGATGTCAAAGTCACCTTCAAAAAGGAGCAGATGTATGAGGTCGACTACAAGCCAGACAATGAGTGGGGAACTATCGAAGCCTACTATTACGATGGTGGTCGTAAGGTAGCTGTAGAGCCCAAAGCCAAGATTAAAGAGGGCACCTTCGTAGAGTTTCAAGCTGCTGTCAAGGATGGCTATGCCCTAGATGCATGGACCAACAATGGTGAAGAAATCCCAGTAGCTGATATTGAGACCCTCAAGGCCAGCATCACACTGCGAGCTAACGCCGTCATTGATGTCAAGTACCATAAGCTAGTTGTCAAGCATACCGTCACCTTTACCGCTGGTGAGGGTGGTACTATCGCTGCAACGGTTGGTGCCGAGGCTAAGGCTATCGAGAGCAACGATCAGGTAGAGCAGGGTGCGGTCATTACCTTTACCGCTACGCCTCAGGAGGGCTATGAGCTAGACCAATGGATGGTCAATGGCAAGCCTGCCGTCGCTGGTGCCGATACGAAGATCGAGGGCAATAAGCTCATCGTCACTCTAGGCGACCAGGATCTCAAGGTGGAGGCTACCTTCAAGAAGCTCATCGTCAAGCATGCCGTCACCTTTACCGCTGGTGAGGGTGGTACTATCGCTGCAACGGTTGGTGCCGA
>NZ_CABUAN010000052.1 GCF_902489635.1 uncultured Porphyromonas sp. | reverse complement strand
TCCGAAGTTTCATTTCATTCTTCCGAAGTTTCATTTCATTCTTCCGAAGTTTTATTTCATTCTTCCGAAGTTTTATTTCGCACTCACGTTGAGAATTTTCGTTTTCCACGTAGGGATTTGAGATTTCTTGCGTGGGGATGAGATCGTCAGATGTGGGGAGTGCGTAGATTTATATATAAATAGTGCGGTCGTAGTGGTCACTATTTAGTACCTTTGCACAGACTTCAGTTTACTGGGGTGTGATACCTTATATATTAATAGCACAGTTATGACCGATACACGATACATCTTTGTGACAGGAGGCGTGGTCTCCTCGCTTGGTAAGGGTATTGTAGCCGCCAGCCTTGGCAAATTGCTTCAAGCTCGTGGGTACAAGGTTACGATACAGAAGTTTGACCCGTATATAAACATCGACCCGGGCACGCTCAACCCTTACGAGCATGGCGAGTGCTATGTGACGGAAGATGGCCATGAGGCGGATCTAGATCTGGGACACTATGAGCGCTTCCTCAATATCCGCACCTCTCGGGAGAACAACATCACCACGGGACGTATCTATCAGAGCGTGATCAATAAGGAGCGCCACGGGGATTACCTCGGCAAGACGGTACAGGTGATCCCGCATATCACGGACGAGATCAAGCGGAGCGTACGTCGTCTAGGCATGAAGCATCACTACGACTTTGTCATCACCGAGATAGGTGGTGTGGTCGGAGACATCGAGTCACTTCCCTTCCTGGAGAGTGTACGTCAGCTCAAGTGGGAGCTCAAGAACCACTGCGTCTGCGTTCATCTGACTTATGTACCCTTTATCGCAGCAGCCAAGGAGTACAAGACGAAGCCCACGCAGCACTCGGTGAAGCAGCTCCAAGAGGAGGGTATACAGCCCGACATCCTGGTGCTTCGTACGGAGCATAAGCTGAGAGATGAGCTACTAGACAAGGTGGCACTCTTCTGCAATGTGTCTAAGGAGAGTGTCTTCCAGAGTATCGACATGCCGTCGATCTACGAGATACCGCTACTCCTACAGGATCAGGGGCTAGATCGTCAGGTGATCCAGCAGGCTGGTCTGGAGGTGGGCGAAACACCTAAAATGGAGAAGTGGCGCAACTTCGTTCACCGGATGAAGTCGGCTACCAAGGAGCTACACATCGCCCTCGTGGGCAAGTATGTAGAGCTACAAGATGCCTACAAGTCTATCGATGAGGCACTGCTCCAGAGCTGTGTGTATCATGATCGCAAGCTCAAGCTCACCTCAATACATAGCGAGAGCATCACCAAGGACAATGTAGAGAAGCTCCTGAGTGGCTACGATGGGGTCGTGGTGGCTCCAGGCTTTGGCTCTAGAGGTGTAGAGGGCAAGTTGATCGCCCTAGAGTATACCCGTACGCATCAGATTCCGACGCTCGGCATCTGCCTAGGTATGCAGTGCATGGCGATTGAGTTCGCTCAGAATGTACTGGGCCTAGAGGACTGTAACACGACCGAGATCAAGCCGACAGCGGCCAATAAGATTATTGATCTGATGGATGAGCAGAAGGCCGTCTCAGACCTAGGTGCCTCCATGCGACTAGGTGCTTATGAGTGCGAACTCAAGGAGGGCTCTAAGCTGGCAGCCGCTTATGGCAAGCTGCTGATCTCAGAGAGACATAGACACCGCTATGAGTTCAACAGCCAGTACCGTACAGCCTTTGAGGAGGCTGGCTTTAAGTGCGTAGGTACCAATCCCGAGACAGGTCTCGTCGAGGCGCTCGAGCTAGAGGGACACCCTTGGTACATCGGTGTGCAGTACCACCCAGAGTACAGCAGCACGGTCTTGCAGCCTAGTCCCATCTTTATGGCCTTTATCTCAGCAATTAGCAATCGATAGGGGTGCACATCTCGAGCAGTTTCTTTTACACACGACATACTCTATACTTTAGATGAATAAATCAAACCTCATAGGTATCGTTCTGATCGGCGTGGTCATCGTCGTCTACTCGGTCTTCCTACTCCCTAAGCAGACGCCTGCATCTACTCCTACATCGGCAACTGATACCACTCAGGTCGATACAAATACAGCTGTAGCCACCGCAGAGGAGAGCCAAACGACTCCAGATGTGGCAAAGCCTACCCCTGTTGACTCGCTCTACGCTTTTAGTCAGCTGATGAGCCAGCCGGCTAAGGAGTACACGATGTCCAATGATAAGCTTAGCGTCACCTTTACCACACAGGGAGCTATGCCTGTCTCCGCTGAGCTGGCAGACTATCAGAGCTACGATAGCACACAAGTGCGACTCTTCGCTCCTGGTGACTTTATGCTCAATCTACCTCTACGGACGAGCCAAAACCAGATCTTAGACACGCAGGATCTGATCTGGCAGGCTAGTCAGCCCAACGATTCAACGCTCTTGATGACGCTGCCGATAGACTCATCAAGCTATCTGCGCATCATCTACACGATGCCTCACGAGGGCTATATGCTCGGCATGGCTATCGAGGCGAAAGGCTTAGGGTCGCTCTTACATAGCAACAATGCGATGCAAGACCTAGAGATGAGCCTACGCATACCGCGACAGGAGCGCTCCTGGAAGTTTGAAAATCAGTACTCCACGATATATTATAAGTATCCGGCAGATGATGTAGAGAAGCTCAAGGAGACCAAAAATGAGCAGGAGAAGGACGTCCGTGAGAAGATCCAGTGGGTAGCGATGAAGGACAAGTTCTTCAGCACCGTGCTCATAGGTCTTGGCGATACACGCCTAGAGGAGAATAAGATGTCCTTCAAGACGGAGCCTAAGGAAACAGACTATATCAAGGACTGCAAGTATCAGGGGGCTTTTGCTATGGACATACGTGATGGGCGCAAGGCGGACTTTGCGCTCTTCATGGGGCCTCTAGACTACAACATGCTCAAGGCGATGGACGCTGGCGTGGACAAGGCGCAGCGACTAGACCTCAAGCGGATGATCTATGTGGGTGGCTCGCTCTTTAGATGGATCAATGTCACCCTGATTCGTCCGCTGATAGACTTCCTCCAGAGCTTTATCTCCAACTGGGGTATCATCATCCTCTTGCTGACACTCATCATCAAGCTGGTCCTCTCGCCACTCACCTTCAAGAGCTATATGTCGCAAGCTAAGATGCGCGTCTTGAAGCCGCAGGTAGAGGCGATCAATGCTAAGTATGCGGGCGATGATCAGCAGATGATGATGAAGCGCAGTCAGGCGACGATGCAGCTCTACCGTAATGCGGGAGCTAGCCCGATGAGTGGTTGCTTGCCGATGTTGCTACAGATGCCTTTCTTGATCGCACTCTACATGTTCTTCCCGACGGCTATAGACCTTCGTGGGGAGAGCTTCCTCTGGGTCAAGGATCTCTCGACCTATGACCCGATCATCTCGTGGGGCACAGACATACCCTTTATCACGGGTCTGCTCGGTGGTAACCATATCAGTCTCTTCTGCTTGCTATGGGCTGTCACCAACATCATTTACTCTCGCTACACGATGAGCATGTCGGGCGGAGCTAGTGGTTCGCAAATGAAGATGATGCGCTTCATGCCTTACATGATGACGATCATGTTCTTCATCTTCTTCAATAGCAATGCCGCTGGTCTGACCTACTACTACTTTATCTCTACGCTGATCACGATCCTGCAGTTTGTCGCTAGCCGACTACTGATCAATGAGGATAAGGTGCTGGCACGTCTCGAGGAGAACCAGAAGAAGCCCAAGAAGAAGAAAGGCTTTATGGCGCGTCTCGAGCAGATGCAGAAGGAGCAAGAGAAGCTCATGCGTGAGCAAAACAAGAAGCGTCGCTAACTAAGATATAACCCTCGGCGGATCTATGGAACCTCTCAAGCACGAGTGCGGGATAGCACTCATACGACTACGCAAACCCCTAGAGTACTACGCAGAGCACTACGGTACGACCCTCTACGGGCTGAACAAGCTCTACCTCCTGATGGAGAAGCAGCACAACCGTGGGCAAGACGGTGCTGGGCTAGCTGTGGTCAAGACACAGGCACCTCCCGGTGACGAGTACATCTATCGAGAGAGAGCTCTCGGCAGTAACGCTATTACGGAGATCTTCAAGAAGGTACATGAGACCATAG
This sequence comes from uncultured Porphyromonas sp., assembly GCF_902489635.1. GTDB lineage: Bacteria > Bacteroidota > Bacteroidia > Bacteroidales > Porphyromonadaceae > Porphyromonas. The sequence continues at coordinate 7,100 of NZ_CABUAN010000052.1, read as the reverse complement.
CCATGGCTCACGATGGTACGACGCCTACCGTAGAGCAGGCGACGCAGGCTGAGCGCTATACGCCTTTCCTCGGAGATTGCTATATGGGGCATCTACGTTACAGTACGACAGACTTGGCGGGCTTGACCTTCGTACACCCGATGGTACGCCGTAGCAACTGGAGAGCGAAGTCCCTCGCCGTGTGTGGTAACTTCAACCTGACCAATGTGTCGGGCATCTTTGACGAAATCACAGCCATCGGTCAGCACCCTCGTACCTCTAGCGACACACATATTATATTAGACCAAGTAGGTCACCGCCTAGATCGTGAGGTGGAGCGTCTCTATAAGATCGCTCACGAGGAGCAGGGGCTAGAGGGAATGGATATAACGCACTTCATCGAGGACAATCTGGATCTGACCAACGTGCTGCATCGTACCAGTCCTATCTGGGATGGGGGCTTTGTGATGTGCGGCATGACGGGGTCGGGAGATTCCTTCGTCTTGAGAGATCGCAACGGCATCCGCCCCGCATTCTACTACATTGATGACGAGATCATCGTCGTAGCTAGCGAGCGTCCTGTGATCCAGACGGTGATGAATGTGACCTACGACAAGGTCCTCGAGCTAAACCCTGGCGAGGCACTCACCATAGACAACAAAGCTAATCCGCGTATCACGCAGATCCTGGAGCCTGGCGAACTGAAAGCTTGCTCCTTCGAGCGTATCTACTTCTCTCGTGGTAGTGATCGAGACATCTACCGGGAGCGTAAGATGCTAGGGCAGCTTCTCACGCCAGCTATCCTCAGAGAGATAGACGGCGACTTGACCCACTCGGTCTTTTCCTTTATTCCCAACACCGCCGAGGTCGCTTACTTCGGTATGCTAGAGGGACTAAATCTAGAGCTCAACAAGCGCAAGGCGGAGCAGATCGAGCAAGCGTTAGGAGTTCCCGACTTTGACGAGCAACTAAAGCATATCCTCTCGCAGCGCATACGTAGTGAGAAAGTCGCCATCAAGGATATCAAGCTACGCACCTTCATCTCCGAGGGTAACACCCGCAACGACCTAGCGACGCACGTCTACGACGTCACCTACGGCTCCATCGAGCGTGGCGTGGACAATCTCGTGGTCATCGACGACAGTATCGTACGAGGCACGACGATACGCCAGAGCATCCTCACGATCTTGGACCGCTTAGGACCGCGTAAGATAGTCTTCGTCTCCAGTGCTCCACAGATCCGCTATCCTGACTACTACGGCATCGATATGCGTCACGTGGACGAGTTCATAGCCTTTAGAGCTATGATCGCACTCCTTCAGGAGCGAGCCCTGCAGCGTATGCTCGACGAGGCATACCGTGAGGCGATAGCGCTTAGGGAGCGTCCGCTCACGGAGTACGTACCTAATGTGATCAAGACCCTCTACGCACCCTTTACGGAGGAAGAGATCTCTGCCAAGATCGCTGAGCTCGTTAAGTCTGACGGCATCAAGGCTGAGGTTAGCATTGTCTACCAGACAGTAGAGACACTACACGAAGCTATCCCACATCATCCAGGCGACTGGTACTTTACGGGCGACTATCCTACGCCTGGCGGGTCCCATCTCGTCAACGATGCTTTCATCGCTTACTACGAGCAGCAGTACAATCGCAAATAGACATAGACGCTCTTTTCAACTAATAATCATGCAAACATCCACTCAGCGCAAAGCTACGCTCACGCTACAAGACGGATCTACCTACACAGGCTGGCACTTCGGTGCGACCAGACAGTTGGCCGGGGAGGTAGTCTTTAATACAGCCATGAATGGTTACACCGAGTCGCTCACCGATCCCAGCTATATGGGTCAGATCTTGGTGATGACCTATCCGATGGTGGGCAATTACGGTGTCCCCGCTGCCACTCGAGATGAGTACGACATCCCCAGATACTACGAGAGTGACGGCTGTCTCATGCGTGCCCTGATAGTCAATAGCTACTCGCCTGAGTACTCCCACTGGAATGCGGAGCAGTCCTTAGGAGACTTTATGGCAGAGCAAGGCGTCGTGGGGATTACGGGCATCGATACACGAGCTCTGACCAAGCACCTGCGTGACCATGGTATCCAGGTCGGCACGATAACCATCGAGGGCGAAACCTCTCCCATAGAGCCTGCCATCGGAGAGCAAAACTTAGTTGCTCAAGCCTCTTGCCCCGAGCCTCGGATCTACGGATCGGGCGACTGTCATATAGCTTTGATCGACTGTGGACTCAAGGACAACATCCTGCGCTCGCTTATCGATGAGCGCTTCACCCTCCACCGCGTCCCCTGGGACTATCCTTTGGAGCAGATCGAGGGGCTGCGTGGCGTCTTCATCAGCAATGGCCCTGGCGCGCCGACTTGCTGCAAGGAGACGATCAGACAGATACAGTATGCCTTCGAGCGTCAGCTCCCCACTTACGGCATCTGTATGGGCAATCAGCTTATGGCGCTCGCCTCTGGTGCTAAGATCTACAAGATGAAGTATGGACACCACGGGCACAATCAAGCTGTCCAGTTGGTCGGCTCGCCCCAGTGCCTCATTACTAGCCAGAACCATAGCTACGCTGTCAACTCAGCGACACTCCCTCAGGGATGGGAAGAGTGGTACACCAACCTCAACGATGGCACCAACGAGGGGCTAATGCACACCGACCTGCCATTTCGCTCGGTACAGTTCCACCCAGAGGCAAAGGGCGGTCCGCTAGATGCGCTCAGCTTCTTCACAGACTTTCAGGACACCGTCTTGAACTACCCACAATTGTCGAAATAACCCATCAAGCTCGACCAAACCATGACTCAGCGTAAGCAATACAATAAGATACTCCTACTCGGATCTGGTGCACTTAAGATCGGAGAGGCAGGCGAATTTGACTATTCAGGCTCACAAGCTCTCAAAGCTGTCAAAGCGGAGGGTATCAAGACCGTCCTCATCAACCCCAATATCGCTACGGTACAGACCAGCGAAGGCGTTGCTGATGCGGTCTATTTCTTACCCGTCACGCCTTACTTCGTAGAGCGTGTCATAGAGCGTGAGCGTCCAGACGGCATTATGCTAGCCTTCGGTGGGCAGACCGCGCTCAACTGTGGTGTCCAGCTCTTTCAGTCTGGCGTCCTGGAGCGTTACGGTATCGATGTCCTCGGTACACCCGTCGAGACCATTATGGCGACCGAAGACCGCGAGCTCTTTGTCGAGAAGCTTGACGAGATAGAGGTCAAGACCATCCAGAGCCACGCTGTCACCACGATGGAGGACGCTCTCGTTGCTGCCAACCAACTAGGCTATCCCGTCATCGTACGAGCTGCCTATGCGCTGGGTGGCTTGGGTAGTGGCTTCTGTGACAATGATGAGGAGCTCCGAGTCCTTGCAGAGAAAGCTTTCGCCTTCTCCCCACAGCTCCTGATTGAGAAGAGCTTGCGCGGCTGGAAAGAGATCGAGTACGAGGTGGTGCGAGACGCCTACGACAACTGCATCACCGTCTGTAATATGGAGAACTTTGACCCGCTCGGCATTCACACCGGCGAGAGTATCGTCATCGCTCCCTCACAGACCCTCACCAATGATGAGTATCATAAGCTCCGCACGATCGCTATCAAGATCATCCGTCACCTCGGCGTCGTAGGCGAGTGCAATGTGCAGTACGCCCTCGACCCCTACAGTGAGGACTACCGCGTCATCGAGGTCAATGCGCGCCTCTCTCGCTCCTCAGCTCTAGCCAGCAAAGCTACCGGTTATCCCCTCGCACACGTTGCTGCGAAGCTCGGACTAGGCTATGGACTCTTTGAGGTGCAGAATGCGGTGACAGGTTCCACGCCAGCCTTCTTTGAGCCAGCACTAGACTACTGCGTCTGCAAGATACCTCGCTGGGACTTAGGTAAGTTCCACGGTGTCTCTCGTCAGCTCGGTAGTAGTATGAAGTCCGTCGGCGAGGTGATGGCTATCGGTCGCACCTTTGAGGAGGCAATCCAAAAGGGACTCCGCATGATCGGGCAGGGCATGCACGGCTTCTGCGAAAACAAAGAGCTCGTCATCCCCGACATCGATACAGCCCTGCGGGAGCCAACAGACACCCGCATCTTCGTCATCAGCAAAGCGTTCCGTCAGGGATACAGCGTGGAGCAGATCCACGAGCTTACGAAGATCGACCGTTGGTTCCTCTATCGCCTCCAAGGCATCCTAGAGACCTCCGAGACACTGGGCACCTGCGACTCCATCGAGAGTCTTCCCGCTGAGCTACTACGACAAGCTAAGGAGCAAGGCTTCACCGACTTCCAGATCGCCCGAGCCGTCACCAAGGAGTACAAGAAGCCCCTCCACAAAGAGGCAGACCAAGTACGCCAGCACCGCAAGAGCCTCGGCATACTACCTTATGTCAAGCAGATCGACACGCTAGCCGCTGAGGTGCCAGCCGAGAGCAACTACCTCTACCTCACTTATCATGGTGAGGAGCACGACATAGCCACAGAGCAAGACGGCAAGTCGGTCATCGTACTAGGCTCGGGAGCTTATCGTATCGGTAGCTCCGTCGAGTTTGACTGGTGCGGTGTCAATGCGCTACACACCATTCGCAAGGCGGGTCTGCGCTCTATCATGATCAACTACAATCCAGAGACCGTCAGTACAGACTTTGATATGTCAGACCGTCTCTACTTTGACGAGCTCACCTTCGAGCGCGTCATGGATATCATAGACCTAGAGGCACCCAAGGGCGTCATCCTAGCTACGGGTGGTCAGATCCCGAACAACCTGGCACTACGTCTTGCCGCCAATGGGGTCACTATCCTAGGCACGCAAGCCGAAGATATAGACCATGCGGAGGATCGACATAAGTTCTCCGCCATGCTAGACGAGCTGGGTATCGACCAGCCCGAGTGGAGCGAGCTCACCACCATTGAGGACATTGACCGCTTTGTAGATCGTGTTGGCTATCCCGTCTTGGTACGTCCTAGCTACGTCCTCTCAGGAGCTGCGATGAATGTCTGCTCCAATCAGGAGGAGCTACTTCGCTTCTTGCAGCTCGCAGCCAACGTGTCCCAAGACCACCCCGTGGTCGTGTCGCAGTTTGTCGAGCATGCCAAGGAGATCGAGATGGATGCCGTCGCTGACCATGGCGAGATCGTCGCCTATGCGATCAGCGAGCATATCGAGTTCGCTGGCGTACACAGTGGCGATGCGACCATCCAGTTCCCCGCTCAGAAGCTTTACGTCGAGACCGTCCGACGCATCAAGCGTATCTCGCGCCAGATAGCCGAGGCGCTACACATCTCGGGTCCGTTCAACATCCAGTTCCTCGCACGAGGCAACGAGATCAAAGTGATCGAGTGCAACCTTCGCGCTTCGCGTAGCTTCCCCTTCGTGAGCAAGGTACTGCGACTCAACTTCATCGACCTAGCAACCAAGATCATGCTAGGACTGCCCTATGAGCACCCGACGAAGGATGCCTTCTCGCTAGACTATGTGGGGATCAAGGCTTCGCAGTTCTCCTTCTCCCGCTTGCAAAAGGCTGACCCCGTGCTAGGTGTCGATATGGTTTCCACGGGCGAAGTGGGCTGTATCGGCGAAGACACCGAGGAGGCTATCCTCAAGGCGATGCTCTCCGTGGGGCATCATATCCCAGAGCGTGGCGTCCTCCTCTCGACAGGTGGCGCCAAGCAAAAGGCTGACCTCCTCGAGGCATCGCAGCTCCTCCACAAGAAAGGCTACAAGCTCTACGCTACAGCAGGCACGCAGCACTTCCTAGAGGAGAACGGGGTCCCCGCCACACTTGTTCACTGGCCCGACAGCACCGAGCAGCCACAGGCACTTGATTTGCTGCACCAGCATGAGGTAGACCTTGTGGTCAACATCAATAAGAACCTCTCTACGGGTGAGTTGACCAATGGCTACAAGCTACGCCGTGCAGCGATCGATCTCAACATCCCGCTGATCACCAATGCGCGCCTTGCAGCCACCTATATCAAGGCATTCTGCACGCTCTCGCTAGAAGAGCTCGAGATCAAGAGCTGGCAAGAGTACTAACAGCTAACAGCTAACAGCCAACAGCCAACCAAAACTATGGACAAGCCCTTCTGCATGCGACACTACGCTCTCATGCAGGGGGCTTGTGCTATGCGTATCTCTACCGATGCGCTCTTCCTCGGAGCCTGGGCGAAGACGGCTCACACAGCCAGTCAAGTCCTAGATGTGGGAACAGGGACCGGCATCCTGTCGCTGATGCTTGCGCAGACTTATCCCAATGCCATGGTTACCGCCATCGACATCGATGACGAAGCGGTCCGCACTGCTCAGGACAACTTCTCCCGCTCTCCCTATAGCGATCGGCTCACGGCACTGTCGTGTGACATCACCGCGCCTGAGCTTGCTTTGCCATCCCGTACCTACGACCTCATCATCTCCAATCCTCCTTACTACGACGGACTCCAGCCCGCTACGGCATCGCTCCGTCAGGCGCGCCACACGGGAGAGGGCTTTGCACCACATCTACTCTTTCGTTACCTGGAGCCACTCGTGGCGCCTGAGCCAACGCTATGCCTCGTCACGCCCGTCGAGGCATTGCCCCTCCTGCGTCGGGAGGCCGTGCTGCACCGCTACAACCTCACACGGCTTTGCGGGCTACACCACCAAGTAGGGCAGCCCGCCATACGACTTCTGACGCAGTGGCATCGCTCCGCGACAGTGCCTGCGCCTTGTCTCTCGGAGCATCTAGACATACGCACCGCGCAGCAGCACTACACAGCCGAGGCGCAAGACCTCCTGCGCCCATACTTACTCGACCAGTACCTCACGTAACATGATGTCTCAGCTTTAGCTAGGAAAACCCAACGCCCGTCCGTTACAATAATTTAGAACCGACTACATATCGATACGGTACTGTGTCGGGGAAAACTGATTTCCACGTGGATATTTCGAAATCTCCACGTGGATATTTTTTATTTCCCAGGTAGGAAAGAAAAAATTCCTCGGAGGAATCAAATGAAACTTCGGAGGAAATGAATGACGCCCACGTGGAAAATAAAAAATATCCACGTGGAGATTTGAGATTTTCCACGTGGATATTCGAGAAAGGAGGGGATCGGACGAATTTCCCCGTAAAGATATGT
>NZ_CABUAN010000051.1 GCF_902489635.1 uncultured Porphyromonas sp. | reverse complement strand
GCTTCCGAAACGAGAAAAAACTTCGCTTTTTACTTGCATATGAACTTAGAAAGCAAATCGTTACTCGTCTTGATATCCTACAATCGACAGTCGCCATTTTCGTATCTTTGTGGCGACCTACTAAACTATGAAAGATCAGTACCCCTCCCAATGGCTCGAGCGTGCCGTAGATCAGCTCTCCCTCCTTCCTGGCATAGGGCGCAAGACTGCTATGCGTATGGCGTTGCACCTGCTTCGTCAGCCGCCCTCCTATGCGCAGCATCTGGGGGAGGCGATCATAGACCTTCGCCAGAAGATCTGCTACTGCGAGCGGTGCCACTGCATCAGCGACAGCCCGCTCTGCGACATTTGCTCCGATCCGCAACGTGACCAGAGCACCGTCTGCGTGGTCGAGCAGGTGAAGGACGTGCTGACCATCGAGCAGACGCACCGATACAAAGGTCTATACCACGTCTTGGGCGGGATCATCTCTCCCATAGATGGCATCACGCCAAACGACCTAGAGATCGAGTCGCTCTACGAGCGTGTCCAGGAAGAGTCTGTCCGTGAGGTGATCCTCGCCATACGCTCGACCCTAGAGGGTGACACGACCAACTACTATATATATAAGCGTCTAGAGTCTACGGGTGTGCTGGTCTCGCTCATCGCACGGGGTATCTCTATCGGTGACGAGATCGAGTATGCCGACGAGGTGACGCTCGGGAGCGCCATCGCGAATCGTACCCCCTTTGACCAAGTGAAGTAACTCCCTATGACATCCAATAATACAGAGCTAGAGATCGAGCAGCTGCGCAAAACCATCGAGCAGCACAACCGCGCTTACTACCTAGACAATGCCCCGACCATTAGCGATGCGGACTACGACGCCCTGATGCAGCGACTCCTTACGTTGGAGGCGGAGCACCCTGAGTTTGCAGACCCGACCTCGCCATCCCTACGTGTGGGGCGAGATCGAAACGATGCTTTCGTTCAGGTGGCGCACGAGCGGCCGATGCTTTCGCTCTCGAACACGTACAACTACGACGAGATCGCTGAGATCTGCGAGCGTACCGACACGCTCCTAGCTACGGACGATGTACCGTGGGTGGCGGAGATGAAGTATGACGGCTCTTCCATATCGCTCATCTACGAGGAGGGGGTGCTGGTGCGTGCCGTGACGCGTGGTGACGGGACGCTCGGCGATGACGTGACGGTCAATGTGCGGACGATCCAGTCGGTGCCGCTACGTCTGCGCCCCGTTGCGGGGCATCCCGACTATACGACGGGGCGCATCGAGGTGCGTGGCGAAGTGTTACTGCCCTTCAAGGAGTTCGAGCGGCTCAATGGCGAGCGCGCGACTGAGGGCGAAGCGCCTTTTGCCAATCCGCGCAATGCGGCTGCGGGTACGCTCAAGACGCTCAATAGTCGTGTCGTGGCGCAGCGTCGTCTGCTCTGCATCTGCTACTACCTCTATGCGCTAGATGATGAGACTCGTCTGCCGGATAGTTACTATGAGCGGATGAAGCTCCTGGAGGAGATGGGCTTTGACACGGGCGTCGTACCATTTAAGAGTAGCGACCTGTCGGCACTATACCATTATATAGATGAGTGGGACGTGCAGCGGGGCGATCTGCCCTACGCCACGGATGGTATCGTCCTCAAGGTGGACAGTCTCACGCAGCAACGTGCGCTCGGCAATACGGCGAAGTCGCCACGATGGGCTTTTGCCTACAAGTATCAGCCAGAGAATGCGCGCGCGGAGCTTCTCTCGGTGGACTATCAGGTGGGTCGCTCAGGTATCGTCACGCCTGTGGCCAATGTGGAGCCGGTCCTCATCTCGGGGACGGTGGTGCGTCGCGCTACACTGCACAACGAGGAGTTCATCAAGAGCCTCGACCTACACTACCATGACTACGTATATATAGAGAAGGGCGGCGAGATCATTCCTAAGATTACCGCTGTGGAGACCAGTCTCAGACGACCCGAGGCGGAGCCTGTACGCCTGCCTGAGCGCTGTCCCGCTTGTGGTGCGCCACTTCAGCAGATCGATGGCTCGGTGGGCTACTACTGTGTCAACAGCTACGCCTGCCCGCCACAGATCATGGGGCGCATCGAGCACTACTGCACACGACGAGCTGCAGACATCAACGTGGGTCCTGAGACGATCGATGCGCTCTTTGACAGACATCTTATCGAAAACATTGACGACCTCTATAAGCTCACAGCTAGCGATCTGGCGCAGCTGCCGAACTTTAAGGAGAAGTCGATCAACAACCTCCTCGCCAGCATCGAGCAGTCGAAGAGTCGCCCCTTCGCGCGTCTACTCTACGGCATCGGGATCCGCTATGTCGGCGAGGGCACGGCGAAGACACTGGCACGACACTTCCAGAGCATCGAGCGTCTAGCCCAGGCGACCGACTACGAGCTACAAGCACTGCCCGATGTAGGGCCGAAGATAGCGGAGCAGGTCGTTTACTTCTTCTCGCTAGAGCGTAACCAGCAGTTGATCGCAGAGCTGCAGCGCTGTGGCGTAATCCTAGAGGAGCGTGCCGAAGAGGCGACCGATACGCCTCAGTCCAACCGCCTCGAAGGCGAGCGCATCGTTATCTCAGGGAGCTTCACCCAGCACAGCCGTGACGAGTATAAGCAGCTCATCGAGCAGCATGGCGGAACTAACGTAGGGAGCATCTCCGGCCGTACGACCTTCGTCCTGATGGGTAGCGATATGGGTCCCTCAAAGCGTGCTAAAGCTGAGGAGCTCGGCATCCCGCTCGTCACGGAGGAGGAGTTTCTCGCTCGCCTTAACTCTTAGTCGTCCGGTGCGGTTCGTGTGATATGAGCTGGAGTGCATACTATCGGAGCTGTCGGGTGCATTACGGGCCTTTGCTACGACTGGGGCTGCCCGTGATCATCGGGCAGGTGGGACTGATTCTCGTGGGCTTTGCCGACAATGTGATGGTGAGTCACCACAGCTTAGACGAGCTGGCGGCAGCTTCCTTTGTCAATAACTTTCTTAACCTAGTCATCATCTTCGGCATGGGCTTCTCCTACGGTCTGACGCCGCTGGTGGCAACCAATAAGGAATGGGGACGCTCCGATCAGGTGGCGCACTACTTAGGGCATAGCTTCCTGCTCAACCTCTTGATCGCCCTCCTAATCGGAGGGGGACTCCTACTCCTCGAGGGGAGTCTGGAGCTGTTCAATCTACCCCATGAGCTGCACGCCATAGCCCTCCCCTACTACCGTATCCAGATCGTGGGCTTTATGGTGGTGATGCTCTTCAATACGTTCAAGCAGTACACCGAGGGGATGGGAGATACGCAGATCCCGATGTATATCACCCTAGCGGGCAATGTACTCAACATCGGGCTCAACTACCTCCTCATCTATGGCAAAGGGGGCTTCCCCGAGTGGGGCTTGTATGGTGCTGGCCTCGCAACGCTGATCAGCCGCATAGCAATGCTGCTAGCGATTGTTGCTGTGACCGCTCTGCTACCACGCTATCGTGAGATCCTGGAGCGGTTGCGACGCTTGCGCTGGTCGTGGCGTGAGGGAATGGCTCCATTGCTGCGACTCGGCACGCCCGTAGCACTGCAGATGGGTATGGAGGCTGCTTCCTTTTCTATAGCGGTCATCTTGGTCGCTCGGATCGGTACGTCAGCCTTGGCAGCGCATCAGATCATAGCGACAGTCAGTACGCTGGGCTTCATGGTTTACTACGGCATCGGCGCAGCCACAGCGATACGTAGCAGCACGCTCCTAGCACAAGGAGAGCGACAAGAAACACGTCGTGTAGCCAGTGCGGGCGTCTACCTCTGTCTCTTTGTGGCAGCGGTGATGATGCCGCTCTTAGTCCTGTTTCGTGAGCCGGTGGTGCGCCTCTTCAATGCCGACCTCTCGGTCGCTGAGGCGACTTACCTAGCACTCATCCCGCTCTGCCTCTACCAGATAGGCGATGCACTACAGATCATCTATGCCAATGCGCTCAGAGGCATCAGTCGTGTGACGATACTGGCACCCGCTGCAGCTCTCTGCCACCTGATTGTGGCACCCGCTATGGCATGGCTCTTCGGCTTTAACATCGGGCTGCATGGTGCTCCCCTGCAATTGATGGGCATCTGGTTCGCCTTCCCTGTGAGCCTCACGCTCTTGGGACTCATCCTCAGGTACTCCTTCCGCAGGGCGACTAGATAGCAGACATTTGACCTTTACGCCAGACATTTTCAACAGCCGTAATATAGTATGACAAGAGGGGCAGACTCTGATGGAGTCTACCCCTCTTGTTTGTTGATGCTCTTCGAGAGAGCCATAGCACTCCCGAAGGCAGTGGTGTAAGTAGCTAGAGCTTACTTCTTGTTGATGTCTAGAGCTGAGCTAGGCTTAAACTTGATAGACTTGCTAGCCTTGATCTGGATTGGCTTACCAGACTGTGGGTTGATGCCCTTGCGAGCAGCACGCTTAGAAACGTAGAATGAGCCAAAGCCTACGAGTGTGAGGCGCTCGCCCTTCTTCATTTCCTTGTGGATGGTCTCTACCATAGCCTCATAGACAGCCTTTGTGTCCTTCTGAGTTAGCTGAGCCTTCTCGGCAACAGTCTTGATGAAATCTGTTTTGTTCATAGATAAACTTGTTTATGATTAGTAATACATTTGTCCTATGTGTAGGTCCTTGCGAATAGCTCTGAAGGCTTGTAGAGTAGCTCTCTAGAGACTTTCAGCTCTATCCACGCCCCAAAGATAGTGATTTTTTCTTTCTCTGCAACTATTTTGGGCAAAAATCTTTCAATATCCTCTCGCTGAGGGCCATTTTCTTGCCAAATCAGCTGTTTTCGCTCGTTTTCTCATCGTCTCGGGTCGGTATCCTTCACATTTCCCGTAGGGAGAAAAACAGAGATGCTCATCTGGGAATTGTCAACTATCCACGTGGACGAGAAAAATTCTTCACGTGGGCGCGAAACATTTCCTCCGAAGTTTTATTTCGTCCCTCCGTGGGGATCATTTCGTCCCTCCGGAGGGATTTGAAAACTTCCACGTGGGAGTCAGTATTTTCCTACACAGCACCATGTCGATGCGTAGCCGATTCTGAATTATTGTATCGAGCCGGCGTTGGGTTTTCCCAGCCAGGACTGAAGTCTAGAACTTTTTGTACATTTGTAGCTGAACCAGCGCAGTTTAGCTAGTTCTGGCCTAAGAAACTACGATAGACTAATCAATAAAAACCAACCAATACAACTATGGCTAACAACAAGAGACTTTATCGCTCTCGCGAAGCGTGGATAGGTGGCGTATGTGGCGGCATTGCTGACTACTTCGGGTGGGATCCGACGATCGTACGACTCATCTACTTGATACTCACATTCACAACAGCTTTTGCGGGCATCCCCATCTACGTTCTCTTGTGGATTTTCGTTCCACTAGAGCAGCGACGGAGCAACTATTAAAGGACTTTGGCACATAGTACTATGAGTTACCCATTACTACATGAGTTACTCGATTTGGTCGAGAAGTACGAGGAGTTTCGTGGGAATGCTGAGCAGTCGATGAGCAACTTTTTGCGCTTTGCCGATCAGGCCCTTGAGCAGCAAAAAAGCTCTGAAGAGCCTAAGGTAGGGGCACATCGTCATGCCTATCTCAATGCGATGATAGCTCGTGACATCAGCTTCGTCTACCGCTATATGCGTAGCCTCGTGCGTAAAGCGATCAAAGACACACCCCTGCAGACCATCGATGAGTATTCCTACCTCATCACACTCATGGCAAAAGGGGAGATGACCAAGACCGAACTCAACAACTACAACGTAGTCGAAAAGACCTCTGGCAGTGAGATCATCCGTCGTCTACTCAAGGGAGGACTGATCTCCCAGACACGCAATCTACAGGATAGGCGCAGCTTACTCCTCAGCATCACCCCTAAGGGGCGAGAGGTGGTCAAGGAGCTACTACCCCGTATGCAGCAGAGTAGCGACATACTCCTACGAGACCTCTCGTGGGATCAGAAGATCTTCCTCCACTCCCTCCACGAGCAGATCTACGAGAGCAATCATCCACTCTTTCTCACAGAGCGAGATACTGATCTGGCAGAGCTTGTCGAGAAGGTGCCTATCGACCACCACTCTCGCTAACAAGTTGGCACTCCCTCTAATCTCTAACGTCTAAGCTCTACCCTAATCATGAACCATCTGAGTGATCTGCTCAAACTCTTTACGACCACTTATCGCCACAAGACCCTCCTACGCTATATGGATCGAACGCCCGAGGAGCAGTGGCACGAGTGGAGTGGCGAGCAACTAGCCGAGCAGGCTATGCTGGCCGCCCAGGCACTTGTACGGGCTGGCGTACAGCCTGGCGACCGCGTGGCACTTTACTCGCAAAACATGATGGAGGGCATCATCACCGAGCTGGGACTGATGGCGATACGTGCCGTCTGCGTACCGCTCTATGCCACTTGCTCGCCTGAGCAGGTAGCCTACATCACGGAGCATGCAGGAGTCAAGCTAATCCTCGTGGGGGAGCAGTTTCAGTACAACAATGTCTACCCACTCCTAGCGACCCACCCTACACTACAGCAGCTGGTCATACTAGACGAGCGGGTGGTGCGTGATCCGACCGATGAACGGAGTGAATACTTCGACACCTTCCTCTCGATGGGCGATGCCATGCCCTACGAGACAGAGGTACGGGCGCAGCTAGGTGCAGGCACGGCAGACGAGACGGCTGTCATCATCTACACCTCAGGCACCACAGGCACACCCAAGGGAGTGCAGATCACCCATCACATGATCCTGACGCAGGTAGAGCGACACCAAAACCTCTTTCCGACGCTAAACGATCACGACGTCTCGGTCAACTTCCTCCCGCTGAGCCATGTCTTCGAGAAGCTCTGGGTCTACTTTTGCCTTGCCACAGCTATCAAAGTGGTCGTCGTGACCAATCCTAAGCGTATCATGGAGCTAATGCCCCAAATACACCCCACAGTAATGTGCAACGTACCGCGCTACTGGGAGAAGGTCTACCAAGGCGTACAGGAGCACATCGAGCAGGCGAAGCCAATGATGCAGCGGATCTACAAGAAGGCTCTACGCGTGGGGCATAGGTATCATATCGATTACCGCATACATGGACGCAAAGCTCCATGGAGCCTACGCATCTCCAACGCCCTCTACCGCTACACCGTATTCTATATCCTCAAGCGTGTCTTAGGACTGGAGCGGGGGCGCTTCTTCCCGACAGCGGGTGCTCCGCTCTCGAATGAGATCAACGAGTTCCTGCAGTCTGCCGGCTTTAACATTGTCGTGGGCTATGGGCTCTCCGAGTCCTCAGCCACAGTCTCCTGCTACATACCGGGGCGCTACGTCATAGGCTCCGTCGGGGAGGTCGTGCCAGGCGTAGAGGTACGCATAGATCCCGAGACGCAAGAGATACAGCTACGAGGCGATACTATCACGCCTGGATACTACCACAATGAGGAGGCAAATGCAGCTGCCTTCACTGCTGACGGATGGTTCCGCACGGGCGACGCCGGACGACTCGAAGGGAGTACACTATTCTTCACCGAGCGGATCAAAGAGCTGTACAAGACGAGCAATGGTAAGTACATCGCTCCGCAGCAGGTCGAGTCGCTCCTGAGCAGTAGTCCGCTCATCGAGCAGTGCGCTGTGGTGGCCGACGAACGCAAGTTTGTCGCAGCACTGATCTATCCAAACTACGAGCAGCTACGTCGTCGACTCCGTGAGCGTGGTCAGGAGGCTCTGGCCGATCTCCCCACGGCAGACCTAGCGCAGCGTAGCGAAGTATGCGACATGCTCCTAAGCCATATAGAGCCTCTGCAGGCTCATCTGGCGGGCTTTGAGAAGGTCAAGCGCATCGCCCTGCTCGCCGAGCCATTCTCCATCGAGGCTGGTACACTCACTCCGACGCTCAAGCTGAAGCGCAAAGCGATCCTCGAGCAGTACGCCGAGCTGATCGAAAAGCTGTACCTTTGACCCTCCATTTCACACAATACATCAAAGAGCGCACGCCACAGCATCGTGGTATACGCTCTCTAGACAACACTATATATTATGATAACACAGGACCAACTAGCAGAGCTGTTGGAGCGCACGAAGGCGCTGGGGAGGTATCTTTGACATCGACCAGCGACGTGTCCAACTAGAAGAAGAGGAGCTCCGGACACAAGCTCCAGACTTTTGGGATGATGTGCCACGAGCCCAGCAACAGATGCGACGTGTGGGCGAGATACGCTCATGGATCGAGGCTTTTGAGGCTGTCGATGCCGCTACGCAGGAGGTGGCTCTAGCGTACGACTTTTACAAAGAGGAGGCCGTCGAAGAGCAAGATGTGGACGATGCCTACGCACGTGCCATCAAGCTAGTCGAAGACCTCGAGCTACGCAACATGCTGAGCGCTGAGGAGGATCGCCTAGGGGCTGTCCTCAAGATCAATGCGGGTGCGGGTGGCACCGAGAGCCAGGACTGGGCCTCTATGCTGGTGCGTATGTACCAGCGCTGGGCAGAGCGGTCGGGCTACAAGGTGACCATCACCAACTGGCAGGACGGTGACGATGCCGGTATCAAGACGGTCACCATGCAGATCGAGGGCGAGCTGGCTTACGGCTTCCTCAAGAGTGAAAACGGCGTGCACCGCCTCGTACGCGTCTCACCCTATAATGCACAGGGCAAGCGAATGACCTCCTTTGCCTCAGTCTTTGTCGTACCCCTCGTAGACGACTCGATAGAGGTCGAGGTGAACCCCGGCTTGCTCTCGTGGGATACCTTCCGCTCGAGCGGAGCTGGCGGGCAGAATGTCAACAAAGTGGAGACGGGCGTACGCCTACACTACCAGTACACCGACCCCGACACGGGCGAGACGGAGGAGATCGTGATCGAAAACACTGAGACGCGCTCACAGATGGACAATCGTGAGAACGCTCTGCGCCTCCTGCGCTCGCAGCTCTACGACAAGGAGCTGGAGCGTCGTCGTGCTGCCCAGAGCGAGGTCGAGGCAAATAAGAAGAAGATCGAGTGGGGCTCCCAGATACGTAGCTACGTCTTCGACGATCGTCGTGTCAAGGATCACCGTACCAACTATCAGACTTCCGATGTCAACGGGGTCATGGATGGCGATCTAGATGCTTTTATCAAGGCTTACCTGATGCAGACGGGAGCTGGTACAACTAATGAATAAGTGACCCTCTATGATCGTCTGCATCGCTGAGAAACCGTCCGTAGCGCGTGACATAGCCAAGATACTCGGAGCCACTACGGCTCGCTCGGGCTATATCGAGGGCAATGGCTATGCGGTCACCTGGACCTATGGTCACCTCTGCACGCTCAAGGAGCCAGAGGACTACCAGACCAGTTGGCAAGGATGGCGACTCGCTTCGCTGCCGATGATCCCAGAGCGCTTCGGCATCAAGCTGATCCAGGAGGAGCACATCGAGCGGCAGTTTGCCATTATCCAAGAGCTGGTCTCGCAAGCTGAGCGTGTGATCAACTGCGGCGATGCGGGCCAAGAGGGCGAGCTGATACAGCGCTGGGTGCTCCAACTAGCGGGTTGCACCTGCCCCGTGGAGCGTCTCTGGATCTCTTCGCTTACGGACCAGTCGATCCGCGAGGGCTTTGCCAACTTGCGCCCCAGCAAAGAGCTAGACACGCTCTACTACGCTGGCTTGGCGCGTGCCATCGGCGACTGGCTCCTAGGGATCAACGGGACACGCCTCTACACCCTCACAGATCGCTATGGCGGTCGGCAGCGAGGCGTGCGCTCGGTAGGTCGTGTGCAGACCCCGACACTGGCACTGGTCGTTGACAGACAGGCGGAGATCGAGAGCTTCGTACCAGTCACCACTTACGAGATGCAGACCACTTACCGGGGGACGCTCTTTAGGGCAGACACAACGCAAGAGGTCGAGGTGACCTTTGCTGAGCGGCAGCAGGTCGAGGAGCTGATCGAGCGAATCGCTAAGGAGCCCCTCATCGTGCAGGCGGTCGAGCAGAAGAAGTCGACGGAGTACCCGCCACGACTCTTCGACCTCACCTCGCTACAGGTGGAGGCAAATAAGAAGTTTGGCTACACGGCTGAGCAAACGCTCCGACTCATACAGTCTCTCTACGAGAAGAAGGTGACCACCTACCCACGTGTCGACACCACCTTCCTACCCGAAGACCAATACCCTAAGGTGGGAGAAACACTTCAGGGCATCGCACGGCATGCGGCTCTCGGGGGCTTCATCGCACCGCTACTGAGCAGTGGCAAGCCGCTGAAGAAGAGCAAAAAGGTCTTTGACAATAAGAAGATCACCGACCACCATGCGATCATTCCGACAGGACAGCTGAGCAGCGGACTCACACCCGATGAGGAGCAGATCTACCTCCTCGTGGCACTGCGCTACATAGCCGCCTTCTACCCCGATGCTAAGGTCTCGACGACCACCGTACGTGCTACCGTCGAGGAGTATCCGCTGCGCGCCTCGGGCAAGACGATCCTCGTGGAGGGATGGCGTGAGGTACTCAAGCCCGACAGTGGCAAGGAGGGAGACGACACCACAGAGGGAGGTAAAGAGAAGGAGAAGGAGCAGACACTCCCCCCCTTCAAGAAAGGCGAGTCGGGACCGCACGAGCCATCGATACGTGAGAGCACCTCTACGCCACCCCGCTACTACACGGAGGCAACGCTCCTACGTGCTATGGAGACGGCAGGCAAGGGTGTCGAGGATGAGGAGCTACGAGATGCGCTTAAGATGAACGGCATCGGTCGCCCCTCCACACGCGCAGCTATCATCGAGACGCTCTTCAAGCGGGGCTACATAGTTCGTGAGGGCAAGTCGCTACGCGCCACACCGGCCGGCATACAGCTGATCGAGTCGATACAAGATCCCCTGCTCAAGAGTGCCGAGCTGACGGGTCGCTGGGAGCTCAAGCTGCGACAGATAGAGAGTCGGGAGTACGATCCAGGGCAGTTTCTCAACGAACTCAAAGCACAGGTCTCCACGCTCGTCTCTGAGGTGCGAGGCTTCTAGTTAAAGTCTCTAGCGTCTTTAACGTCACTAGTACTAGTGCTCCTAGTGGCACTAGAGACCCTAGGGAAGCCCCTTCTAATCTCTAACTTCTAACCTCTAATCTCTATTTACATATCTTTACGGGGAAATTCGTCCAATCCCCTCCTTTCTCGAATATCCACGTGGAAAATCTCAAATCCCCACGTGGATATTTTTTATTTTCCACGTGGGCGTCATTCATTTCCTCCGAAGTTTCATTTGATTCCTCCGAGGAATTTTTTATTTCCTACCTGGGAAATAAAAATTCTCCACGTGGAGATTTTGAAATATCCACGTGGAAATCAGTTTTCCCTGACACGACGCCGTTTTGATATGTAGCCGACTCTAAATTGTTGTAACTGCCCAGCGTTGAATTTTCCCAGTCAGAGGTGTTGGCTGGCGTATTTTCCACTCCAAAATGCAATTTGGAGTGGAGCTCGCCCTGCTCCGGACGC
>NZ_CABUAN010000050.1 GCF_902489635.1 uncultured Porphyromonas sp. | reverse complement strand
AGTACCATCTCAGTAATACCTTCCCAACTGTGTACTTTTTTCAGGAAGAGGACATACTATCCACGTGGGAAATCAAATTCCCACGTGGATATTTTTTATTTCCCAAGTGGAAAAGGAAAAATTCTTCGGAAGTTTCATTTCATTCCTCCGAAGTTTCATTTGATTCTTCCGAAGTTTTATTTCTCGCCTACGTGGGGAATTTTTATTTCTCACGTGGATATTTCGGATTCCCTACGAGAGAGTCGAATCAGAGGTACGATGTTAGAGAGTAGAGAGTGCTCGTGAGCTTTGCGAAATATACAGGGCTAACGCATTATATACGATGAGCTCATCTCCCTCTCTACTCCTCGCTTGTCGTCATCTGCAGCTCCTGACAGAGCGATTATAATGCATCCGCCCTAGCTGGGCAAATTCAACGCCGACGCGCTACAATAATTTAGATCCGGCTACATATCAAAACGGCACCATGTCGGGAAAAGTGATTTCCACGTGGAGATTTCGAAATATCCAGGTGGAGAATTTTTATTTTCCACGTGGGGAAGAAAAAATTCTTCGGAGGAATCAAATGAAACTTCGGAGGAAATGAATGACGCCCACGTGGAAAATAAAAAATATCCACGTGGAGATTTGAGATTTCCCACGTGGATATTCGAGAAAGGAAGGAATCGGACGAATTTCCCCGTAAAGATATGTAATTAGAGATTAGAGGTTAGAAGTTAGAGATCCGATCACTATGATAGCTCCGATGGTTTCGATAGCTAACAGCCAATAGCTAACAGCCAATCCATGGCTGACACATTATTATATATAGTGCCCTCATCTATGCCTCGCTTATTGCTCATGTGTAGTTCCTGATAGAGCGATTATAATGCATCAGCCCTGGCGAAATATAGGGTGTAACTTGCGCTGTAATGTTTTTTCCGTATATTTGCTCCCGTAAGGATGCTTCTAAATCACTAGATAAGCGTATTTGGCGATTATTAGGAGAAGCAACTTTAGAAAGACTCATAACTAATTAACAATCCTATAATCAACTAACAATGAAGAAAGTAATTCTATCACTCGTCACGCTGCTCGCAGCTACTACGCTCGCAACAGCTCAGATGCGCCCCACTATCAAGGTAGAGGCTGGTGCTAACTTCGCTAACCAGACGACCAAGGTCGACGACAAGTCAACCGATGGTAAGATGATGATCGGCTATCGCGCTGGTGTCGGTGCTGAGTTCGGCTTTGCTGATGGCTTCTACGTCAATCCTGGCGTATACTTCCTCAGCCGCGGTGCTAAGACCGAGGCTATAGAGCTGCTAGGTGCTAAGGCTGATGCAACTCTTTGGCTACACAACGTCGAGGTCCCTGTACACGTAGGATATCGCGCAGGTATCGCTCCCGACATGGCGGTCTCTATCCAGGCTGGTCCTTGGTTCTCTTACGGATTCCTCGGTAAGAGAGTTTACAAGGCAACCGGAGATGGTCTCGCTGCTGATGCTGCAAAGAAGATCGTTGACGAGCTCAACAAGGGTGACAACAACCCATACAAGGATGGCAAAGCTGTTAAGCAGAGCCTCAAGCCCTTCGACCTAGGTGTAGGTATGCAGGCTGCCTTCGAGTATCGTCAGTTTGGCGTTAACCTAGGCTTTGAGTATGGCCTACTCAACACATCCGCTGTTGAGAACGTGAAGGTCAACAACATGAACTTCTACGTAGGTCTAGGCTATCGCTTCTAATCATAGCGACCTAAATCGACTTCTCTAATGAAGCTTATGGGGCGACCTACTCAACTTGTGAGCGGGTCGCCCTTTTGTATCACACAACCCCTATTTTACTATGAAGAAAGTAATTCTATCACTCATCACACTGCTTGCAGCTACTACGCTCGCAACAGCTCAGATGCGCCCCACGATCAAGGTGGAGGCTGGCGCTAACTTCTCCAACATGACTGGCAAGGCGAATGGAGAAACGAATGATGGAGACATACTCACCGGCTACCGCATTGGTGGTGGTGTCGAGTTTGGCATCACAGATGGCTTTTACATTAATCCTGGGCTCTACTTCCTCAGCCGTGGTGCTAAGGCTACGGTCGAGCTCCCCAAGACGACGGACTACGCTATGAAGGTTGTCTCCTCTACATGGCTGCACAACGTAGAGATCCCTGTACATGTAGGATACCGCGTAGCTGTCGCTCCCAACATGGCGGTTTCTATCCAGGCTGGTCCTTGGTTCTCTTACGGATTCCTAGGAAAAGTCTCTCAGAAGACCAGGGTAACCGGAGAAGGTAAGATAGCTGATGCGGCTAGAGAGCTTGCCAAGGCGTCTGATGATGCTGTCAACAAGGGTGACAACAACCCATACAAGACAGATCCTAAGATCCTTAAGCCCTTCGACCTAGGTGTCGGCATGCAGGCTGCCTTCGAGTATCGTCAGTTTGGTGTCAACCTAGGCTTCGAGTATGGTCTACTCAATACCTCCGCTTTTGATGAGGTGAAGGTCAACAATATGAACTTCTACGTAGGTCTAGGTTATCGCTTCTAACATAGCGACCTAAACCTCTACTAGCTCTCAGGGTAGAGCTAGACGGTAAATACAAAGGCAGGCTCTCTGGTATGGTACCAGGGAGCCTGCTTCTGTATTTTCTCGGAGAGATTGGAAGTGTCGGAATGGTCGGAGCCAACGAATAGTCCGTCCTAGAGAACTGTGTCAAATGTTGATTTCAACGTGAGACCCCATTTGTGTAGGGGCGGACCTGTACGCCTTAGCGCCCTAGAGGACGACGCTCACGCTGACGTGTCGTAGCCTCCTCCTCGATACGCTTGATCGGGGGCTGATAGTCGGGGTAGTGCTCCTCCTTTTCGGCTGGCTTGATGTAGGCTAGCTCGTCGCCCTTGCGGACGGTCTGACCTTGACCTACACAAACCTCGATGAGCTTGCCCGTGAAGTTCGTATTGACACGCTCTATCTGACCAAATGGAGTCTCGATGTAGCAGAAAGGCTGACCCGTGACATACTCCGTGCCAGTGGCTGGAGCCATCGAGCCTTCGGTCGGATCGACCTCCCAGAGGACGGTACCGGTCGTTGGTGCAGGGATCATCTGCGTACCAGCACGCATAGCCTTCTTGATGTCGCTCTCGTCGAAGCCCTTCTTAGCTAGTGCATCAGCCTTAGCCTTAGCGAGAGAGTCCTCAAACTCACGACGCAGGTCGCCGCTCTTGTAGCGTCTGTACTGCTCGGGGTGCATAGCCAGCTCGAAGAGCTCCTCGTCGTCAGGTCCGAACTCCCAGCCATTTTCCTTCATCTCCTTGCGGAACTCATCCAGCGCATCGGGGTAGAACTGCTGTGGGTCAGCATCGGAAAACTCTAGGCCCTTCTCCTTGGCGAGAGCCACGAGCTCGGGATCTATCTTGCCCGGGATACGACCAGCCTTGCCGAGGATCATATTCCACATGTTCTGGTCTATGGCTAGCCAGCGTCCCTTGCCCTGCGTCATGTTGTAGACGTTCATCAGAGCGATGTTCTTGACATACTGGCTGAAGGGGGTAACTAGTGGGGGATAACCGACACGTGGCCATACGTAAGCGACCTCATTAAAGAGCTTGACCAGTAGGTCATCGATCGATAGCTCAGGCTGGTCGTGATTGCGCAGGTACATATTGATACCTGAGTGGACGCCCTTGAGGTCGGCCATCATGGAGCCCATCATACCGCCTGGCAGACCGCAACCGACTAGTAGCGAAGAGGTCTCCTTATTGGTCGAGCCCATAAAGTACCCGAGGAAGTCATCGATAAAGCTCTGAGTCATAGTACGAGCGCGCATGTAGGCGTCCATATTGATCTCAGGTACATCAAAGCCCGCATCGTAGAGCATCTCACGGATAGTGATCACGTCGGGGTGGATCTTACCCCAAGAGATAGGCTCCATGGCAACGTCTATGATGTCAGCGCCGTTTTCGCACACCTCTAGCATAGAGGCTACAGAAAAGCCTGGGCCCGAGTGTCCGTGATACTGAATGATCGTGTCGGGGTGCTTAGACTTGATCGACTTGACGAGCTGCCCGAGGAAGTGTGGACGACCGATGCCGGCCATATCCTTGAGACAGATCTCGTCAGCGCCAGCCTCGATGAGCTTGTCGGCTAGCGTAGAGTAGTACTCGATCGTATGTATCGGTGAGTAGGTGATACAGAGTGTCGCCTGAGCGGTCATGCCCGCCTCCTTGGCATAATGTATGGAGGGGATGATGTTGCGCGGGTCGTTGAGACCGTCGAAGATACGTGTGATGTCTACCCCCTGCGCATGCTTGACACGGTACATCATCTTGCGGACGTCGGCCGGTACGGGGTACATGCGTAGTCCGTTGAGACCACGGTCTAGCATGTGTGTCTTGATGCCCGCCTCGTTGAGCGGCTTGGTGAAGGCGCGTACAGCGTCATTAGGGTTTTCGCCAGCGAGTAGCTTGACCTGCTCGAAGGCTCCACCATTCGTCTCGACACGAGCGAAGCAACCCATCTCGATGATGAGCGGTGCGATCGCTGCTAGTTGCTCAGCGCGTGGCTGGAACTTGCCTGAGGATTGCCACATATCTCTGTATACGAGGCTAAACTGAATCTTTTTCTTTGTTGCCATATCTAGTGTATCTGTTGTTTTACCTACAAGGCTTGATGTGTCACCACCTGACCTCACCCACAAAGATACATATTTTACTCACATATAGGGATCGTCTTTACGCTTTTCTCAAGAGAGACATCTGAGGAGAGTGCCAGGCAGAGGAGAAAGAGCATCCCGATGAGGTACTCGGGGAGGTAGCTGACGAGGTCTACATTGCAGAGGATGATCCAGAGCGAGATCACAACGATGAGGGCACTATGGTGTCGCTTACGAGCTATCCAGAGCATGGAGCCGAGGAGCGAGAGCCAGAGCAAGAGTCCGATGATGCCACTCTGCACGAGCGTCTGCATATATTGATTATGAAAGTGGAAGAGATGTGGCTCTTCAGCAGTCCCGAAGGGTAGCGTCTGCAGTAGCGTGTAGGCGTAGTCTAGTCCACCGCCGATCAGTATGGGTACCTCATGCGCTGCTTGATAACTAACCAGTAGCGCATCGTTGCGTACCGTGCCATCGAGATAGCCATGCATGAGATAGGGTGAAGTGGTGTAGACGAGCGTCAGGAGGAGAGCTCCCGAGAGTATGACGTAAGCAGCCAGGCGACCCGTATGCTTGACTCCTTGTATCCGTGCTGTGATCTGATAAAGGAGCGCATACCCACCGACAGCGACAGCCATGAGTAGCAGGTAGCGCGCTTGCAGGGCATAGCCGTAGAGGACGATGGCGAGTAGCACAGCGTAGGCGTGGAGGCGCAGAGTGCGCTCACGACTACAGATACTCATCACGACGGGGATCAGCAGGTAAACGCCTAGATAGGTGTAGTGCGTGAAGGTAAAAGGCATCAGCATGTGGGAGCTATCGGTAACGAAGCCCGCCTCGTTGAGGTAGCCCTTGTTGAGTGTGAGCGTGATGAGCGGACTGGTGCCACAGCTGATCAGGACGCTGTAATAGAAGATGAGGAAGACGACCAAGTAGACCCATGCGATGCGCAGAGCTACTTGCCAAAAGCTCTGCGTGAGACGCTCCGACGGACCACTATATATGAGGAAGTAGAGGGGGATCGCAAGTAGCCAGATTTCGCGGCTCCAATAGTCGAGCGCAATCTCTTTATTTGCGGACCAGCCAACGGCAACGACCACTGTATAGAGGATATAGAGCATAGCCGTGAGAGCCAAGGGAAAGACAATGCGCTGGCGGAGTGGACGACAGAGGCTCGCTCGCTCCTCCCAGCGGTTGTCCACGATCATCCCGATGAGGAAGAGCGTCTGCAGTCCGAGGTAGCTATCGACCACCCCGAGCAATAGATTGGCATAGCCTAAGCCAAAGCAGAGGAGGGGAACGAAGTGATGCCGATAGTCGAGCTTTGCTCCAGCAGCACGGGTCTCCCCTTTTGCCACAAACCACGGCAATAGTACTGCGCCAATGGAGAGGATCACAGCGACCGTCAGCAGTAGGGGCTGGTAGGTCAGTATGTCTCGAGCCAGTAGCGTCTCGGGCGTGCGGTGAGGATAAGCTCCCGTGAGGGCGACGACGAGGGCGACGACAAGGGCTACCGCTACGACGATCAGCAGGAAGTAGCGAGAGGCAAAGCGTGCCAGGCGACTGGCGAGAGCGCACTCTCTGGCGATGGCGGTGTGTGAAGGCATCAGCGTACTATAATGATAAGTCGTCGCATCGTGGTGAGTAGACCATCTGCGGGAAGTCGTGCGGATCAAAGCGCCAGCGCTTGTGGCTCCAGAGCCAGCGGTGGGGTGCTAGGCGAATGTTTTCCTCTAGCAGTGTCACATAGTCGTCGACGAGCTGATGCTGTAGCTTGTCGGTCGGATGCTCACAGAGCAGCCGGAAGGTGCCGACCCATTGCTTAGCCTGGTCGTCATGACGTATCTCATAGAAGAGGATCGGTATCTGCAGCTTGATGGCTAGGTGACTCCACCCTGTGACAAAGGGTGTGGTACGCCCGAAGAGCGACGTAGCATAGCGCACCTGCTCGTAGTCAGGCGATTGGTCGGCTAGTAGGCAGTAGATCTGCATACGCTCATCGGTCTGTTCGCTGCGATGACGCACCATCGTACGAGCCAGCTGCATCATCTCAATGCACTGGGCGTAGTGCTGCTCCCGCATCTCATGGGTGAGCTGATCGGCGACGGGATTGTGCAGTCGCTTGTAGATGACATGCAGCTGATAGCGACTCTGGTCTAGGTGTAGTGCCGAGGAACCCATCAGCTCCCAAGGACCAATGTGCCCCAAGAGGACGAAGAGCTGTCTATGTCCCGCCTCGTAGAGCTGATCCAGTAGCTCCGTCTGCTCGAGACGAAAGAGCTGGCGCACCTGCTCGTCTGAGCCGTAAGCGTAGTGCGCCTCGTGAAGCATGAGCTCCGCAAGATGATGGTAAAAGCTTCTGCCGACCTCCTTTTGCTCAGCAGGCGAGAGATGTGTGAGGGTGAGGCGAATGTTTTCCTCTACCACCTGACGTCGGTACTTAAAGAGATGATAGAGCAGCCAGTCGAGGGTAGGGACTAGTACGCGATCAACAAAAGAGCGGGGCAAGCGTGCCAAGCCCCGCAATGTAGAGCGCATCAGCCGAAGCCGTAGTCGCTGCCATCGTGTGAGCTGGTTACTCTGCGCCATCGTCCATCAGATCGCTATAGTCCTGGTAGAGGAAGTCGTTGTAGGGGTAGCGCTGTATGTGGATCTCCTTGACACGCTCGTAGAGGAGCCGTCGCAGCTCGTCCATCCCCTCGCCTGTACGTGCCGAGATGAAGGTACAGTCGTTGCCCATGCGCGCCATCCAGCTCTTCTCCAGCTCCTCCCGTGTGCGGTTGAGCTTGGTCGCGGGTGTCAGATCGTCAGGATCTTTGGGAATATGCTGGTAAGCATCGATCTTGTTGAAGACAAGTATCTGAGGTTTGTCGCCCAGAGCGTCAATCTCTCGGAGTGTCTCGGTGACTACCGCTATCTGATCTTCGAACTCCGGGTGCGAGATGTCTACAACGTGCAGGATGAGGTCTGACTCGCGTACCTCGTCGAGGGTACTCTTGAACGACTCTACCAGCTGTGTCGGGAGCTTGCGTATGAAGCCCACCGTGTCGGCTAGAAGGAAGGGGAGGTTTCCCAAAACAACCTTGCGAACGGTCGTGTCGAGCGTCGCAAAGAGCTTGTTTTCGGCAAAGATGTCGCTCTTAGCGAGGACATTCATCAACGTAGACTTACCCACATTGGTATAGCCAACGAGGGCGACACGCACCATCTTGCCACGGTTCTGTCGCTGTACGCTCTTCTGCTTGTCGATCTTCTTGAGCTGCTCCTTGAGCTGTGAGATCTTGCGCAGGATGATCCGTCGGTCGGTCTCTAGCTGCGTCTCACCCGGGCCACGTAGTCCGATGTTACCACCACGCTGCCGCTCGAGGTGCGTCCACAGTCGGGTCAGACGCGGGAGCATGTATTGGTACTGCGCCATCTCTACCTGCGTCTTGGCGTGAGCCGTCTGTGCTCGCGTGGCAAAGATGTCGAGGATGAGCGAGGTGCGGTCGAGGATGCGTATGCCTAGTTGTCGCTCTATGTTGCGCAGCTGATTGGGAGCCAGCTCATCGTCAAAGATGGCCAGCCCCACTTCATGGGCAGAGACATACTCGGCGATCTCGTCGAGCTTGCCTTTGCCCACAAAGGTGGCGGGGTGCGGCGTGTCAAGACGCTGTAAGAAGCGCGCCACAGGCTCTGCACCCGCAGTCTCTGAGAGAAAGGCTAGCTCATCAAGATACTCCTCCGCCTGCGTCTCCGACACGTCGGGAGTAATGAGCCCCACGAGGATCGTGCGCTCACTCGATTGAGAAGTCTTGATAAACTCTTTCATACAGAGGGCTAATAGATCGCATACGACTTCTCACGCATCGCCTGATCATCGGCAAAGAGATGTACCCAGGGGATCTTTGCCGCAAGGAAGTTGGCGGGATAAGCCTTCGCCTCGGGGAGTAGATTGATAATGTGTCCCACAGCGTGGCGCACATCCTGTCCGAGTGCAAGGAAGACCAGTCGCTTAGACTCTTCGAGTGCCTCGAGCGTGATGGTAACCAGCTGACGCTGCTTGCCCTGCTCGGTGGTCATCTCGTTAGGCGCGAAGACGTCATCTGAGATATACAGCTCCACCTGGTCGGGATAGACCCCAGCGAGGTGACCATCCACACCCATCTCGAGGAGGGCTAGGTCAAACTGCGGACGACCGTCTAGATGGCTTACACGCTCCGCTACATGCTGCTGCAGAGCGGTCGCAGCCTGTGCGGGCTCTTGTGCAGCCTCCTCCACAGCGTGGATATGCTCCGCGGGGATCTGTAGCGGATCGAAGAGCAGACGCTGTAGCAGCGTGCGATGCGCTAGATCGGCTTCGCCCAGCTGCTCGTGAAGGAGGTAGAAGTGTACCCGCTTCCAGTCGATACGACTGCGCCAAGGCTCTGAGGTGAGTGCCTTGGCTAAGATCTCCGCATGCTCCTCTAGTGAGAGCGCTAGATGAAAGTCGCCTTCGGTCGCCTCAACGGCTTCAGCGATAAACTGTGCGAGCTGCGTCGTGACTAGCTCAGGGGTACTGTATTGATGATAGTTCATAGAATATATGCTAGGTTAGTAGTTATAAGATAAAGTGTTGTGACCATCATCCTTAGTAGGCAGTTACTCCTCCCAGATGATGTCATCTATGAGGTCGTGATCCTCCTCTACTTTCAGCTTCGGTAGCGGGTTATCAGGATCATCGTCCTCTTGTGTCGTGCGGTCGTTGAGTGGTTGGCGCAGGATCTCGTTCGGGTCATGTAGCGAGGGGGCATTGATCTCTCGCCATATCAGATCCTTCAGCTCGGTCAGTCCTCGCTGTGCCACGGCAGAGATAAAGATCGTCGGTACATCCTCGGGGAGCGTCTCCGAGACCAGATCGATAAGCTCGCTGTCTGCCATGTCTATCTTGGTGATCGCTAGAATGTGTCGCTTGTCGACTAGTCCTGGGTTGTACTCCTCCAGCTCACGGCATAGCATCCGATACTCGGCGATGATGTCGGGGCTGTCGATAGGCACCATAAAGAGCAGGATCGAGTTGCGCTCGATGTGTCTGAGGAAGCGAAGCCCCAGCCCCTTACCCTCGGCGGCACCCTCGATGATGCCAGGAATGTCCGCCATGACGAAGGAACGGTTGTCACGATAGGAGACCATCCCTAGGTTCGGTTGTAGCGTGGTGAAGGGATAGTCCGCAATTTTAGGCTTCGCAGCTGAGAGTGCTGCTAGGAGCGTCGACTTACCCGCATTGGGTAGCCCGACCAACCCCACATCGGCCAACGTCTTGAGCTGCAGCACCACGAGACGCTCCTGACTTGGTTCGCCAGGCTGTGCGTAGCGGGGTGCTTGATTTGTCGAGGTCTTGAAGAAGTTATTACCCTTGCCTCCACGTCCGCCAGGGAGGAGGAGGTGCCGCTCACCATGCTGCGACACATCTAGGATAAACTCACCCGTCGTGGCGTCATGTACGCTCGTCCCGCAAGGCACCTCGATCACAATGTCTGGCGCATCGGCGCCCGTCTGAAGCTTAGCACCGCCCGCCTCGCCACTCTCGGCGATGATATGACGATTGTAGCGCAGGTGTAGGAGCGTCCAGTAGTTTTGGTTGGCCTCTATATAAATGCTACCGCCACAACCACCGTCACCTCCGTCGGGACCACCCTTGGGGATGTACTTCTCACGACGAAAGTGTGCCGATCCTCTCCCGCCCTTGCCCGAGCGGAGATAGATCTTGACGTAGTCTACAAAGTTGCTCTCACCTGCCATTGGTTTACTTGTTGTGCTGTAAGCTCTTGTCTATCGATACGAAGATAGCCTCCGTGATCTCCTCTATGGAGCCGGCGCCAGGCACCTCGTAGTGTACCCCCTTGCGGTGGTAGTAGTCTACGATCGGGAGTGTGCGCTCATTGTAGACGCGTATGCGGTCAGCAATCACCTCGGGTGTGTCATCGGCACGCCCCTCGATCTTAGCACGATTGAGTAGTCGTGTACGTAGCTCCTCTTCGGGCACCTTGAGCTCGATCAAGCAATCCACGCTCGTCTTATCCTTCTCTAGGAGTGCATCGAGTGCCTCAGCCTGTGCTACCGTACGGGGGAAGCCATCGAAGATAACTCCCTCTATGCCCTCGGGCAGGTGGTGCAGCTCATTGGCTATAAGGTCGATAATCGTGTCGTCATCTACTAGATGCCCCTGGGAGATGATACTCTGTACGCGCTTGCCCAGAGGAGACTGGCGAGCGATCTCCTGTCGGAGTAGATCGCCTGTAGAGATATGCTCTAGGTGGTAATGCTGCTCGATGAATTGGCTCTGTGTACCCTTGCCAGCACCTGGTGCGCCGAAGATTATTACGTGGATCATTGCTTTTAGATAGAACTTGGTTTAGATGGTCTCTGTGGACCGTATGATTATTCCTGTATGATTACTCTTTAAGTATATAGATGTCATCGAGCATACGCCCCAGCTCGTTGTAGTCGAGGCCGTGTCCGACGATGAAGCTGTTGTGGATCTCCATCCCCACATAGTCGGCATGGATAGGACACTGGAGCGCCTCGGGCTTGAGTAGCATAGTGGCTATGCGTACCTCAGCAGCACCGTCGGCAAGAAACTTCTCCTTGAGCTTCATCATCGTAAAGCCCGTGTCGATCAGATCCTCTATGACGATGACCATGCGACCCGCTAGCGGTGCTGTCACGGGCATCACCTCCTTAAGCTGGTAAGTGCTCCCCATGCCAGAGTAGCTGGAGTAACGTGCGAAGGCAACCTCCGCAGAGGTGTTGATCGCCTGCAGTAGCTCTGCGGCAAACATGAAGGAGCCGTTCATAATGCAGACGAAGAGTGGATCACGTCCCTCTGTGTCTTGGCGTATCTGCTCCGCTAGTCGCCGTGAGGCTGCACGCAGCTGCTCTCCCTTGATGTATGGTACAAAGGTCTTG
Organism: uncultured Porphyromonas sp.; assembly: GCF_902489635.1. Classification (GTDB taxonomy): domain Bacteria; phylum Bacteroidota; class Bacteroidia; order Bacteroidales; family Porphyromonadaceae; genus Porphyromonas. The sequence goes on along the minus strand of NZ_CABUAN010000050.1, from coordinate 317 downwards.
TCGTGTACTATAATCTCCTGATCAGTCATAGTGAAAATAACAAGCTGGCGGTCTCTCATAGCGGAGGCCGCTTCTTTTTTATTGTAGTGAGTAGCACAAAGGTACAAAAATAGGTGATGCACCACCTCACTCCCTTCGACACCCCAAGGCAAATTCAATGCTGGCTTGTTACAATAATTTAGAACTGACTACATATCAAAACGACGCTATGTCGGAGAAAAGTGATTTCCACGTGGATATTTCGAAATTTCCACGTGGAGAATTTTTATTTCCCAGGTAGGAAAGAAAAAATTCCTCGGAGGAATCAAATGAAACTT
>NZ_CABUAN010000049.1 GCF_902489635.1 uncultured Porphyromonas sp. | reverse complement strand
GAGGAAAGGAAACGAAAGTAGGTCAGAAAACTTTCGTTTCCCGACCTACTCGATTATGCCCAATTATCTAGATAAAGGACAGCTTCACCTATGGACATCGTGGGTAAACTGCAGATTTCAGACGTGAATCTCCATAGCTTTAACTCATCATCGTCTACATCTCCATCGATGATTAAGATAGTTCCTAATAGAGCCGCTACATAGCGCTTTTTCTCCTCGTCCATTGCAGCTATGCTGAATAAAGCTCCTGCCGGAGTTAGAACATCTGCTTTTTCAAGTACAGACTCTACATTAGAGTCTGGCACTCCGAGTCTCATTAGCTCTTTGCGCAACACTTTGACTTCTGAAAGGTCTATAGACCCATCTGCCATAGTCATAGCTTTGGCCATCTTGATGACGGCACATAGTTCTTGTTCATTTAGTTTCATAAGCTTGTTTATTGAAGGTGAATGTATAGTGTTATCGTGATTAATAAGAGGAGTTACTAGAAGTATTCTATATCAACTCCTCTGTCATGTAGGTGTAAGACACATTTTGAGACGACGGAGTCCTCAAAGTAAATGCTTAGCCCATAATCTTGTCCGGGAAACTCCATCCAGCCAATAGGAGACTGTGCTAGTACGGGGTATCCTCTTAAAGTGATAGAGTTTGGAGATATCTCGACAATTCGCATTGGCTTAGGTGTCATCTGTAGATTACCGCCCCATAGTGGATGTGCTCCATCCATGTTGTAGATGGTTACGATATAGCCATCGCCTTTTTCAAGCTGATAGCCTTCACAACCATCTTCGTTGAGGTCGACTTTAATCAGTCGATGTACAATGCCACCATGAGGGCCAGCTACTTGTAGTCCGTTCTGAAACCTTATATGATCTTTAGAGCTAAAGGTCATAGGCAGTCCTTTCACATTGTTGTTTGTTTCCATTTAGTTGAATATAAAAAGTTGATTCATTAGATTGTAGTCGGAAGAACTTATTGGATAAGTCAATCAGTGCTTTAATCGCACTGTTCTAGTGCTTCGATGTTTATGAGGTCAAAGTGCGTATTGGTATCCCAGTCTAGGTCTTCTGGCTCATTGAAGTCTTGTAGTAAAAAGATCTCCTTGTCGGGATATGCTGCTAAGATCTGCTCATCGCTGATAGATAGATGTTTGCGGATCTTTTTGAAGAACTTGATCTCAGCATACTCAGTGACGTTGTCCGCATCAATAGCCTTGAAGGCGAGAGTGACCAGTGTCAACTGCTCGTCATCGCTCATCGCTACGGTGTCAATCTCTTTGAGAAATCTCTGGAGGAAGGCACCTCCTATCTCATTGATGTCTGCAATCCAGCCGTTCAGGATCTTCTCTATATCTAGACCCTGGAAGAGATCTTCGACCTGTGACATGTCTCTAACCATCTGAATCTCTTCGGGTGCTATCTCACCATCGCAGGCTATGCAGCTGAAGATGGTCTTTAAGTATAGTTCTGCTAGTGTCATAGTTGTTATTTACTGCTTAGTCCTTAAATCCTATGCGTGGTCTACTTCGTTGTTGGGGTAGCTCTCGATCCATTTCAGCTCGGATCTGCTCATACTTCTTCAGCTCTTGTTCGCTGAGAGAGGGCTTGGTGTGGGCAATCGTAGACTCTAGTATTTGCATCGTAATCTTGCTCTCTTGGTGTAGGGCTTCTCTTGAGGCATCATTGACAATCATCTGGATGTCAGCAGAGACGTACCCCCCGGTGAGTCTAGCAAGATGCTCGTAATCAAGCCCGAAGTCGTAGGGGCGATTCTCTAGATAAAGCTTAAACAGTGCACTCCTAGCGGCTTGGTCGGGTACTCCTATATAATACTTCTTGTCTAGTCGCCCTGCGCGTAGTATGGCGGGGTCTATCATGTTGGGATAGTTGGTAGCACCGATCACAAATACGCCCTTCTCTCCTGTTTGATCCATCTGAGCTAGCATCTCATTGACTGCACTTCGAGACATCTCATGCACATCGGCATTGTCTCGATTGGGGACTAGCTCATTCATCTCATCGATGAAGATGATCGTGGGGGCTTGCTCTATAGCTTCTTTGAATAGGGCTGCTATATTTTCCTGTGTCGCATTGACATACTTACTCTTTAGGGAGGCTGGCGTGATAAACTTAAAGTTAAAGCCGACCTCCTCGGCAAAGTGCTTGGCAAAGAAAGTCTTGCCACAGCCAGGAGGCCCATAGAGAAGCATGCCGTTGGGTATTGTTACGCCATAGCGGTGGTACTTCTCAGGATTGTGTAGTGGCTCTATGACCTCTTCTAGCATCTGTCGTTTGAGCTCCTCCATCCCTGCTATCGCTGCAAAGCCTAGTCCCTTAGCTTGCATAGGCTTAGTAGATCGTCTTGATGCCTCGTCAGGCTGAGATCGTTGTAGTCGCTGGATAGAAGGCTCGACTTTTACCTTACCTTCGATGGCTCTCGCAAACTCTTCTGCCGTTTGGAATCGATCCTCAGCGTCATAGCTTAGTGCTTTGGCTATTACGTTGACAAACTGCTCGTCAAGCTCATACTTCTCTATCTTGGGCAGCTCTAGAGGCTTGTGTCGCTCTTCTAGTAAGCTCTCTACAGCACTGGCGTCACTAAGCCTAGAGACATCGACAAACCACGGGAGCTGTCTATATAAAAGGTGGTAAGCCATAGCTCCGACAGCGTAGAGATCTGACTGTACAGAACAAACTCCTGAAAAACGCTCTGGCGCAAGGTAAAAGAGGTTCTGCCCTTTCACTCTGGGCACTCCGAGAGACTGATTGAGGTAGCAGGCTTGACCGAAGTCGATCAGCTTCAAGTCACTTAGATCTCCCAAGAGGTTGAGAAGGACATTTTGCGTAGTCACTTCATTATGAATGATGGGGAGGGGCTGACTATGTAGGTAGGCGAGAGCTGAGAGCACCCCCAAGGCAATGCTCTTGATAGCATATACACTGAAGTCCTCCTCTCGTATCATCCGATCTGACAAAGTCTCTCCACTCACGAACTCTGTGACAAACCAAACGAACTGTCGCCCATCTATGAGCAACTCTCCAGTCTCACGGCAAGTGCAGAGGTTGTGATGCTGTAAGCCTTTGCAGATCTCTACCTCTACGACACGCCCGCTGTCGTCTAGTTGCCTTCTTGTGAGCTTTGAGCAGTCGATTAGTTTTAGGAAGCCCGTCTTGCCATGCTCGTCTTTGACTCGGTAAGTTTCCGCATAAGCTCCTTGCTTATGCGGAAACAATACGGTGTAGTGGGCAATCAGCTCCTTTGCCTTGAAGTGCATAATTCTCTTGTCACTAGGGTTAGGCTTCGGGACGCTTTACTTGAGCAGTCCTCCAGCATTAGTAGCCTCCTCGCTAGGCATCAGGTTGATTAGTGAGACGGCGATCGGGTGTAGTCGCTCTGTAGAGGGCTGGTCATTCATCTCGCTGAGGCCTTGGTTGATGAGCTGACGAGCTCGTGACCTATCTCGCCACGCTATCTGATCAAAGCGTGCCTCACAATCCTTGATGATAGCCATACACTGATAGACCATCGTGAGATGAACAAAGAGCCGCACGACTTGCTCTAAGACACTGCGCCCTAGAGCTACGTCTTGGGTGCGTATCACATTGTCCACCTGACGATGTAGCTCTTTGACGACCTCTCCAGACTTTTCGTCGCCTAGTTCGCTCTGAGCCACCTCTAGGCGCTCAAACTCTGTGCGTAGTTCCTTCTCGATACGATCCCACTCGGAGCTATCCTCTAGGTTCTCAATCTTGCGGAGTAGCTCTTTCAGATTAGAGAGTGTGCGCATCGGGTCTTGTCCATTGGCGAGTAGCTCTTTTACGGAGCTAAGCTCCTTCTCTAGCTCATCTACAGAGAGTCCAGAGTCTTTGAGCTCGGAGAGGGCTCGCTCAGCCGTATGTATCTCATCCTTAACCCACTGGATAGCTTCTGTCGCAGACTCACGCTTACCGAGGTTTAGCTCTTTCTTCACCGTAAAGTCTACTGTGGGGAAGTACACCTCCATAGTCATCATCTCTGAGGAGTCTACGTGGAGTGTGACCTCCACACTAGACTGCTCGGGGATAAGTTGCTGTACCTCCTCGCCAGTGACGACTACGTTTGCTATGTGGGAGTTTAGCGCAGCGGTCTTGCCCTCAGCCTCTAGACCTGCGGCCTGATAGACTGGGATAGATAGGACATCCTCAGCGACACCAGGACGCAAAGCTTGTGTCGTCTTGCGACCGAGGACTACGCCCACGGCAGGGAGTGACTTATTCTTTTCCAAGCCCTTGACTTGGGTAAATACGCCACGCTTCTTAATGTCATTATAGACCGAGATGCCGATATTGTAAGGTAGTGGAGCTGCTCCGACCTTGACACCTTGGATAATGGTAAACTCTGCGGGAAAGACCTCTACCTTGTTGCCTTGATGGTCGAAAGCGTTTATATGAAAGGTGTTTGCTACACCCTCTAGCAGAAAAGCCTGAAAGATGTTTCCCTTTTCATTGACGCTCGTCTTGTCACTGCGCCAAGCTCCATCTGCACGCTCTAACTCTACTAGTAGCTCAGATGGGGCGTTTGCACCACTCTTACCCTTATCAATCGTGATAGTCACCCACTCTGAGTCTTCAACAGAAGTAGACTCATAGCCTACCTCAAGGAAGGTCACCTCCGCCTTGGCCTCTCGCCTGACCTCATCGGCATTGACCTCTGAATCTATTGTAGAGGCAAAGAGCGCAGCTCCGCGAGCTACGGCAGTCATCGGGTTGATGCTTGTGTCTACGTGAGGAGTGATCTCCTCCCTGAGCATCTCGCGTATGATGGGCGAGTAGGTAGGCCCTCCTACTAGGATCAGCGAGGTGAGATCTGCTCCTGTCAAGCCGTTTCTGGTTAGTAGATCCTTGCAGATGTCGATGGCCTTATGGTATTGCCCCTCTATGGCGTTAAGTAGCTCATCCTTTGTCAAGGTTATCTCCAGGTCGATCTCCTCTCCATTGTCATCTACCCCGAGGTTGAGGTTGCGGTCATAGGTAGAGTAGTCCGTACTGTCTGCAAAGGACAATGCGATACGCATCTCCTCGGCCGGTCCCTTGAGTGCATCGGCTAAAGCCTTCTTTTTCCAAGGTACACGCTCGTAAGAGTCGAGTGCATACTCCTCTTTAAGGGAGGGGATTAAGATCTCGTTCACTACAATCTCATCGAGGTTCTTGCCTCCTAGGTAGTTGTCTCCCTCAGTGTCAAACACTGTGAGGATGCCATCCTCTACCTTGACAAGAGCTGCGTCAAAAGTTCCACCGCCGAAATCGAAGACTAGCCACTTGCCGTCTTTCTTCTCATTAGATAGCCCATACGCCATACAAGCTGCTATAGGCTCTTGTAGCAATACGCACTTATTGAAGCCCGCTAGATGAGCTGCTCTCATCGTTGCGTCCTTTTGGACTGCGGTAAACATGGCCGGAACTGTGATTACGATCGCATTTACTGTCTCGTCTGTGATAAGGCTTTTCAACTCCTTGAGTACCTCGGCCGATAGCTCTTCTGGTGTGTAGAAAGCTTTTGTCATGTTCTCGTTGGAGTACTGCTTATCCGACCCCATCTCCCGCTTGAACTCTAGGTAGCCAAACTCCTTGGGAGGCTCATCTTTGCTGAGTGCCATAATGGCGTCTGAGTAGACTGCATCTTTTGCCTTTAGTCCGATGCGTAGAGCACACTCTCCACGCTTGTTTTTGGAGAAGTAGACACATGATGGCAGGGTATCCATCAAGGTCTTGGTCTGCTTGATGACAGACTCGCCGCCCTCCATGCGAGCGATGGCGGAGTTTGTCGTCCCCAAGTCTATACCGTAGTCAATCTTAATTCTGGCCATAGCTATATCGTGTTATATGTTTTGACTTACCACTATCTCGGCAGGCTGTATCATCTTGCCGTTGTAGTTGACGAGCATCTTGATCATACCCGTTATGATGCGCTTACCCTCGGGTAGCGTGTCGTCTGGCACCATGCGCGCCTTAAACTGCATACCGTCGTTGTACTCTTGTCCTATCAAGCTAATGATCTCGTAGCCGTTAGCACGTACATTGTTTATCATTCGGTCCTTAGCCTGTACGAGTTGCTTGTAACCTCTGACAGACTTGTCCATCTTAGAGAGGTTTGTCTCTATACGCGCTATCTCATCTGCGAGCTTGACGACTAGCGAGTGGTCAGGCTCTCCAGATCCCGCTACTCCTGAGGCTGTCGTCTCTAGTTGCTTCTCGACCAGCTGGAGTAACTGGTTGTCAAGCTTGACAGACTCCTCGGCCATCCGCTGCTGTGCAGCCTCCACGGCGTGCTGCGCCTTACGGATCTCCTCGATAGATGAGCTACTACGCTTCACCCTTCTGGCTAGCCAGTAGGCGATCCCCACGACAGCACCTATTAGCACTATGGCAATTACAATGCCCCACAGAGAGCGTTGATGTAGGAGTGCCTTGTTGCTATTTATGCTGCGGTCTACCTCCTCCATCTTTTGTGTCACCTGCGCTCCGTCTTGCTGGAGCTGCACTTCTAGACTATTGCAGGTTGCTCTCAGACTGTCTATGGTAGCCCGCTGTGCGGTCGTAGTGTTGAGTAGAGTTTGTGACAGAGTCGCAAGGTCTGTCATATGCTTTTCAGTCGTCGTTAGTTGCCTTCGTAGCTTGGCGTGCTGGGCTTCGAGCACTGTGCATCGATGCGTCAGCTCTGTAATGACAGATAGGGAGTCGCTAGTCTGCTCACTACGCTGAGCCTCTGTGGCTCTCTCACTATTGTAGTTCTCTGCGATTGGTGCAAAGCTCATCAATAGAAAGCTCCCCATCGCAATGGTTAGATAATATAGTATACGTCGCTTCATATTATATGTTTCTGGTTAATTTCCTTTATTCCACCCAACAAAAGCTCCTATGATGGCACATAGAAATATGAGGGACAAGGTAATAGTGCCTGAGTTATCATTAGAATGGTCGGATATAAGTCCAACCATAATCGAAGGTATAGTGCCACAGACCACAAATATTATGGCATATCCGAAAGCTTTCATTCGTTTATCAAGTCTCTTCTCTCGCTCTTTTGAATCTCGTTCAGACTCTGACTTGGTAAAAGAAGTTTGAGGTGTCGGGCTAGTTGCTCTTCGAGGTGTTGAGCTGCTGGTCGCTCTTTGAGATGCCGGTCTAGTCACCCATGGAGGAGTTAGGATATTCGTATTTATATGGAGTTGTTGGCAGATGTCTTTGAGTGTAGATCTATTTGGAGAGTATTTTTCGCGCTTGAACTCCTCTTCCATATCAAAGGAGTCCATAAGGAGCGTTGCGCGCCATGCTCGAATCATTATATTTTCAAGATCTGCTATGATGTCTGAACCAAAAGCAGAGTGTAGACCTAGGGGGAACTGTTCTGCGAGCATTTTTAGCTTCTCTTGTTCGGAGTTGACCTCCTCGATGATGTCTTGTAGCGCGCTATTGACGACTCTAGTAGATAGTTTGAGGTAGAACTTATTAGTTGCTCCCAACTTCTTCTTGATCGCTTGGAAGTGAGGACGGGTGCTCCCGAGTAGTGTTACTGCAACATTGATTTTACTAGGCTGTGAGTTGAACTCTTGCAAGTAACCCATAATAGCCTTAGCCTCCTCGGCAACCTCTTCGGGTGGCAAACTCTCGATATTCTTTTCGATGATTTGGAGGTTCTCCTGGCATCGATCTTTTGCCAGCTTGCCTACGACGATGCTACTGGCATATCTTGCCAAGCGGGCCGTCTCTCTGGCTGCCTCTATATCATCATCTGCATCGTTGTAGTAGTCGATGGAACATTGTAGTATCTCTAGCCCTAACTTATCGGCTATCAACTGATACTGTGTGTCGGAAGTGGAGAGGAGCTCCTTAAGCTTAGCAAGTGGGGATTTGCTCTTTTTGTATAGAGTGTTGCCTGCGCTAGCTCCACGGCTGTTATTCGCTTTTCGCTCTTTTTGTGCTACCTCAATAGCTTCTTGGATCGCTGAGATGAGAGGTGCCACGGTATGCTCTTTCAGATGCTCTTGCCAAGCAGGGCTAGAGACTAAAGGTAATAACCGACTCCCCCCTAGCTCCTCGCACATAGCATCTAGGAAGTCAAGCCCGATGTGATCAGACTCAATCCCCGCCTCATCTCCTACTATCAGTGCTACGAAGTGATTCACTGCTTCACGATTCCCATAGAGTCTCTCCGCATAGGAGAGAGCCTCAGCATACTCCTCTCTAATGAGGTTGCAGATGATGAGGTTTTGGAGCGATGAAGGGGTCTCCCGTTGCTCCCATATCTCCACAGCCTTTGCGAGGTCGCCACTCTCGAGATGGTTGAATGCGATGGTGTCTATAGGGGTATCCTTTACAAACCAAAACTGAGCGTATCGTATCTGATCTTGAGGTAGCGTTAGATGGGCACTAGCTGTAGCGATGATAGCTTCAGAGCGCTCGACCTCCCCTAAGTAGGAGGTTAGGTCTAGTGAGAAGGAGACAGCCTTGCCTACCTTTAGGAAGGCCTGCAGTCGACTTTGATTTGCCAAGCGCTCCTTTGTCGTGGCATTGGCATAGACGCCCAGTAGTCGATAAGGGTTTTGCTTTACTTGTTTCATCCTAGGGATATAGAATAACTCTTGCCAACCTTAGCTCCAGAGCCAAGGCAGTGATAAGGCTGTGAGGAGGAGGTAATGAAGAGTCTTTTTCATTGTGATGATGTTTGGAGTACTTGGTGTCGATGCCGTGTGGCTAGAATATCTCACTCTCATTGCTTTGAGAGGTAGAGAAGTTGCCGTCCAGTACAGGTGTCAGCTTAAAGCTTAGGATTTCATTATCTTGCAGTAGTGCCGTAGAGCCGTCTTTAGAGTATACCTCATCTTCTAAGAAGCCTCCCTTGACCCCGTTTTTCATCGGCTTGTCTGGATACCAACCACGACCATAGTAGAAGAATGTCTGATAGCGGTGCCCCCCGGGGAGCTGGATAGTCGCTGTCTGCCCAGCTCTGACATAGGTGTGCCCTGCGACTCGTCCATTCTGATTGTTATACCTAATGATCACAATGACGTCAGAGTCGTAGGCGGCTTTTACACGTACCTCGGCGTGAGGCTCATCGCTAGAGTAGCGATGGTTTTTGCCATAAAAGATTTCGTAGGGCTGAGACCCGTTGTGGAGGGAGTTAGATCCATAGGTGTTGTATAGTTGCTCTCGCTGCTCCTCCTCTTCTCTCTGACGTCGCTCGGCTTCTGCCCGCAGCCTCTCCTGCTCTTCTCTCTGACGTCGCTCCTCCTCTTCTCGTATCCGTATCTCCTCTTTGGCTACTTGGATTCGCTCTTGAGCATCGGAGACATGTATACTAGATGGGTATTCCCTGACAAAGGCTTCATACCCCTCGATGTCTGATCTGTCGATGCGCTCATACTCTGCTGTATGATTCTTATCGCAAGAGGTGAGGGTGAGCATGGAGAGCGTGCATAGAGCGACTCCTGCTGCTTTTAGAAATAGCTGGTTAATCAGCTGAGCCCTCTTAAAGGAAGACCTAATAAACACGTGGGGTGATAAAACTCTTTTCAGCATATTGGGTTACAGTAAAAACACGACAAGTGGCGACCCCTCTCTCGGGAAGAGGTCGTCTGTGATGTGTGATGAGATGTGTTGTGTGTGGTTGCTACCCTGCCCCTTTCTCCTGCTGGTAGCTAGAGAAGTGGTTGCGTAAGAGCTTTGTAAGTGAGTTGCTCTCTTGTTGCCAAATACTAAATGGGGAGGGGTAAACATACTTTGTAACGTATCTGAGGCAGTTATCACAAAGGTACGCTTTATTTCTTTATGGATATACTGCTCGTCCTAAGCTCAGCTAATTCTTATTTTGAGGTACTGGAAAAGCTGTTAGAGACTGGCTAGAGGCTAATCGGAGCTATCAGACCCCTCGGAGCTGTCGGAGCTGTCAGAATGATCGGACCTCTAGCCTCTAGCCTCTAACTTCTGACCTCTAATCTCTAATTTCGTATCTTTGTAGCAGTACCAACCGTTTTCTTACGCTTATGTCTATCATGAAGGGACTCGTGCCTGAGTTTTTTCTCTCTCTACGTGGTTATTCACGACAGGACTTTCTCAAGGATCTCACAGCGGGTATCATTGTTGGCGTGGTCGCCCTGCCGCTAGCTATCGCCTTCGGTATCGCCAGTGGGGTGTCACCGACGGAGGGGCTGCTGACGGCCATCATCGGTGGCTTCCTCGTCTCGCTACTAGGCGGTAGCAAGGTGCAGATCGGAGGGCCGACAGGGGCCTTCATCGTGATCGTCTACGGGATCATCCAGCAGCACGGTTTGGACGGGCTAGCTATTGCGACCATTATGGCGGGCTTGCTCCTGATGCTGCTGGGCTTCTTGCGCTTGGGCGGTCTGGTGCGCTTCATCCCTTATCCGATCATCGTGGGCTTTACGGCGGGTATCGCCGTGACCATCTTCACGACGCAGATCGCTGACCTCTTCGGGCTACAGATCGAGTCGATGCCAGGAGACTTCATCGGCAAGTGGCAGGTGCTGATCGCCAACTTTGCGACGGCGTCGTGGATCCCCTTTGCTTTTGCGGTCGGCACGATTCTGATCATCAGGCTACTACCTAAGGTTAATGCGAAGATCCCAAGCACGCTGGTGGCACTGGTGTTGCTCACGCTGGTGAGCTTTGGTCTCCAGCAGTTGGGCTACCTTAGACCGGAGAATATCGGGGACAACTATACGATAGAGCGTGCGCTGCCGACCTTCGTCATGCCAACGATCACGGTGGAGCGTATTGTGGCGCTCTTCCCCTCTGCGCTGACGATCATGCTACTGGGCGCTATGGAGAGCCTCCTCTCGGCCTCGGTGGCGGATGGTGTGATTGGGGCGAAGCACAACCCTGACAGCGAACTGATCGGTCAAGGCGTAGCTAATGTGGTGGTGCCTTTCTTCGGGGGAATCCCAGTAACGGGGGCTATCGCTCGTACGATGACCAATATCAATAGCGGTGGACGGACTCCCATGGCGGGAATCATCCATGCGGTGGTGCTCCTGCTGATCATGCTCCTGCTCTCGCCCCTGACGGCGCATATCCCGATGGCGGTGCTGGCGGGTGTGCTGGTGGTGGTCTCTTATAATATGAGTGGCTGGCGATCGTTTGTCTCGATTTTTAAGGGCCCACGAGGGGATACGGTTATCCTACTGGTGACCTTCCTGCTGACGGTGCTAACCGATCTGACAGTGGCGATCGGGGTGGGCATGCTGCTGGCGATAGCTCTGCTCTTCCGTCGCATCCTCGACGTAAGCTCTGTCGAGCAGATCGGGGTGGGCGAGATCACGGACGAGCCACTGGCTGAGGAGCATCTGGAGCTTCCATCACGGGTGGAGGTCTACGAGGTCGAGGGACCGTTTTTCTTTGGCATTGCCAATAAGTTTGAGGAGGTGATGGTGACGGTCCATGACCATCCGGAGGTACGCATCATCCGTATGCGTCGTGTGCCTTTTATCGACAGCACGGGGCTGCACAACCTGCAGATGGTCTTGGAGCGACAGCGTAGGCGCGGCGTGCATGTCGTGCTGAGTGGTGTGCGTCCTGCGGTCTATACGCATCTGGAGCAGACGGGTATCATCGATCAGCTGGGACGGGAGAATGTGCTGCCGACCTTTGCTGAGGCGCAGAAGCGAGCCTTGGCACTTTACGAGGAGATCACAGAGGCTACGGCCAAATCTTAGAAATAGTATTAACTTTGGAGCATAACTCAAAGACATTGCTATGATGAAAGAACGACTGACACGGCTGATCCTTAGCACGATGCTGCTAGCTCTGAGCTCTCTCTGTCTAGCTGCTCAGGAGGTTGTGGTGCCTGGCGAGCCTGAGCCTCCGACGCCCGAAAAGCGCAACGAAGTACGACTGAACCTCTACGCTCCGTTACCTTTTCAGGCTGTTGCGCTGGAGTATGAGCGTGCGCTGGCTCTAGATGTGGGTGTAGGGGTTATGGCGAGCGCTTATTTTGGTCCTAATCGATTTAACGTCGTTTTTTTCCCTACAGCGGGCGTGATGCCTTATGGTCGCTGGTACTTTGGAGGCGTTTTGTTTTCTATGAAAAAACCTAATGCGGGCTTTTTCCTAGAGGCTAATAGCTCTATTGCCTACAACGATAACCTGCGCAATGTGCACTATGAATACTCCTCAGAAACGGAAAAGTGGGAGAAGCAGATCGAAGAGCGGAGCGGTGTCTCGTGGGGCATCGGCTTAGGCGGCGGGTTCAAGCTGGTCACGCGTAGCAACTGGAGCGGAGAGATAAGCTGTCGTCTGGGACGTAATATCGTGAAGGTGAGTAAGTGGAACATCGCCTACATATACCCTGCGATTTCTGTGGGGTACCGCTTCTAGTGAGTGTCAAGCTTTGGACAAAACAAAAAAGGTTCTAACCTCTCTCGTGGGGCTAGAACCTTTTGTCGTAATGGGGGAGGGCTTATGCGTCCTGTTGCAAAAGTCAACAGTCTCTTCTGAGACTGTTGCATAAAGGCGAATCGCTGTGTTGCTTTCGGGATTCGGCTTCGGTCACATACGGAGGTATGCTTCC
>NZ_CABUAN010000048.1 GCF_902489635.1 uncultured Porphyromonas sp. | reverse complement strand
TGGATATTCGAGAAAGGAGGGAATCGGACGAATTTCCCCGTAAAGATATGTAAATAGAGGTTGGAGGTTAGAAGTTAGAGATTAGAAGTTAGAGATTAGAGATCCGATCACTCTGATAGCTCCGATGGTTCCGATAGCTAACAGCCAATAGCCAACAGCCAACAGCCAATCCATGGTTGACACATTATATATAGTGACCTCATCTATGCCTTGCTTGTCGCTCATGTGTAGCTCCTGACAGAGCGATTATCATGCGTCAGCCTGTATTTTTCCACTCCAAATTGCGTTTTTCGGAGGGTCGGCAGGGTGGTTCGCTTGTTTATCCAATAAATATGTGTACCTTTGCAGGCAATAGCGTTTTTACTAACTATATATGAACCACTACGAAACCGTTTTCATTTTAACTCCCGTTTTGTCTGATGCTCAGATGAAGGAAGCGGTAGATAAGTTCACTTCACATCTCACCTCTGCAGGTGCCACGATTGTGAACGATGAGCACTGGGGGCTCAAGAAGCTCGCCTATCCCATCGAGAAGAAGTCTACCGGATTTTATCACTTCATAGAGTTTGACGCTGAGCCCTCAGTGATCAAGCCCTTTGAGACACTCTTGAGACGTGACGAGACGGTCCTGCGCTACCTAACGATCGCTCAGGACAAGTTCCACCATGCGTATGCTGAGAAGCGTCGCTCACTGAAAAGTAACCCTGTAGCAGAGAAGTAATCATGGCAAGAACAAGAAGAGGTCGCTATAGCAGACCACTCCCAGGAGAGGTACAGCAGAAGAAGTACTGCCGCTTTAAGAAGGCTGGCATCAAGTATGTGGACTACAAGGACCCCGAGTTCCTCAAGAAGTTCCTCAACGATCAGGGTAAGATCCTCCCACGTCGTATCACAGGCAATAGCCTTAAGTTCCAGCGTCGTGTAGCTCAGGCTGTCAAGCGTGCTCGTCACCTAGCTCTGCTACCCTTCGTAACGGACCTTATGAAGTAATCATCACCTAGAGACCGATAAGACAATGGAAGTAATACTGAAAGAAGACATTATCAACCTAGGCTTTAAGGATGATATCGTAACCGTCAAGGACGGCTACGGACGCAACTACCTGATCCCTCAGAAGAAGGCTGTCATCGCTAGCGAGAGTGCTAAGAAGATGCTTGCTGAGGAGCTACGCCAGAGAGCTCACAAGCTCGAAGCTATCAAGCAGGAGGCGCAAGCTCTGGGCGAGAAGATCGATGGTCTACACCTAGAGATCAAGGCTAAGACATCTAAGTATGGTGTCATCTTTGGCTCTGTAACGAACATCCAGCTCGCTGAGGCACTCGCTGAGAAGGGCTTCGAGATCGATCGCAAGATCATCCAGATCAAGAAGGCTGTCAAGGAGGTCGGCGACTACGAGGCGCAGGTACGTCTGCACCGCGATGTGATCGTTCCGATCACCTTTACCGTCATCTCAGAGAATCACGCCGTCATCGAGTCTGAGACTCCTGCTCCCGCACCAGCACCCGCTGCTGAGGCTCCTGCAGAGGAGGGCGCTGAGGCTCCAGAGGCTCAGGCTGAGGAGACAGCTACAGCTGCCGAGTAAGTCAATCGTATGCTCTAAGAGCTTGCTCTAGAGCAGTACAATCATAACAAAACAAAAGGTCGTCACGTAGTACTACGTGGCGACCTTTTGTTTTGATCTATTGCTTGTCGCTAGGAAGAGACTTGTCGCTAGGGTAGGACGGTGGCTTGATGCGGTCTCACAATCTTGCTTGCAAGATTATCCTGACTTTGCAGAAAGGATGAAGCGCAAGGCGCTGAGGGTGAGGTCTGAAGGGAGCATACCTCCGTATGTGACCGAAGCCGAATCCCGAAAGCAACACCGCGATTCGCCTTTATGCAACGGTCTCTGGTTAGTCTACCTCGACGATCTGATGCCCCTCGGCAGAGAGGTAGAGGAGGTAGGCGCGTACCGTCTGGAAGCCACTCTCGAGGAGTGCCTTGCGGTAGCTACGTAGCTGGCGCTTGTGGCGACTCGTGTACTGCTGCGCCTCGTCGCCACTCTTGTAGTCTATGATGACGGCTTGCTGCTCCTCGTCGTCGTACAGGATACGATCGGGACGCTCTATGCGGGCTTGTCTGGTCTCACTCTCGGCGTCTTGTGAGAGGCGGACGATGCTTCGCTCATTGATCACCTGCCACCCACTACTTCGATCGTAGTATTCGGCTATCAAGGGATCTGTGAGCGCCTGCTCTAGTAGCTTAGCGAGAGCATCACGCTGCTCTTGCGGGATGAGTCCCTGCAGGCATTTCATATCGAGTAGCTTCAGTAGCTCGTCGTGCTCTAGGTAGTCAATCTCACTCAGCAAGGCGTGGAGGAAGAGACCATTGCGCACGGCATCTTGCGTCTGATAGGCGACGCTCTGGGAGCGACGTACGCGTAGCTGGGCTAGCGCACCTGTCTGCGCTCTGCCTGGTATATGGACGAGCCGTGAGGCGTCGCCAGAGTCTGTCGTAGGCTTAGGCGATGCGGTGGTAGGATCGGTCTGATAGTAAAAGATCCTTTGATTGATCTCCTCATCTTCTGACGGCGAGACCTTGTCCTCCGAGCATTGGAGATCGATCGTCTCCCGTGACAATAAAGCAAGCTTTTCAGGGGCAGGCTTTTGGACCTCATTGACTAGTTCAGAGATGAGTCGCTCGAAGTTGATACTCTCACCCGACTTTCCCTTGTCTTCACTGAGTATGAGGTGCATCTCGTTCTTGGCGCGTGTCATCGCTACGTAGATCATATTGATGCGGTCTAGGAGAGCAAGCTGCTCCTCGGCCATAACCTGCTTGCGGAAGAGGGTGCTTCGTGCCTCTTTGGTGGGAGAGATAGGGAGTAAAGCGGGGATCTCGACGCTTTCGCCTAGGAGCTTGTGCAGTTTAGCCATTGTCTCCTCATCGCGACACCAGATGGTATCCGTAGGCTCTAGTAGCCTCATCTTGTACTCTAGGAGGCAAACGACGGGAAAGCCGAGCCCCTTGGCCGAGTGTATGGTGAGGAGCTGTAGGGCATCTTGTGTCTCTAAGCTTAGGCTGGGGGTGTGGGTCTCTAGCCACTCGAGGAAGCCCTGCAGGTCTACGTAGTTGTCCTGGCTGTAGTCCTGGACGGTGTCTAGGAGTGCGTCTATGTAGGGCTGGTCAGCGGAGGTGATGAGGGGGCGGAGCTCCTCGACGATCAGTAAGGTTAGCTCGTAGAGCGAGGCACTCAGCCCCTCTTGGTAGCAGCGTGCGAGGTCTAGGGCGGGTGAGTCACTGAGGCCACGAGCTAGCTCGCCATAGTGTGTTACGGCTAGTCGGTGCTCGAAGCTCTTGCTGTAAAGCTCCTCGCTGGCTCCCGCGTTGACTAGGACGCTCTGCATGATCTCAACGATGAGACGGTAGAGCGGGTTGGCATCTAGTGAGAGCATCTCACGGGATACGAAGGCGAGTGGCTGCAGGTGCTCGTTTCCCTCCTTTTCGCGCTTTTTGTTGTACAGGATGATAGTCTGAGCGATGCGCTGGAGCGTGTCGTTGTTTGGCGTTAGGATAGCGATGTCCGAGAGCTTATAGCCACGCTTTCGTATGGAGGGGATGATATAGTAGAGGAGGTAGTTGATCTTCGTCTGGAGCGGATCTGGTGGGGGCGTCTTGGCGGTGTCGTCCTCTTCTGCTGTTGGTGTTGGCTGCGGTGTCTCGGGCATCTTCTCCCATTGATGTATGAAGACGCCGCCGACCTTGGTCATGTTTGAACCGGGCACATTTTGGTGTACCTCTTCGGGGTCGTAGACCGTTTGGAGTAGAGTTTTGCTTCCATTAGAACTCTCTTGCTTGAGCTCGGAGGCGTAGGGTAGGAGCGAGAAGAAGCGATTGTTGAAGGAGACAATCGCTGGGGCACTACGCCAGTTGTCCGGGAGGTTTTTTGCTTTCAGGTTATCGCCGAAGTCTTTGCCAAGATCTTCCTGCAGAAGCATCGGGTCGCTATAGCGAAAGCGGTAGATGCTCTGCTTGACATCTCCCACGATGAAGACCTCGCCAGAACTACTCAGCGCCTCCTCAAGGAGCGGAACGAAGTTTTTGTATTGAAAGCGACTGGTATCCTGAAACTCATCGATCATGTGATGTGTCAGCTTGGTGCCTAGCCGCTCGTAGATAAAAGCGGTGCTACCCTCGCCGCTCACGAGGGTTCGGATGAGTCGCTTGGCGTTGTCTAGGAGCGTGATGCCTAGCTCTTCGGAGACTTTGTAGACATTCGTCTGTATCTCTGCGAGGAGCTGTAGCTCGTATCCGTTTTTGATCGCCGTACGTAGGGTAAAGAGCTCTGTGTAGAGGCGGAGTATCGTCTGGAAGATATCGATCAGCTGGGGAATTTCGAGGTCTTTGGTGTAGCTCTCGTTGAGAGCTTTGGTGACATCGAGGTTCTTCAAGTACTTATCCCAGGGTGTAGCGGTTATATAGGAGTTTGTAGCACCGACCGTCGGCTCATTCTTTGTCCTATCCAAGAGCCTCGTCAGTGGCGAGTTCTTGCCGCCTGGTAGCTTGACATCCTCGTCGACGAGCGATCGGGCTGTTGCCACCTGATCCCTGATCTGATCCTGCACCACCACAATCTGCTCCTCGACAGCACGGACGAAGCTGTCGTAGGTCTGAGGATCAAAGAGCGTCTTCCCCTCGAAGGCTTGCTCCTGCACCTGCTCGTTGTATAGTTGCTTGGCAAAGAGCTTTAAGCTCTTTCGCAGGGCGTAGATAGACTTCTCCTTGCGATTGAGCAGAAAGCTCTGGATAGCTTTCTGAGCGGTGGGGGATGGCTGCTCAAAGAGTCGCTCCACGGCTAGACTTAGTATCTGATCGGTAGAGAGCTCGATACGCGTCGAGGGACGCTGCTTGAGCTCGATCGCTAGCGCATGGGTGATGTCTTGGAAGAAGGAGTCGATCGTCTTGACGCGTAGCCCACCATAGTCGAAGAGTATGGACTGGAGTGCCGTGCGTGCATTTCTGGATAGCAGCTGAGCGTCACTGTTATAATCAGCCTTAAAGCTGTCGTAGAAAGGCGACTTTTGAGGCTCTGTCGCTAATGTGTCGAGCTCCTTGAAGAATCGCTCCTTGAGCTCTCGGGTCGCTAGGTTGGTAAAGGTGACCGCCTGCACCTCCTGGTAGCTCGTCCTAGGCTTCTCCAGGACATGGCGCAGGAAAGATTCCGTCATGGTGTGGGTCTTGCCCGCTCCTGCCGAAGCTTTGTAGACATGTAGTCGCTTTTCCTCTGTACTCATAGTGCTATTGTGGAGACTCTTGTTGCTCCTCGCGGTGTAAGTTATTGAGGAGTCCCTCGTAGAGCTTGCGGTACTCCGACTCTAGGTAAAGCTGCGCGCCTAGGGTCATCAGCGTCATGACGACGCCTGTCACCACCAGATACCAAAGCTCCCAACGGAAGGCTAGGGTGAGGACGAGCAGTATCCAGCGGTTGTAGTTGCTGAGCAGACCTAGCGTGACGCCGACGCCGCGCTTATACTGAGGCATCTGCTGGACAAACTGAGCCGGCACGCCACTCTGATGAGCATGTCGATAAAGTAGCGACTGCAGACGATAATGCCACGGGAGTAAGAGTTCCCAAAGCGTGAGCAAGCGACGGAGCGCCCGCCTCGTGCGTGCACTCTCTGGCTCCTTAGGGCTATTCGCCTGATATCCGCGTCGATATCGGTAGGCGAAGAGCGGAGCGTAGTGCTGTGCCTCTACCTGTGCAGACATGCTGCGCTGGTAGTACCTGACGAAGTACTCGATGAGTAGCTGATAGAGGTAGAGTACGACGACGATAAGTGCCAGTGCTGCATACCACCAGCCCGACACGCCCGCAGCTCCAGCCTCTTGTGGCGGGTAGGTGCTGATACGTATCGGCAAGGAGACGAGGAGTGCCAGCTGTATGACGATCGGGGTAGCTGTGTACCACGCGACGATCTGCTTGCCGAGCGTCGGAGTCGTCTGTCTTGTGACACGTTGCCGCTCTATAGACCAGGCGGTCTCGTTGAGTATCAGAGCCAGCAGTATGACTACCGAGCCGACGATGCTACTCCATAGGGAGATCGGGTCGATCAGTGTAAAGGCTGCGACGATGCCCATCAGCATCGCCAGCATAGACATGTAGTGAGTCTCGGCAAAGTCTGTACGCACCAGCACTTCATGGGCTATGCGATCTGTCATAGGTCTGATCCCTTTGCGAGCTATGAGTCCGTTGATGCGTTCCATATCCTTTGTCGCTCTTTGCATTTACTCGTTATCTCCTCGCTTGTTCTTGTAGAGCTTAGGCAGCACATTGCTACGCGCCTCATCGTCGGCCATGCGGTGGCGGTAGAGGTCGATAGCCATGTAGATAGACTCCATGAGTGCCTGCTCGTTGGCGACGCCCTGCATCACGATGTCGTAGCCCGTGCCGTGGTCTGGCGAGGTGCGTATGATGGGTAGTCCCGCCGTCACGTTGACCCCGTCGTGTAGGTGTAGGAGCTTGAAGGGGGCTAACCCCTGATCGTGGTACATAGCCAAGACCGCATCATACTGCTGATAAGCTCCCGAGCCCCAAAAGCCATCGGCCGAGAAAGGACCAAACGCATAGATCCCCATCTCCCGCTGCGCAATGGCGATAGATGGTGCGATGACCTCAAGCTCCTCAGAGCCGATCAGTCCATTGTCACCAGCGTGTGGATTGAGTCCGAGGACTGCTATGCGAGGCGAAGAGATCAAGAAGTCTCGGCGCAACGCTTCGTCTAGGATCTCCAAAGTCTTGAGCACCTTTCGCTGAGTGATGACCTTAGACACTTGGCTGATCGGGTCATGCGTCGAGACCAAAGCGACCCGCAGACCCGAAGGCGCTGCGAGGATCATCAGCGGCTCTTTGCCCTGGCCGCAAGCTACGCCCAGATAGGCGGTGTGCCCCTTGTAGGGGAAGCGGTCTTGCGGCATCGCCGCCTTATTGATCGGGCAGGTGACCAGCACATCGATAGCGCCACGGTTGATGTCGCTCGTGGCTCGCTCTAGAGCAGTCAGAGCAGCTACTCCCGCCGCCTCGGTCACTTTGCCAGGCGTCACGTCGATCTCGTCGCCCACCACGTCGATCACGTTGACTACGTTGGGCTCAGCCTCCTCAGCGTCAGTGATCAGATGCCACGAGACGCGCTCCATCTGTAGCGCCTTGCTGTAGTAAGCGGCAATACGTGGAGATCCATATATAATAGGTGTAAAGAGGTCGGTCACGCCATGGCGATTGAAGAGCTTGAGCAGTAGCTCGTAGCTCGTCCCGTTGATATCGCCGTGGGTTATCCCGACTACAATTCTTCTGTCAGTCATAAGATGTTCAATAGGTTGTATAGGCCGTCCAGCGCACCTGTGCTACTTGATCAGCATCCCACTGCTCGACCGTGTCAGCTCTTACGGAGAAGAGTGCTGCCTCGACCTGCTGCATCACATCACGCTTAGCCTCATTGGGGTGGTAGACAAAAGCCTCTGCGACGACCAGTTCGTCTCCGCTAGGCGTGACGAAAGCGTGCTGTACGAATGGCCCGCCCATAGCTCCTCCGCCACGCAGCTCCCATAGTCCACGTAGCTCGGTACGCATCGGCTGCCCTTCGATGGCGACTTGTCGTGTCATCAAGATATGAGGCGCGGTGACCGCATGGCTCCCTTCGATAGGTCCAGGCACATTAACTGCGAGGACCGAGTCGCGTAGAGCCACAAGGTAGGGAGCCGTCAGCGCCTCTCCATGGTAAGGCACCTTGTAGAGCAGCATGTCGGTGCGCCGACGCATCGCATTGTTAGAGAGCCAGAGACAGTTCTTGCCCACCTTGTAGGAGACGATATCTTCGGGCGCATTGAGATGGTAGCCGAGATGCTTTACGGCTAGTTGGTCAGCCGTGCGGCTAAAGTTCTTCACCAAGTTGCTCGCTTGTACCGCCAGCTCGTGGCGTACGAATAGATTGAGCACAGCACGACCACGATCTGCCATGAGGTAGCAGACCGAGTCAGGCGAGGGACTCTGTATCGTCACCACGATCTGCCCGTGCGCCCACTGGTCGTAAGCGAACTTGACACTGTTCTGTGTATATCGTTCCGCATCGATGTCGACGATCAGTATGTTGCGCACGTAGCGGAGGAAGGTGTCAAAGTCCTTCGGATCGACCGTCGTCACGTCCATCTGCTCCTCGACCTGTGGCATGGCGGGTACATAGCTTCGCAGCATATCCTTGACAGCCGTGCCGACAGAGTCTGCTAGGTAGTCACGATCCATGACGAGCATCACCTCGTTTGGCTTGCCACTAGCCTGAGTAAAGGTGCTACCGCCGCCTCCCGAGCAACTACACACAGCGAGTAGTGCCACAAGTAGTGCCGTAAGCTGGTATAAGGGTCTCATAAGTCTGTAATGTTATAGCGCGTAGATCACTCAGCGCTGCCCTTGCGCTTGCTGTAGCTCTCCTGTCTCTCCTTGACCTCCTGATACTTATCCTGGATGCTCTTATTCTCCGGGTGCTGCTCCAGCATCGCCTCGAGGAGCGGTAGCACGATCGGGAAGTTGTAGTATCTCGTCGTCAAGATATGATTCACGAGAAGTAGCAGACGGTGTATGGTGCCTGGCGAAGCGATGCCGCTGGCGGTGAAGCCCTTCTCGTTTGATCCTTTGCAAAAGACCACCTCGTCCGTCACGCTGAGGTCTTCGTCGGTCAGCGTGTTAAAGGGGAACCAGTAGTTGGTCTTCTCCTCATCAAAAGCCTCGATAAAGCCGTACTTCTTCATGTTTTCTCGCATCTTGATCGTTCCCATAGGGCGTACTAAGAGCAGGTCTTCGGCAGGTATGACGCTTCGATCCTCATTAGCCTCTATCTCGTCTAGGATTTCGCTTAGGGTAGGCTTGTCGGCAGAGTTGCGCGGGTAGCGATTAGAACTTGGCTTCTGTTGTCTAGAGGCGTGCGACTTGAGCTGATCTTTATTAGGTAGCGGGATGCGATCGCCAGGTTTATACATGTAGGGCTTGTCCTTGTCTATCGCGCCTTCGAGCGGGGCGAGCAAGCTCTCTATCGCCTCCTCGTCTGACTGCGTCGTCTCGCTACTTGCTTCGGTCAGTGGCATCTCTTCGTCGATAGCCTCTGTCTCTCTGCTAGCAGTCCTCTCTCTCCTGTTGTAAACCGTAAAGGACTCGATCAGCTCCTCACGGATGAAGTGCTGGTCACCACGACGACTCTCGAGGACTATGTAGTCGCCACAAACTGCTTGAAAGGTACCTCTGAAGGATCTATCCTTCGATACGATAAGAACACTCTGGCCTGGTGTCAGCCAACTTGCGAAATCATTAATCATAATCAATCTGTCTATTATAGGTCTATAAACTGTACGTTACGGGCGGACTGCCAAGCTCGCAGCTTGTTGCGACACTCCTCCCGTGTGGATACACAAAGATAGTGAAATCTTTGACTCCTTGGCAACCTTGTGCTATACGACGGACGCTCTCCCGCTAGACACGAGCTGTGCGTCCCTACTCATCTCGCTTTTAAGAAGCTTTGTGGCGCAGACGGCGTAAGATCGGGGCAAACGCCTTGACTAGTTGCTCGCGCCAGACGATATACCCAGTGAGTGCGACTAAGACCACGGTGCTAAGTAGCAGACGCATCCACATCGCAGGCATCGCACCATAGATCCACAAGACTAGCCCCACGGAGATGGCTCCCACGACGAAATAACCAGCCGTCGCTCCCAGTTGGTACGGTACGGGGTAGTACTTGCGGCCGAGGAAGTAGGAGACGAGGACCAGTAGGAGGTTGCTCACGACCGAAGCGTAGGCACACGCCATAAAGCCCCAGTGCGGTGCGCCCCACACGATGATCGCCACCGTGAGCAGACAGCCGGCCGTGGAGATGATGCCACCCCAATAGGTACGGTCGGTCAGCTTGTACCAGAGCGATAGATTGTAGTAGATGCCGAAGAGTACCTCCCCGAGCATCACGTAGGGTACGACCTGTAGCCCGTCGTAGTAGGCGGGACTGATCAGCACCTTGAGCAGGTCGAGGTAGCACATCACGGCGACGTAGATAAAGATCGCCGAGAGCAGGTAGTAGTGCATTGCTTTCGCATAGGTGATGCGTCGCTCGCGCTCTGCTGCTGCCTCTTCGTCGGCCGTGAGTTTGTCCTCCTTGCCTCGCTGGAAGATAAATGGCTCGTAAGCAAAGCGGAAGGCTTGCGTAAACATGACGATGACGACCGCTATCTTGTACCCCGCACTGTAGATGCCGAGCTGTGTATTGGCAAAGGTCTGATCCGCAAAGAGCAAGGGGAAGATGATCTTGTCCGCCATCTTGTTGAAGTTGCCTGCGATGCCGAGCAAGACCATCGGCAGGGAGTAGTGGAGCATGCGGCGAAGTAGCTCCCAGTCGAAGCGCCCGCCACCACGCGCCTGCTTCATAATGGGGATCAAGACCAGTAGGAGGATGATATTGGCGATCATGTTCGAGAGGAAGATATACTCGACACCTAGCCCAGGTTCGTACCACCAGTCGACCGCTCCGGGAGCCACCCTCTGGAGCCAAGGGCAGACCAGTAGGAAGAAGAGGTTGAGCGCCACCGTCAGGAGTACGTAGCCGATCTTGATCAAGCCATAGCGCAAGGCTTGATTGGTGTAGCGTAGATAGGCAAAGGGGATACTGGTGAAGGCATCGATCGCCACGATCACGATGAGCATCGCCACGGGGCGTAGCATGTCCGCATATCCGAGAGCTGCTCCGATCGGCTTGACAAAGAGCAAGCCCAAGACGAGGAAGAGGAGCGAACTGGTGCCTAGCGTACGCAAACTATTGGCATACACCTTGCGCCCGTCACCCTCACGGCTAAAGCGGAAGAAGCCCGTCTCCATCCCATACGTTAGGAGGATCAGGAGCAGGGCTACCCACGCATACAGATTGGTCACGATACCATAGTCGGCAGGCGAGGGCAGCTGATACACATAGAGGGGGAAGAGTGCCCAGCCGAGGAAGCGACTGAGCATGGTCGTTGCTCCGTAGATGATGGTATCCTTAAAGAGACTCTTGATGCGGCTACTCATAGTTCTGTCAACTGCGTTTCGTGCAAAGCATTATACTTCGTATAGATCTCCCTCTTGAGTTGCACAGCTATTGGGAAAGACCTCTTGAGCTTCCTCGAGCAACGTCGATAGGTCGTCATAGCGACCTGAGTAGTGCCCTAAGAGCAGTTGTCCCACCTCAGCCGCCTCGGCCACCTCAGCGGCTTGTCGTGCTGTCGAGTGCCCGTAAGCCTCCGCACGGTCACGAAATTCATCGCTGTAAGTGCTCTCATGGTAGAGGAGGTCCACGCCTCGTATCTGCTCTACCAGATGCCACGCTGGGAGCGTGTCTGAGAGATAAGCGTAGGCGCGAGATGGGCGCCCTGGCTTCGTCAGCTCACGATTGGGGATGATGCGCCCGCCACCTTGAGGTATGTAGTCTAGCCCCATTTGCAGGGCATGCATAGCGGTGTGGGGGATTTGATAAAAGTCGGTAGCCACAGGGTCTATCCTCCTCGGCATACAGTGCTCACGGCAGAGGAAGCCGATGGCGCTCGTGCGGTGCCGCAGTGGCAACGTGTCGACCTGCAGCCAAGGGTCGGAGTAGATAGTGCGGGATACCTCGTCGCTCGGAGCTACGACTACGGAAAGTTCGTAGGGACTCTCCTCGATGTGATGCTCCTCGATGTAGCGTATGTACTCAGCCACCTCGGCTGTCGTCACGATGGTGAGCGGTTTCGTGCGCCCTACGTGTGCCATCGAGGTGAGCAGTCCCGGCAGTCCGAAGCAATGATCCCCATGAGCGTGCGAGATAAAGAGCGCCTCCAGCTGCGTGATCTTATAGCCCGCCAGGATGAGCGAGTGCTGCGCCCCTTCGCCAGCATCTATCAGGTAGTGATGCCCTGCGACGGTCAGTACTTGTGCTGAGGGCAGGTGATGCCGTGTGGGACGTGCAGAGCCGCAGCCGAGGATCTTGACTTGCATCTCAAGCTTAGTGCAAAAAACGGGTCTATTGTTATGACTGCTCTTCTTCCTCTTGATTGTAGCGGTAGAAGCCCACGCCTACCTTGCGACCGAGCTGTCCGGCGCGTACCTTCCGGCGTAGTAGCGGGTGCGGACGATACTTGCTGTCCATAAACTCCGCAAAGAGTCCCTCCAAGATCTCCAGACAAGTGTCTAGACCGATCCAGTCTGCCAGCTCTAGGGGACCCATCGGGTGACTAGCGCCGATGCGCATCGCACGGTCTATGTCTTCGATAGAGCCGATACCTTGAGCCAGCTCGGTGATCGCCTCGTTGATCATCGGGATGAGCATACGATTGACGATGTAGCCGGGCGAGTCCTCGACATAGACCGTCTCTTTGCCCATCGCATCGCACAGCTTTTGGATCTGCTCGAGTGTCTCTTGCGAAGTGTGCTGTGACGAGACGATCTCGACCAGGTCGATGAGCGGCACGGGATTGAAAAAGTGCATCCCCGCCACCAGCGACGGACGCTGTGTAGCGTTGCCTAGCTCCGTGATGCTGATCGACGAAGTGATCGAAGCGATGATCGTCCCCTCGCTGAGGACGGCATCGAGGTCGCGGTAAAGGTCTTTGTGCTCCTCTAGGGTGCCACTGGTCGCCTCTATGACGAGGTTGGCCGAGACAATGTCGGCATTGTCCACAGTCACCTTGATGCGGCTGAGCAACTCCTGCTGTTGCTCTTTGCTCCAGTCGAAGAGTTCGCCACACTCCGCCAGTGACTGCTCGAGAAGTGGGATAGCCCGCTTCTGACGCTCCAAAGATCGTGCCTGTATGACGGTAGGTATATGGTGCATGGCCAGGCAGATGGCTATGCTGCGTCCCATGGAGCCGGCACCAATGACGGCTACCTTCTTGTCGTAGCCGACCGCTGCGGTCTCGCGCTGGGTAGAAGTATCGTTTGTCATTTCTTTATAATCTCTCTTGCAGGATCAAAGGTACGAAAAAGAGATTAGAGGAGGGGAGAGAGATAGAGGTTAGAGATTAGAGGTTAGAAGTTAGATCCTAGTAGCACTAGTGCTACTAGGAACACTAGAGCCACTAGAAACACTAGTGCTATAAACGACAATAGAGTGGCAATTGCCACTCTATTGTCGTTTTAGCTTATCTGTCGGGGTACCAGGATTCGAACCTGGGACCCCCTGCTCCCAAAGCAGGTGCGCTAACCGGACTGCGCTACACCCCGAAGATTCCGAGCGGTACAACGTGGGGAAGAATGCCCCCTTCGTGCCGTTCGTGGTGCAAAGATACAACATTTAATTGAATAAACAAGCAGCCCGCCCTCGCATCTCAGGGCTGACGCACTATAATCGCTCTGTCAGAAGCTACACATAAGCGACAATCGAGGCATCAATGAGGTCACTATATATAATGTGTCAACCATGGATTGGCTGTTGGCTGTTAGCTATTGGCTGTTAGCTATCGGAACCATCGGAGCTATCAGAGTGATCGGATCTCTAACTTCTAACCTCTAATCTCTAACCTCTAATTATACATATCTTTACGAGGAAATTCGTCCGATTCCCTCCTTTCTCGAATATCCACGTGGAAAATCTCAAATCTC
>NZ_CABUAN010000047.1 GCF_902489635.1 uncultured Porphyromonas sp. | reverse complement strand
GCTTCCGAAACGAGAAAAAACTTCGCTTTTTACTTGCATATGAACTTAGAAAGCAAAAGTCGTCTCGCTCTGATCTCTAACCTCTAATTTCTAACCTCTAACCGCTAATTTCGTACCTTTGGGGACATGATACATCTCTTAGTTTGTCATTGCTTATGCGGATCGTTCTCATAGGCTCTGGAGGCGTAGCCACCTCCCTGGCCGCTGCAGTGGCGAGCCACGCTACGGCTTTGCTCTGCGGCATATACAGCCGTCAGCTGGCGCATGCCGAGGCACTCCGTGATCGCTTCGCACTCGTCTGCCCCGTCACCGATAGTCTGCAGCAGCTCCCCACGGCGGACCTTTACCTCATTGCTGTCAGCGACCACGCCATCAGTGAGGTTGCCACGGCACTCCCGCCACTCGGCGGCTTGGTCGTCCACACCTCCGCCGTGACCCCTATCGACTGCTTGAGCGGGCAACGCGCTTATGGCGTCTGGTACCCGTTCAACAGCTTTGCCCGGGAGGTCATCGTTCCCTTCGAGGGGCAAAAGGTTCTTTACCAATTGGGCACTGACGAGGGCTTGACCACCCTCCAGCAGTGGAACGCTCTCCTGCAGGTTGAGGCACTTCCCTCGACACTCGACCAACGCCTCTGGCTACACCTCGCGGGCGTGCTGGCCTCCAACTGCACCAACCGTCTCTACACGCTCGCGCACCGCTTGCTGACACAGGCCGACCTCCCCACAGACCTGCTCGACGGACTCATCCTGCGCACCGCCTCCAAAGCAACCACCATCGACCCTTACAGCGCGCAGACGGGTCCCGCACGCCGGCACGATCTAGAGACCATCGCTCGCCATCGGGCACTCCTCGAGCAGCGGCCCGACAACTTGCAAGAGGTATCGCAGCTCTACGACCTATTCACCGAAGCTATCCTAGAAGACTATCCCCTATGAGACCCTACCGCTGGATCCTTGGCTCCCAATCGCCACGCCGCAAAGAGCTCCTCGCCACACTAGGCCATCCCTTTGAGATACGTACCATCGAGGGACACAGCGAGACCTACCCTGACACGCTCCCTCTTGAAGAGGTGCCGCTCTATCTCTCCCAGCTCAAAGCGGAGCAGCTACTACCCACACTACAAGCTGACGAACTGCTCATCACGGCCGACACGGTTGTCCTTCTCGACGGGCAGATCCTCGGCAAGCCACATGACCTGGACGACGCTCGTCGTATGCTACACCGCCTGAGCGGTCGCCAGCATAAGGTCGTCTCGGGCGTTTCGCTCTCCACGATCGATTGGCAAATCTCCTTCGCGAGCCACACGCTGGTCACCTTCGCACAGCTCACGGACAGCGAGATAGACCACTACGTAGCGCGCTACCAGCCGCTTGACAAAGCGGGCGCTTATGGCATACAGGAGTGGATCGGCTACATCGGTGTCTCGCACATCGAGGGCTCCTTCTACAACGTCATGGGGCTCCCCGTGCAGCGCCTCTACCGCGTGCTACAAGACGCCGATCTCTTCTCGTAAAAAGGCTGTTGGCTGTTGGCTGTTGGCCGTTAGCTGTTGTCCCTACATGTCGACGTAACGGGTTACACGTATCATCGTTACACGCGATCCGTGCCTTGTCAGCCTAGGCGTAGTAAGATGACCCATAGGTTGTGGGTACACATATATATAGATAGGAGTAGCAGCGAGAGGTCCATATATCGGTAGGCCTGCCTAGGCACCACACGGTAGAGCCACCCCAGCGCCATCGGCACTAGGAAAACCCAGTGGCCCCCGAAGATAATCGCTTCGTCTAGCCCGTAGCCACCGACGAGATGCACCGCCACATCGACCGCTAGGTAGAGCGGTATGGCCCAGGCCAAGGGGTAGCGTCGTCCGACCCAGATCATCGAGAGCAGCAGTAGCACTACCCCCCACGGGAGCAGCTGCATAGCCCAGCAGGCATAGGGCGTGGGTCTCAGCACCGTCTCGCCATGAAGCTCACGCATCTCTAGATCGCTGATGAGGAGCGGGTGACCGAAGAAGTCTGGCACAAGATCGGCCGACCTTGTCTGAAAGCGTAGCAGATCGTTGACCTGAGCCGTGAGCATCGATTCCTCGGCCTCTGGTCCAGTCCCTCTCTGGTGGTAGAACCACCCCACCGCCACAACGAGTGCCAGCAGGAGGAGTGTCGGGAGCAAAACTTTGCGTGCCCGCTGCCAGAGCGACTCTTCTTTGCTCAGGAGGAGCAGCGAGAGCGGCTTGGCAAAGTTTGTCAGCGTCACGCCACCCAGCAGGAGGCTCCAGAGCGTGGCATGCCAGCCCGACAAGCGTTTCTCTCGCTTCAGCTGACCGCTCAGACAGAGGAGGGATAAGACGAGCAGCGCCATTGAGAGCGGATAGCTCTCGACCGTAAAGGAGAGCGTCATCACCGTAAAGGTTGAGAGGAGGAGCCCCGAGAGGAGCAGACTGCGACCCGTATCGAGCTGCACCACATGCCGCAGGTAGCCGCAGCATCCCGCGACGGCAATAGCCATCAGGAGTGCCGAGGCGAGGAGTATGCCGACGAGTGCGCCCCCTTCGCCCAGGAGTGGTACCATTAGCGCCCTATTAATAAGGTATAGTGGAGTGATCAGCGGGTGGCTCACGTCCCACGCCCCGCCCCGCGTCGTGAAGCGGAAGTAGTTGTCATACCCGAGGTAAGCACCGATAGCGTCGTCCTGCGGCATCAGCAGCCCTGTGCTATAGATATAGAGTGCTAGGACGGAGAGTAGCACCCACACGCCCAGTGCGCAGAGTAGCTCCACCCGCCACCGCCGTAGTAACTGCTTATTCAAAAATCCCATAGTAATGCTTCGTACATAGTGCCAGGAAGTCACGATCACTCGCGCTGTCGCCATAGCCGTATGTTGTGACCTTTCGCCACTCGGGGAGGGCTAAGTCCAGCCGGCGCACCTTTTCGGCACCCTTACAGTTGGGCGTGGCAAAGCGTCCCGTATAGAGGCCTTCCGCCAGCTCCAGCTCCGTGGCCAGCACCAGGTCAAAGCCACGACGCCTAGCCCACGACGAGACCGCCAGATCTGTCGAAGCGGTCAGCAAGACCGTCCGATGTCCGTCACGCTGATGCTGCTCCAGCCTACGTATAGCCTCGGGGCGGAGCTTCTGGTCTATCTGATCTGCAAATGCCGCTCCCCGCTGCAGGCCCTCCTCATAGCTCCAGCCACGCACCACCGTGCCAATGATGCGCTCCTTGTAGCGATCAGCCGCGCCCCCACTCAGCCGATAGGCAACATACTGATAGAGGTAGTAAGGCAGATGCCACACGAGCGAACCGTGCGACTGCATCTGCACCAGCCACGGCAAGAGCGTGTCTCGCCGTGTGAGCGTACCATCTAGGTCAAAGATTGCTATCGTATCCACGCGCTTACCCCTTTATACCACATAGCGTAATAGCCCAAAGAGCACCCCCCACACCACGACGCAGATGCCGATGATCGCATCCTGGTAGACCACCTGCGTAGGGCTCCCGCTTCGCTCCTCGACTAGTGTGATCTGGAGGTAACGCAGCAAGCCCACGAGCACTGGGAGTGCCGTCAGGTAGAGGTAGTCCCCGCCAGGCTCCGCATGCACCTCGGGTGAAAGCGTGTAGAGGAGGTAGCAGATGAGTAGGACGCCCACGATCATCGTCAGCGTATGGTCTAGGAAGGGGCGATTGTACCCCTTGATAGCTTGTCGCATCGCTACCCCACTGCGTTCGTAGAGGAGGTAGTCATCACGTCGCTTGGCTAGGGCCAGGAAGAGCGATAGGAGCAGCGTCATCACTACGAGCCACTCCGAGACCACCACCCCAGCGACGATACCGCCGAGTAGCACCCGCAGCACAAAGCCCACCGAGATAGAGACCACGTCGACCACCGCTATTCGCTTGAGCCAGTAGCTATAGCAGACGTTGAGCAGCCAATAGCCACCCATGATCCCGAGCGTTTGACACCAGAGTGCACGAGGTAGTAGTGCCAGCGGCAGAGACACCGCAAGGATCAGTAAGAGAACGGCCGTGGTCCACGCGACCGGTATCGAGACCGCACCAGAGGCTATCGGGCGTAGCCGCTTCTTAGGGTGCAGGCGATCACGCGCTTGATCCACGATGTCGTTGACGATGTAGATCGAGGAGGAGAGCAGCGAGAAAGCTAAAAACGCCACCACCAAGCCACCCCAGAGCGACGAGTCTAGGAGCACTCCACCGAAGAAGGCGGGTGCTAGGACAAAGAGGTTCTTGATCCACTGATCGCAACGTAGCAGACGTGGTAAGGTAGCGAGATTCATCTAGTAGTGACGGTTGATAGGATGAGGAATGAGTCTGCACAAAGGTACTTAGAAATTAGAGATTAGAAGTTAGAGGTTAGAGCGAGACGAGTAAACCTTTGTAGGGGCGGACCTATGTGTCCGCCCGTTCTCGTCAGAGCGTTGTATGCTATGTGGACGGACACGCAGGTCCGCCCTTACACAAACCACATCAAAACAAAAAGTTCAGCCATCAGACGCTGTAGCACCAGTATTTGTAAGGACGCACGATCGTGTTGAGTCGGAGGGCGAGCGTTGTGTCCGTTAGCTGTTGGCTTTTGGCCGTTAGCTCTTGGCTGGTGTTACTGAGCCCCCACAGGATGTCGTCACGGCTAGCATCCCCACAAATAGTTCTTCGTACTGCACTGATTCCATAACACATACGAGTTCCAAAAGTACTTTCCCTCTTGGAACTCTTTAGTTCCAACGGAGGAACTTTTCAGTTCCAACGGAGGAACTTTTCAGTTCCAAGGGAGGAACTTTCGATTTCCTAGGTAGGAAAAGAAAATTTCCAACGGAGGAAAAATAGTTTTCCAACGGAGGAAAAGAAAATTTCCAGCGTTGGAAATTTCTTTTTCCAAGGCTGGAAAGTTTTTGGAAACTTGTGGGGGCGGCACTTTTGCAACGGAGTTGCACCCAGATAGCTCTACCTTTGCCTCCGTAACAGTACATCTATATCTTATGAAGAAGAAACTAATACGTATCATACTCACAGCCCTGCTACTCATCGGGGCTTATATCGTGGAGCGCACCTGCGCACTCCCGATGTGGCAGCTCCTCTTGGTCTACCTCGTGCCATACCTTATTATAGGGTATGACGTGCTCGGCGAGGCGGTCGAGGGAGTGGTGCATGGCGAACTCTTTGACGAGCACTTCCTCATGAGCATCGCTACCGTGGGCGCGCTCTGCATAGGCTTCCTGCCGGGAGCTGAGGCGCAGTTCCCCGAGGCGGTCTTTGTGATGCTCTTCTTCCAGCTGGGCGAGCTCTTCGAGGGGTATGCCGAGGGCAAGAGCCGTCGTGCCGTCTCCCACCTTCTCGAGATACGCCCCGACACAGCAAATGTGCTACGTGACGGCGTTGAGCAGACGGTCGCCCCTGAGGAGGTAGCCGTGGGCGAGACGATCATCATCAAGCCTGGCGAGCGGGTTCCACTGGACGGATTCATTATCGAGGGCTCCTCAGCACTTAATACGGTCGCACTCACGGGCGAGAGCGTACCCCGCAGCGTCACCGTCGAGGACGAGGTGATGTCTGGCTGTGTCAACCTCTCGGGTCTGCTCACCGTCCGCGTTGCCAAGACTGCGGGTGACTCCACCGCCTCTAAGATTATCGAGATGGTCGAGCATGCCACCGATCATAAGTCACGGAGCGAGACGTTCATACGTCGCTTCGCCCGTGTCTACACCCCTGTCGTGGTGATCGTGGCACTGCTACTCGCCTTCATACCGCCACTCCTGACAGGGAGCTTCACTGACCACTTCGCCACCTGGCTTTACAGGGCACTGACCTTCCTAGTCATCTCCTGTCCCTGCGCTCTGGTCATCTCCATCCCGCTCTCCTTCTTTGCGGGCATCGGAGGCGCTTCACGGGCGGGTATCTTGGTCAAGGGAGCCAACTATATGGACGCTTTGGCCAAGGCACGTGCGGTGCTTTTTGACAAAACAGGCACCCTGACGAAAGGCACTTTTACCGCCAATGCGGTGCATCCGACAGCCTGCGAGACGAACCACCTGCTGCACATGGTGGCTCACGTGGAGTGTCACTCCACACACCCGATCGCTGCCTCGCTGCGTAACGCTTACCCCAACGAACAGGACGACTGCTCTATCGAGGAGGTCGAGGAGCTTGCCGGGCGAGGGGTCAAGGCACGTGTCAACGGCTCCGAAGTGTACGTGGGCAACGTAGCGCTGATGGAGTCTATCGGTGCTCAGTGGCAACCCTGCGACCATGCGGGTACTATCGTGCATGCCGCTATCGACGGCAACTATGCGGGACATATTGTTGTCTCGGACACGATCAAGGAGGAGTCTAAACAAACGATCGAAGAGCTGAGCCGCCTAGGCATCCGCCAGCTGGTGATGCTGACAGGCGACCACGAGGATGCAGCTCGTGAGGTGGCACAGCAGGTGGGCATCACCGAGTACTATGCGGATCTGCTTCCTGCGGACAAGCTGGCACGCCTCGTGACGATCCTCGAGCAGCCGGCTCGTGGCACCGTTCTCTTCGTAGGCGATGGTATCAACGATGCGCCTGTCCTAGCGCGTGCCGATGTGGGTATCGCCATGGGCGGACTCGGCTCTGATGCTGCCATAGAGGCGGCCGACGTGGTGATCATGGACGACAATCCGCTCAAGATCGCTACCGCCATACGCATCGCACGCCACACGGTCAGCATTGCCCTCCAGAACGCTTGGTTTGCCATAGGTATCAAGGTGTTGGTACTGCTCCTCGCATTGCTCGGTGTAGCCACTATGTGGATGGCCGTCTTCGCCGATGTAGGCGTGACCGTCCTCGCCGTGCTCAACGCAATGCGCGCCTTACGTCCAGTCAAAGTTAGCAGATCGAGCAACTAAAGCTGACACACGATCCCTATAAAACCCAATATCCACGGAGCTATTAATAACTCCGTGGATATTTTCTATTTCCTTCGGAGGAAATCTAGCAAGTCGGATAAATTGCTGATAAGGTCAACGACGCAACATGACATCTGGGTATGTAATTTCGTGCATATTTCGTTTATTTGTCGTACCTTCGTTGTGAGTTCTTACTTGGGGAAGTGTCCCCTTTTGGGAACCATCGTTCTTCTAAATGAGTGCAAGACATTGCGGACCTCTAACTGTTTAGGCAGCAATTCACCAGCAGGACGCTCCCTCGGCTACTCGTCTAGAGTGCTTGAGACGAGCACTCCTCGAGGATAGTTGCACAGCCTCAGAGCTGGAAGCCTCGCCACCTCTCACCTCATTCAGTTATCTAGTTTCCGACTAATCAGATATGCTTCAAGATATGACTAGATACGCTTGAAGCATCCTATAAATAGTTTGTCTATGAGAAACCTTTATAAGACTTTGCTCGTATGCCTGCTCCTCACGCTCGCTGGTCATCTGTCAGCGCAGCAAGTAGGAGCCAAGGTCAATACGCTATACCTAGCCACCTCGACACTCAATGCGGGCGTGGACTTTCGCATCGCTTCGCAGTGGAGCGGTTCGATCCTCGTGGGCTACAACCCATGGCAATTCCCCAGTGACCGTCAGGTGACGCTCTCCAATGGAGCTCAGGTCAATGCTAACCCTAAGGCGATGCACCTACTGGTCATGCCCGAGGTCAAGTGGTGGCCCTGCAAAACCTTCGAGCGGCACTTCATCGGCCTGCACGGGATCTATGCTACCTACAACGTGGGTGGGCTACCTTTCCCCGAGCAGCTGAAGGATCGTCGCTATGATGGCGACCTCATAGGGGTGGGTCTCTCGTGGGGCTACCAGTGGGCGTTTGCTAAGCGATGGGGCGTAGAGCTATCTCTCGGTGCTGGCTACGTCTACACCCGTTACAAGCAGTATGAGTGCGGTGCCTGTGGCACCCTACAGTCGCAGGGCAGCAAAGGATCCTTTGCTCCTACCAAGGCTGCTCTCAACATTATCTACTACCTGAAGTAATACACGCCCTATGAAGACATTTACGACCTATATAATAAGTTGTCTCAGCTCTCTGCTACTCGTCGCTACCCTATCGTCTGTGACGCTGACAGCGCAGAGTGGCTTCCGGACCGATGCAATACAGTATGAGAGCCTGCAGATGCGTACACGCGCTGGAGTCCTCTCGGTATCTTGTCAAATAGTCATTCCCCAAGACGCTACGCCTCGTGGCAAAGCACTCCTCATACAGCCTGTCTACAAGACGGCTCAAGCCGAAGAGATACTTCTGCCACACCTGATCCTCAATGGTAAGTGGCAGGCTCCTTACTACGAGCGCGAGGTGGCTCTTCAGAGTCACGAGGAGTATATGAATACCCGCCCCTATGGTGTCGCTACCCTCTCGGGTAAGCACGACGCCGAGCCACTCACGATCAACTATGAGATCACGCAGGCACTACCTAAGGGAGCTACTGGAGCGCTAGAGATGCGCTACTACGGCATGGACTGTTGCGATACCGACCCGCTGGGGCTCCTCGCCTTGACACCGGCTAAGTCTGACCGCATCACCATCACTGAGGACAATCTCTCCCCGCTCCTAGCAGCTCAAGACGAGCCGACGAAGAGACGTCAGGAGGAGATCGAGCTGCGGATCAACTACCGCTTTGACCGCTCTGAGGTTTTGCCTAACTACAGACAAAACAACGAGCAGCTGACAGCGCTAAACAACGCCTTGGCTCCTATCCTGAAAGATCCGACGAGCTACAAGGTTGTCCTCGGAAGCATCACAGGCTACGCCTCTCCTGAGGGGCCAGAGCTGCACAACAAGGGACTCTCCGAGCGTCGTGCTCAGAGCATCAAGCAGTACCTCATAGCCCAGTATGGCGAGACGCTCTTTGGCAATCTCCAGGTGATCGGTGCGGGTGCTGACTGGACAGGGCTACGCGAGGTGATCGGCCGCTCTACAGGTCGTGCAGACCAAGAGGATGTCTTATCCATCCTGAGCGCTGACTATACACCGGAGCGTCGTCAGGAGGAGCTGGCTAAGCTATCCACTTATGGCGACCTGCTGCGCAACGTTTACCCACCGCTACGTCGCTCTACCCTGCGCGTAGAGTATGAGGTGCGTGCCTTTAGCCTAGAGGAGTCGATAGAGGTTATGAAGACCAGACCGAAGGATCTATCTGTCTCGGAGCTGAATCGCATAGCACACGCTTACGAGCAGCAGGGACGCAACGCTGACGAGGTCTACCGCATAGCAGCAACCTGCCATCCGACCAACGTCGGCGCACAGCTCAACTACAGCCGCCGGCTACTCCTAGAGGGTAAGCTCGCGGAGGCGTGGCAGATCCTACAGCCGCTCCAAGCGGAGCCGGCCGCATACAATAATATAGGAGTCTACTACATGCTCTCGGGCAATGAGCAGCTGGCGGAGCAATACCTGCGCCAAGCTCTTACCACGACAGACGCTGCAGTAGCTCGTCAAAATCTAGAAGCCTTCGCTCTGTAATGCAGCGTATGACTAGTATAATGAGTATAACGCAAGGGAAGCCCCCCTTCCTCTGCTTAGCTAAGCGACACTCCAGAGTGCTATACCAGAGTGTCGTGCTAGGTCTGCTACTCCTCTGCGGAGTGTTGCTGACTAGCTGTGTACCGCAAGACCCGCGCGACATCTGCTGTAGCAAGGTCACCCTCGAGTATCGCTACGTGCGTCAGAGTGTGGACGAGTACCCTACCGAGGTGCAGCAAATGAGGCACTTCCTCTATGACGCTCACGGCAACCTACTCAAAGAGATGCCACAGAACCCCGCTACGCCCCAGACGCTCTCCCTCTCGGGACTGCCCGTGGGTCGCTACACGATCCTCACCGTGGGTAATGCTACTGAGGAGCACACGCTACTCGATCCTCTAACTAGAGGCAGTAAGCTGTCTGACATGACACTCACGCTGCGCAAGCTCGCTGGTGGCAGCTACGCTCCGCAGGGTGACCAGCTCTTCTGGAACTATAAGACGATCGACATACAGCCAGGTGCCAACGATCACTACATCTGTGATCTTGCCAACATACATACGCACCTTTATTATAGTGTCATCTGGGAGTCTGTACCACCCTATGCCGATGGCTACAGCGTACGCCTCTCAGAGTTGACGGAGCAGTACAGCCTCGACCCAGAGAAGTCGAACCTCCATCTACCGATCAACGCTGAGATGCAGGTCACGCACGACTTCCCGCTACACGCGCCACAGCTCATACAGCTCGAGGAGCAGCCCAAGCTCTTTAACCACACGCTAGAGGGCAGCTTCATCTCGCTACGCTATCTCAACGACCGCATCCCCACCATTCAGGTGTGGCACGGCGATGAGGCAATCACCAAGCCGATAGACTTGACACGCGCCTTCCGCTCCTTTGGCTGGATACCAGACCAGAGACCCGAGCAGATCTACCGCATCTTACTACGCATCAATGATGATGGTAGCGTCACCCTATTCCCTTACTTCAGTGGAAGCGTTGCAGACTGGGTGCCCGGTGGCACAGTCACGCAGTAGCCGCACACTATCAATTAGCACAAATAACGAAATCAACAATATAACTAGAGTATGAAAAAGACAATTGCAATAGTGCCTCTACTCTTACTCGCCTCGATGCTCACACTGCTCGTAGGCTGTAATAGGAGTACGGGTGCCGAAGAGCCAACCCTCACAGAGGGCAAGCCATCGCTCACCTTCACGCTGCAGATGCCGCAAGGAGAGCCTGTCACCTACCGCTCAGCAATCCATGATCAGCCTGAGTGGACGGTCAAGTCACTGACCATGTATCAGTTCAACGCTGACGGCTCCAAGCTACTCAGCATTGACAAGATTGACATGGCAAAGCTCCAGCAGACGGGCGAAGCCGAGTATAGCTATACGAAAGACTTCGACCCCGACAAGGTTGGTACGACCAGCCGCTTCCTCTTTGTCGCCAACGATGAGATAGCTGGCGTCACTGAGGGCATGAGCCGTGCCGACTTTGAGAAGCTCCTTATGACCAAGCAGCTTGCTGCCGATGGTACCTCAAAGGACATCCTCACAGGCACCGACCCCGACTACACCATCCCTATGTCTGGCGTAGCTAAGCAAGGCAATACCGAGCTGATCGCACTGGTAGGTACCAACAAGGGAACCACAGTCGTCCTGACTCGTGCCGTAGCTCGTGTCGATGTATCGAACCACGTGCCCAACCTAACCATCACCAAGCTCTACGTCGAGAACACCTACGACCGCACCACTACCTTCCCCACGAAGGATGCAGCTGGTGAACCCACTTATCAGGCTCCCGCTGGTGCTCAGAAGGTGACTATGAGCGCAGGCTTTGCCGACCTTCCCAACCCCTTCACCGGTATCGCTGGTGCTGAGGGTAACGAGCTCAAGAAGGCTATCTACCTCTACGAGGGTCAGCAGCCCGAGACGGCGGCTGAGGTAGCAAATGCCACGACAATCATCGTCGAGGGCAAGCTCGCCAACGGCATGCAGGTCAAGTACCGTATCCCCTTCGTCCGCTCTAGCGAGACCTACACACCTGTCAATATCAAGAGGAACTATCTCTACCGAATCATCCTCGGTGACAACTCACCCCTGGAGCCAGACAGCAAGCTCGTCTTCACCATCGAGGATACGCCATGGAATGCAGTCCTCCTCAACCACCACATGCCTGCTATCGATGTAGAGCTGATGCGTCATGTCACTACCTCTACACTGAAGTATGACTACCTCCACCACACCCTCTACACAAACTCGTTGCAGGCTGAAGATCACTACGTCTTCCAGCTCTCTACACGCTTTAAGGATCACACAGCATATACTGTGACACCTATCAACGATGCAGCCAAGAGGATGAAGTGTGTAGTACGTACTGAGAAGGAGTTCGAGCAGATGCAGCTGTTGATCGACATACGTTATCAAGACGATCTAGACAACAGAGACGAGGCTCGTGTAGCTCAGTTCGCCATCACCAGTGATGCGGCTCCTGAGATCCAGTGCATTCTCACCATTGTCTACGACAAGGATTATAGAAACCCAGACTTTAAGTAACCATGAGACATACCATAAACTATATAGCAGCCCTCCTAGTGCTGTCGCTCTCCCTCCTCTCTTGTAGTAGAGAGACGGGGCTCAAGATGGACGAGGGAGCAGGCAATACCGTAAGATTCACCATTGAGTCTTCACTCCGAGCTGCCGGTGACGAAAACACGACACGCCCCACGCCAGCACTAGATCGTGAGCGCAAGATCGTAGACCTCTATGCCGTCGTCTATAGGACTTCGTCTGGTCTGCACTACAAGACAGTCAAGTGTACTGATCTGACAGCTGGACAGTACGAGTTTGACAATGAGAAGAGTGGTGACTTTTACTTCTTCCTCGTTGCTAACCCAGACGCTGATCTAGTTGCCAAGCTGATGGCCGGGCCCACGACTCCCGAGGATCTAGGGAAGCTCGTTGCAAAGCAGACCCCAGGTGAGGACAATCAGGCTACAAACTTCCTCATGACCTCCGATCGTCAGAACGTCACCGTCAAGTCCAAGGAGTCTACCAACCTCGGTAAGATCAAGCTGGTACGTGTTGCTGCCCGCTTTGATATCTACAACACCATCGAGGGGTTGGAGATCCAGAAGGTAACCTTCGGCAAGCGCCGTGTCCAGTCTCACCTCTTCGCACAGGTTGGCCAGATGGCAGAGATCGAGGCTACGGAGAACGCTAAGGTCTACGACGGCTCACTCTTTGAGAACAATACCCTCAAGGCAACCATCTACGGCTACGAGACCGACGTGCGCAACGAGACCTTCTTTACCATCGAGGCTACCTACAAGGGTATCGCACTCAAGCCTGAGACTGTACGTCTAGAGAACTTCGTCATCAAGCGCAACCACCTCTACAACATCATCCTCCAGGATGTAGGTGGCGCACACGATCCCGCAGACCCAACGATGAAGTTCGGTCAGTTCCAGT
The DNA here is from genome assembly GCF_902489635.1 of uncultured Porphyromonas sp. GTDB lineage: Bacteria > Bacteroidota > Bacteroidia > Bacteroidales > Porphyromonadaceae > Porphyromonas. The sequence continues at coordinate 1,523 of NZ_CABUAN010000047.1, read as the reverse complement.
ACCAGGTCAAAGTGATCGACTGGAACGATAGCGAGAAGGGCATCAACTACGCTGAGGACGATGTCCTCAAGCCCTTTTACGTAGACTACGCTGCTCAGATCTCCAACGCTCCCTACATGACCCCTTACCTGGTCAACTCTCCCAATGAGATCTACACGACCACGCAGGGGAAGAGTGAAATCACCTTTACCATCGGTGGCTACACAGAGGCTGGTACGCTCGAGCTAGCTGAAGGTCAAGACAGCCACGGAGCAACGCTAGAGAAAGTAGGCACTCCTACGACCGACCCCAAGACGGGCAAGATCTCGCAAGACTACAAGCTCACGATCCCCGCAGCGACTGAGCTCATCCCTCTAGTCAACGGGGCAGGCAAACCTACCCTGCCAGAGTATGAGGAGATACAGCTCGTTGCCAAGAACTACTCAGGTGCTACTCAAAAGCCTCTGACGATCAAGCATGGTCGCTTTAAGATGCCTCTAGAGTATGTCACCGAGCACTACCTAGCCCCTCATCCCGATGCGGCTAATGGCGAAAACTTCACGTTTGCCACAAACGAGACCAGCGTTGATGGTGTTGGATACTTTCACGTGCCGACCTTCCTGGAGAAGCACAAGCATGTAACCATTGACGGCAAGGGCTATCACCTCGCCGACAACGTCTATGAGCTAGCTAGTATCATGCCTCTTAAAAACCAAGTCACCCATGGTGTTACCGAGTATAGCGTAGGAGAGTCCGCTGGTCCCATAGAGAATGCAAAAGAACCTACCACATTCCCCTGCTGGGCATACCCTGACAATGGGCAGAGCCCCCGCTTCCTCTTCACAGCAGACTACCGTACTGACAAGGCCAATCACGTCTCCTACGGACTGCGCCATAAGAGAGTGAGTGACGGCTACAACAATATGTTCGTCACGGCCTACCGCTACGAGTGGGTAGGTGACTTCAAGGGTGATAAGACAGGCAAGATCTCATCTTACTACAAGATCACCTCTCGCTATCTAGGCCCTAACTGGAATGGTGGCGTCGATGGCATAGCCAACGAGGCTTTCTGGAACAGCAACAAGGAGAACGATATCACCCGTACCTTCTACGCTGCTGGATATGTGGATCAGATGTACCTACACGCTAAGGACAATCCTAACTCTCCCTATGCACATGTCGGACGATGGGCTATCATCCTCTCAAACAGGGCTGACATTGATGCATCATATGTGGTTTGTGGCACTTTTGATAATCACCATATCACTGGCGCAGCAGGTATGTATACTCGGTCTAATGACCCTAGACCTGAGTACGTAATATGGTACCCCGTACGTCTCTTCAGTGACAAGTAGTCGCCTAGAGCGTTAGTCTCCGAGCGAGGCTACACGTACAGATACAGCGAGGCGGTGTCTCCCCAGCATGGGGTGGCACCGCCTCTGCTATATGTCGAGACCGTTGCATAAAGGCGAATCGCTGTGTTGCTTTCGGGATTCGGCTTCGGTCACATACGGATGTATGCTCCCTTCAGACCTCACCCTCAG
>NZ_CABUAN010000046.1 GCF_902489635.1 uncultured Porphyromonas sp. | reverse complement strand
GCGTCCGGAGCAGGGCGAGCTCCACTCCAAATTGCATTTTGGAGTGGAAAATACGTATCACGACTTCCCCGCCATCGACTTTAGCTCCATAAGGCTCTACGATGACGCAGTTTCTGAGGTAGATATTGCCAAGGTCAGACATAGAAGGCATATTGCCTCCCTTTGCTTTGAAAACCGTTCCCTCCTCACCATCGATGCTTAGAGAGGTGCGCTCGCCATATCCGCCACCGGTGATGCCGTAGTCACCCTCTACATCGACAGTGCAGCCTCCCTGCACGACAAGCTGGCACCCGTTGTCAATGTAACAAGCGACCCCCTTGGCAGAACAGCGGAGGGATCCACCCTTACCTGTGATGATGACCTTCTGCCCCTCGAGAGAGATACGTCCTAGGTGATGCTTCAGGACGTTGGTACCCTTCAGCAGGATCGTCACCTCTGGAGTCCCCTCGTGGATGTAGATACTCTCGGTATTGCCCGTGCAGTTCATCTGCACATTGTCGAGAGTGAGTACTCGTGTCGTAGGGTCAAAGGATATTTTCCCATGCTCCCCGTCACCACTACCTGTCCAAATAGAAGCGGCATTGCTAGAGGTCACGGGCGTGCCACCGATCTCTATGCCATAGTCTTGAGCCCTTGCACCTACGGCAAGTGCCGTCAGGAGCAAGAGGCTGATCGTAAATCTGAAAAATTGATTCATGTGATTGGTTGTTTGATTGGTTAGTTCCAGTCATTGAGCTCTAAGGAATGAGACACTTGACCGACTCGGCCGGGGTAGCGACGATATAGAGACCTGCTGTGAGGTTTACTAGCGGTATGTCGCATAGTCCATCGGCGTCAGACTGAGTCTGCAACAGTAGGTGCCCCGTCATATCATAGAGCGCGATCGGGGTGTCTGCTGTAGCTGTGATGTGCAGCATGTCTAGAGCCACGCTCACCCGCAGAGACGCTTCAGTCGCAGGTGCGGGGAGAGGCTCATTTGCTATTGGGAAGCCGATAGGAACACCCATGTCGCCACTAGTACCTCCTAGGTAGTCGCTCATCTCCCAGCCCTGTGCGTGAGCAAGGTAAAGGAGTCCCTCCTGGAAAGCGTTGTCAGCACCCTTACCCTGACTATTAAGCCAAAGGATCGTCGCCTTCTCCTCCTCAAGACGCTTGGGCAGGCTTGCGATGATCTTCTTACCCGCCTCGACGGTCAACTTATTGCCGTAACATGAGAGCAGGTTCAGCAGTGGGGTGCCGCTCAGCTGGATCTCTGTGAGCTGATTGTCGTGTAGTCTGAGTGTCACAAGGTGTGGCAGGTCGGTCAGCTGGATAGAGGCTGGCTGATAGTCGTGTAGCTCGAGTTCGCGGAGATACTGCGCCTTGCTAAGCTCTATCCCCTTGATAGTGGCTCCGCTGACGATCAGTCTGTAGACGTCGCCTCGGAGGATTAGCTCTGTACCCTCTAGGGTGTAGGTGACAGGCTCCTTTGAGTTGCCGAGAGGCTTGGTCGTGCCGGTAGACTCGATCAGACCTAGCCCCCAGAGGGTGACCTGTATGGTGCTGCCCGCCTTGTCAAAGGTGAGCTTGATCACCCCCTCGCCCATCTCTGGAGCATCAGAACCGCGGTAGTCAAGCCCCTTGCCAGAGTCGGCAAAGTCTGCATAGTCCACCACACGCCAATACTTACCTAACGCCTGATCCACAAGGGCTTTGGGGCATACATTGCCCTCTAGGGTACTGGGTGTATTGACCACCTTAAAGAGTCCTCTAGTCATCCCCGTACGATTGGGCAACTTGTCAACGATCAGAGCCATCTGCGGCTCTTTGATCTGATTGTCGTAGACATCCAGCTGGCGCAGTGGGGCGTTGGCTGGAAGTGTTATGTCTGCGATGCGATTGTTGTTGCATAGTAGCTCCTCCAGATGAGTCTGTACAGAGAGATCGAGGGAGCTGATGTTGTTGTAAAAGAGATGTAGCCGCTTAAGCTCTTTCTGTGCCGATAGATCTATCTGCGAGAGATTGTTGTGTCCCATCTGCAGGGAGATGAGCTTAGGATTGTTGCTCAGGTCTATCGAAGCTATCTCTAGGTCTCCACAGCTAAGCTCTTCGAGTAGTGGGCAGTGTGACACGTCGAGACCCTTAAAGGGGTTCTTGCTACAGCTCAGCACGCGTAGCTGCTTGCTGTGTGAGAGATCTAGGCTCGTGAGCTTAGCATAAGCACAGGAGAGCTCCTCGAGTAGAGGATACTTAGCTAGATCAAGGCTCTGCACCTTGGTGCCATAGATGTCTAGAACGAGCAAGTTAGGGTGCTCTCCCAGCGTCAGCATCTCAAGGTCTGAGCAGTTGGATGCAGAGAGTCGCTCCAGTGAAGCTAGGTGCGCTACATCTAGGGAAGTGATCTCGTTATCTCCACAAGATAGGGTGCGCAAAGCCCCGTTTTGTGTTAAGTCTAGCGAGCGAATCTTGTTTTTCGCCACATCTAGTTGCTGTAGCTTCGTACACTTGCTCAGATCTACTGCTGAGGGGTAGTAGTTGTCCGAGTAGTCTAGTATCTCTAGGTTAGGGCATCGGTCCAGGCTTAGGCTCTTGACATAGTTACCCTTGAGGCGTAGCTCCTTGAGGGGCGAAGCAGTAGGTATGTCGAGACGCTCCAGCTGGTTGTAAGTACAGTCGAGACACTGGAGTGCCTTGGAGTAAGTGATGTTTAGCTCGGTGAGGTTGTTATTGTCACAGCGTAGCTCCGCCAGCTCTTTAGCCTGACGTACGTCCAGTGCCGAGAGCTTTTGGTGCGATAGTGTGATCGCCGTGATGGCTCCTGAGAGCTTCACATCGGCACTCTCGATGGTGTAGGCGTGCGCCTGACCATCAGCGAGGATAGCCCCAGATAGCCCTTGGGCCGTTACTGCACCATCGGCAGAGATGGTGAGTGTGATCGTTGATCCTACAGGCAGAGCCGTGGTAAATAGGATACGAGAAGCCGCATAGCTCTGTAAAGAGCATAGGGCGAGGCTCATGAGCATAGTCATGAGTCCTCGCCTTATGATAGAGTGAAGCATAATCTGCTGATTACTTATCGTGTTATAACCACCTTGTCAGTCTGTGTGCTGTCAGATGAGATGGTGCGAACGATGTATAGTCCGTCAGGTAGCTCAGAGACGCCCATATCGATGCGCTGGCAAGGAGCTGTGCGGTAGTCACGGAGTAGCTGACCCGTGGTGTCGTATACCTGAAGTCCCTCAAGGGCTGCGCCCTCAGCAGTGATCGTGCCGTAAGCGTATTGTACCGTTGTGGTGCCTCTGTCTACTAGCTCCTGGAGGTGACGTGGCGAAGCCTCAAAGACGTAGATAAAGTCGAAGGTGTGCTTAGGGTCTCCATTGGATAGTAGCCAGTGCTCGGCCTTCGTGCAGTAACCCTTGAGGTCGTAGCTAAACTCACCGAAGCCACCGTTTTCCTCTGTAAGTGGTAGCGTAGGCCAGAAGACCTTAGCATTAGCCTTGTCATCGTACTGATAGCGTAGCTCGAAGGCGGGGTTAGGCTTACCCTTCTCAGGATCGGTCTCACCCTGATCATACGTATAGTTTATCGCTTTGACACTAGACATCAGTCCCTGCTCGTTCCACGTGTACTGTTCACCCTTCAGGTAGAGCCACTTGGTCTGAACGGCTGCATACTTGACCTCTGACTTCTGCCCCTTGTCATTGTAGCTGTAGAAGGTCTTGCCTGTGGGGTTCGACATGGTGGGGTGATCTGTATCTGCTCCCGCAGCCTCGCCAAAATGCTCCTCGATGCGCTGTCCCTTGTCGTTGTAGATGTAGTCATTCATCACTTTAGCACTCTGCTCTACCCAGTAGTCTATCTGACCATCGGGACGGTAGGCGATCTTGGTATCAGCTATATCATTGTCGAAGAGCTTCATCTGGCGTCTTACCATACGCCCCTGATCATCGTAAGTATAGTGTGTAAACATACTGGGCTTGCCATTGTCATAGGCTAGCGTGATGTCAATGTCTGATATACGTCCCTCCTCATCGTATCGTATGTCGTTGCGAGACTCGACGGTTCCATCGCTCTTCATAGAAGTGCGGGATACCCACTTCTTGTTTTCGTCATAGCCGTAGGTGTAGACAGTAGCTGTGGCGACCGTAGGCTCCACCTTCGTCAGGTAGTACTCGTAAGCTGATACTGAGCCACCCTTTGCAAAGGTAGCCGTGAGCTTGCTATCCCCAAAGAGCTGGAACTCTAGATCCTCTAGGATATCATCGTCATTGAACTTGAGCTCCTTTAGCTCGTAGCCAGCCTCAGGCGTAGCGACCACCTTGTAGGTCTCACCTTGTGGCATATAGGGCCAGTCCTCCTGGTCGTAGCCCTCGATAGCGATCCGCCCGTGAGCAGTCTCCTCGATGGTAACCTTAGCATACTCGAATATAGCTGTAGGCTCCGCATACTCATCTTCATTCTTGCTAAATAGTGCCCATCCCTTGCGTCTAGCTACACTAGCAGCCTTGGGTGACCAAACGTTGCCCTCCTTGTATGTCACCTTGGTGCCGAGAGCAAAGATCTTGTAGGCAGGTGCCATCGCATTGTAATCAGCACCATGATCTGCTAGATCCTCTACAAGGGCTAGTGTAGCCTCTGCGGGGAGTGCACAGAGGTGCAAGCTGAGTAGCTTCAGGTTCGGGCAATTGGCCGCGGTCACCTTGGTGAGTTTTTGGCAACGCTCTAGGTAGACCTGTACAAGTCCAGCACGACCTGATAGATCTATCTCCTCTATCTGAGCCTCCTGTAGGTAGATGTACTTGAGATTGTCAGACTTAGGCAGCTTTACCGTAGCAAGCTTGGTACAAGAGCTAGCTGTGAGATCCTCTAGAGCTACACAGTCTGAGAGGTCTAGTGTGGTGACCTCTGCCTGCATACAGTCTAGTGAGGTAAGCTTGCTCATCCCCTTTAGGTTAAGCTCCTTCACGGGGTTGCGAGCTACGTTTATACTTTTCAGATTGATCAGCCCCGCTATGTCTAGATCAGCAACACTGCTGTTGCCTAGCTCTAGTTCCTCTAGTGCTGTGCACCCAGTGAGGGTGACGCTCGTGAGCTTCATATTGGCATTTCCCGTGAGCGTCGTCAGTGCTGTACAGCCCGTTAGGTCAAGTGTGGGGAGAGAGCTGTAAGCACAGTTTAGCTTCTTAAGCGAGGTAACATTCTTAGCTTGTAGATCTGTCAAGCTACTGTTTCTGACGCTAAGCTCCTCGATCGTTTTTGAGCCAGTGATATCTACGGCAGAGAGTACGCTAACATACTCGCACCTCATCGAGGTGACAGCACCATGGATCTTAATCTCCAGCCCCGTAGGTGTGTAAGAAGTACGATCGGCTGCATAAGCCTCCGAAAGCCCCTCAAAGGTTATCTCGCCCTCGCCCTGTACGGCTAATTTGAGGGGTATAGGCTCATCGTCATCATTGGTTGGCAGCTCTGTAAGCTTCAAGGTAATGATGTTTTCTTCAGCAGCACTTTGAGCTGATAGCGGCGCATAAATAGCCATCCCGAGGAGTGCTAGTAGCGCAGCAATAAGTAGTCGGTGGTTCATTGTTTTTGAGTTTATGTTAGTCATGAATATAAGCTGTTTTTGCACGAATCGAACCAGAATCAGTACGACCTCGAACCTGTCGCGAGCAAAGGTAGTAATTATTTATTTAGTACGCAATAGCAATAGTTTGATATAAAATAGACTGATTCGGAACTATTCTCTCAAACTTCCTAAGCTTCTTTGACCGTTAGCTATTGGCTATTGGCCGTTGGCGATTAGCTGTTGGCACTAGTGCTACTAGTATCCCTAGCTCTCCGATAGCTCCGGTAGCTCCGACAGCTCTGATTCACTCCGACACCTCCGATCCACTCCGATCACTCCCCCTTCTAAAAAGACGAGAGGCACTGATACTCCTACGAGTACCAGTGCCTCTAACTACTACCTTTAATCAACAGCCAACAGCTAATAGCTAACAGCCAATAGCCAACAGCTAAAAGCCAGCCGCCAACCGCTATTTCACGACGAGCGTCGCACGGCGTGCGACACCGTCCGTGCCGATCGCCTCAACGACGTAGCTACCTGACGAGAGGAGGATACGCTCGCTGTACTCCGTCAGTCCAGGTAGCGACTGCGTGTAGACCGTGATACCATCACCCTGTACAAGCCGTAAGGACGACATCTCCTGTGCCGTGCGGACAGTCAGCATACCCTCGCTGTACTGCGCCTGTAGCTCATCTGTAGGCTCAGCCATCGGAGCGACCGACGTAAAGTCGCCGTCCACACGTAGCTCGAGACGACCCTCGGTATCATCGGGGAAGAGCTTGATCTGGCAACTCTTACCACCCGTCAGGTCATGCTCCAGACCGCTCTTGTGGTCTATCAGACGAGCCGTCACGACGTGTCCCATCACACTACCAGCGAGCGAGAGCGTCACATCGATTGGTTCGGAGACCTGTGTAGCTAGCTCGTAGTGACCCGTAGCCGCATCGTCGGCATAGAGATCCTTATGGAGACCATCCGCAGGATCAATGATAGCGATCGAGGGATAGCGACTCTCCGTGCTTAGGAGCATTTTATCGACCGAGCCAGACTCGTAGCCATAAGCGACTAGCGTGCGATCCTTGCCGAGGAGGCTCTGTAGCGTCAGCGATAGGTAGCGTGCAGTCTCCGCCGTAGCGTCACCGCTCGTACTACGTAGGCTGCTAGTGCTCTGTGGATGTAGCTTAGCGTATGAGTCGAGAGCAGTCGTTGGGAAGACGAGCTGCGCCTTCGGTCCGACACCAGACTTAAGCTTAACCACAAAGGCTTCGAGCGAACCTACCAATAGCTTCGGAGTTGTTATACCTGAGTAGTAGGTAGAGACCGAACCAGCTAGCGTTAGCTTAGGTTCATAGGTCGTCACCCTACAATCCACTAGTCGTATGATATGAGGCTCTATGATACTTTCATTAGCCTTTAGGAACTCATCGGCCTTGAGCGGTGTCATAAATGGATTGCCCACCATCACCTCCTGACCAGCAGCAGTGGCGCTCACCTCCATCGTGTAACCCTCGGTACCGCCAGCGAGCTTAGAGATACGCTGCGTCGCGGGATCCTCAAAGATAAAGCGGTAAGCCATCTTGCTGCGCTGAGCATACGAGTAGTAACCACGGAAGCGCTTTGCCTTGCCATCGAAGTACTGGAAGCGAGTCTGCCCCGTGCTAGCATCGTAAGTCTGATGGTAGAAGGAGTTCGCTATGTCGGGTCTGTCGAAGTAAGGCAGCTCCAAGATTCCATGACGCTGCGTGATGACAGACTTCGTGCTACCCTTGCGGTTGAAGCCCTGAGCATCTCTAGCTACGACCAGAGCGATGCAGTTATTATTGCCCGCCATCGAGATAGACTGTAGTGGCGAGGGATCGTTGAAGGCGCTGGGGTCAAACGAAGCCTCCATACTCTTACCCGCACGCTCCGCCTTGAAGCCGAGCTGATAGGTGTAGGGCGAGGCGCTGAAGCTGTAGTCGCCCGCATAGATGTCGTGGAGCGGAGCTGCCAGCAGGTTAAGCTCGTCACGACCATACATCCACTCATCGGTGTTGCAATCTTCAGTGGTATAGATACGCATGTCACTGTCATAGCCTGTGCCTGTGCCGTTAGCTACGCCAAAGTTGTAGCGTACCATAGCCCGTCGGTAGTTGAGCTGCTGGATGTTGTAGACATACGCTCCCGAGTGGAAGGTGATATCGATACAGGTCGGCTCGCCGTAAAGGTCACGCGGGGTCACATCCTTAGCTAGATCCGGCTGTGCTCGGAACGTACCCTGTGCAGTCGTTATATCGAACTGAGACAGACTCATGATATGTACATTGGTACAGCGCGTAGGCACCGCCTTGGCTGGGTAAAACTTCCCCTCGTGGAGGAATGCCCAGTTGCCCGGGTTATGCCAGTCACAGTACTTAGCGTCTGAGGGGGCTTGATCTGGATCGGTGGGCGTCTCTTCCTCACCCGGATTACCAGGCAAGGTACCACCTCCCAGACCATTAAGATCTGGCTTCCACCAAAGCTCGTCTGGAGAGACCGGGATGATACCCGTACTCTCAAGCTGACCACACTTAGTTCCGTCAACGGACAGGGTGTAGGTGTTATACTGCACCTCTCCGTTGACTACACGAGGAGCTGCCACCTCACATGTGACAGTACGCCCCGTAAGTGTCTTGGACGGTTCGCCAGCCTTCGTAATCTCCCACGTGTAGCTCCCGTCAGAGACGCCCAGATTAGTCGCAGTTAGGGTCACCTTCTCTCCAGGGCAGACACCCCTACGTGGCAAGATCGTCACCTCGATACCTTCAGAGGTGTCTAGGAGATACACCTTGAAGAAGTTCTTCTGCGTATTTTCGCCCTCCTCAGGACAATTGGTGGTCTCAATCTCTAGCGTGTACTCTTTCTTGAGTTCACTGCCTGACGTTGCCTCGAGATCCCATTTGACCATCATGTCTCTCAGAGTTGAGATATCTGCGCTCTTGATGACAGTGGTGCCGTCCTTAAGAGTCACGGTACCTGTTCCGTTCGGGATGTTGATCAGCTTAAACTCCATATATCCTGTCTTCTTGGAGCAGCGATACCCCACATAGGTAGGACGGCTATATGAGGGCTCGGGAGTCTTTGTCGCCACATCTACCTTAACAACGTCATCTGGATTGAATGGATAGGTCTCCCACCTATACGAAGTAGCATATTTTCCGCTTGAATATTTATACCGACCATCCTTACCCCAGTCCTCTTGGTCATTGTTTGGATTGTACTCCTTGATAGGCAAGTAAAAGTCACCACTGTAGCCATCAGGGTTCCTTTCTAGGCTATCCGCCTGCACAGCGACATCAGTGGCTGTACGATCTACAGTCTTAGTTTTATGATGTGACTCATGACCAATCCACTGGCCATTTGGGCTTAGATAGAAATACTTAAAACTAATCGTACGTGGCAAGTCTTCCCTCTTGATGGGGATATAAAACTTGGTATGATCTATCGCCTTGCCTGTAGCATCCTTAGGAAAGAAGTAAAGCTCCTTATCCTCCTTTGTTAGCCCCTTCACTCGGAAGACCAAGTTACGAGGGCGGTCCTTCTTGTCTACGCCATAGTCTAGACGACCATCAGCAAAGGGATAGACGCGCACTTCACTACAAGAGGAGTAGTCCACGACTGGCTTGATCGGCTCTGTAAGTATCGGCTTAAAGTCTGGAGAGTTGAGATCAATATCTATATAGAAAGACTCCCCAGGCTGACAAGGATGCTCAAACTTAAAGCTATAGATACCCCGAGGCATCGGATGCTCCTCCATATACTTTTTTATCTCACCACTAGAGGGGTTGCTATCCAACAGATTAAGATCGACTGCCGAAGGGTCATCTTCCTTATTTCGAGCGTATGGATAAACCACACGCTCTCCATCCTTACCCAGCTTATAAAGGAACTTAAATGGATAAAAGTAATTTCCATGCACCTCCTTCGAAGGCGCAGTAAAGTTTGTAGATATCTTCACCGTCTCCCCGAGGCGTATCATGCCACCTCCGTAAGGATTGGCACTATTGCTCTCATCAGGCTTACGATAGTAATATTTCTCTCTTGTACGGCAGAAGTCTTCATATCCCTCTGGAGCCTTAACTAGGGTAACATCCATACCCGCAAGCGCATTGAGAGATTCACCTCTTCCACCAGGCCAAGCCAACATATAAATGCGTCCCGCAGGCCCTAATAGGATTGGATCCCTAACCGCTCCAGTTCCATATGGATACCAATCTGCAAACGCCCCTTCCAGATCAGGAAGACTGACATAGAGCATGTAGAAATCATAGAGACGGTTCTCGATTGGCGGTTTGTTCGTAGGTTCTATAATCAAGTTTGGCTTGGGCGTGATGGGATTGCCATAGAGATCCGTACCTTCAATCTCGACATAGTAACGCTTGTTAGCGTCAAACTTCTCGAAAGTATAGCGCTTGTCTACTAGCGTAGAGACCGCTGGACCAAAGTCCTCTGAGGTATGTACAGGCTGTGCTCCTGGTGCTGGCTCATTAGCTCCCGCTGGTAGCTCATAGTAGTTGAAGTGCAAGGAACAGAAATTCCACCCTTGGAACCATACAATCTGACCTATCGAGCAGTCTAACGTACTCTCTGTCTCAAGGATCTGAAAGAGATTCTTGTGGAAGGCCAAGTCCACTGTAATGGGGATGGTGATGTAATCATTACACCCCGTATTGGGTCGCTTGATACGTATTAGCAAGGCTCCCGGGAATGCCTTTTTCGCGTCAGGATCTTGGAGAGATATCTCTTGAGGCAACTTGTAAGAGATGTTTATATTTCCTTTCTCTATCTTGGTAGGCGACCCTGTCTGATCACTCCAGAGGAGGTTGTCAACATTGAGAGCTCCCTTCTTGAGCTCCTCATACTCTCGCTGAGTAATGACAGCTACCTCATAGTTCTTGATGAAGGTAGAGGGGAAGGAGTCCACATACTGAGGGTATGGTTTGTTCGGGTCGCCCTTATAGCCCATGTTGATTGACTCAAAAAGCTTATTCAGGACATCCTTACTGGAAGAGCTAACACCAAACTGGGAGATACCAGTTCCACACCCCCCAGCATCCATAACGTAGATGCCAAAGCGCATCTTTAAATCTTCAGGCACTGTGGGGAGGTCGGGCTTAGGACCATAGATGGTGAACGACTTCGCTATGGTACTCTTACAATCATTGGTGAAGCGATACTTGTAGGTACCCTGTGGCAGCGAGCCATTGTACTCAAAGTGGTAGAGCAAGTCACCATCCTTGATCTCCTTTCTAGTGGGTTGCATCGTCTTAGCTCCCGTAAAGGTAGCGGGGGTGCCGTTGTCCTCAAATGTCAAGACGGGCGGACGCTCCTCACTGCCCTGTACGACGATATCAAAACCTCCGTACGGTCTGCACGATAGCTTGTACGGGTCAAACTCCGCCTTCTTCAAGACGAGTGGCACATACTTGTTCTCGACAACTATCTTCCCGTCGAGTTGCGTCTTAATGGGTTCCTTGTTCAGGTTATCCCACATCGTGATCTTAACATAGATCTCGTAATCCTCTCGCCCTGGTAGACTCTGTACCAATAGTGCTGCATCTGGAGTAGAAGCTGGCAAATAGTAGTTGTTGTCATCAACCTTGGTATAGGAGTGACCCTCCTTGTCCTTGATGTTGTACTTCACCTCCTTTATCTGATTGAGCTGAGGCGAAGTAGCAGCTAGAGCTTTGACTAGTCTGACAGATAGTGTACCCTGGTTCTCACAGTATGAGGGGGTCGTCTCTACCTCGAACTCGTAGCGCCCCCCTTGGTCCTGTAGGGTGTAAGTATGATTCTGCGCGGAGAGCGCGGAGAGCGACAGGAGGAGGAGAAGGAGGGAGAGGGTGATGTATCTATATCGTTTCATAGCGTATGAGACATAGGATGTGTAAAGGGAAAAAGTGAGAAGTGTCGAGGCACGCGACTAGAGGTCTTCTCGCTGTGTAATCTTGATTCTGTACCACGTATTGCGGATGACGGAGTAGATGCTCACGTCCTTATTGTTTGCAGCGAGCTGACCTGTCTCTTCCGAGACACGGTCGTCAAATCTGTCTTTGATCGGGTGCCGGCCAAACTGATAGCCAGTGCGGCGCTTGGGGTCCCAACCATTGACCTTGAAGGTGAGCCTGAGCTGCATCGCTGCCAGCTGGTCGGGCGTTTTCTCGGCTTCGACATTCGTCTGGCGGATGAACTCTGGCACGTAGATTGTTGTGTAGTAGTCAGAACAGCTAAGCTCGCCGATAGCGTGACCGGTGCTTACAGTGCTAGCCATATTGCGCTGCACCTTGTCCTTGTCCCGCTCTATATAGTAGCAGTACTGTCCGTCCTGAGGATTGGTGTAGTAGTTATTGCTGATAGGACTGTAGAGCGAGGTGGTCCACTGGTTCTCGTCGTAGTAACGAGAGGCGAAGAGGGCGAAATAGCGTGGCACATTGTACAGTGCCATCTCAAAGTCATCTATATAGTCCAGCACGAGCACCTGATCCGACTTGGGGTCGCCCAGCACTTTGTTGGCGATCACACTTGGGATCGTAATATCGACACGAGCTAGAACACGAGTCAGCCGTACGGGGCGACGCTTTCCGTTCTTTGCAAGGAAGCGGTAGGGATCCGCCTTGGTGCCCTGACCGAGCATTTGCTTGATATCATCGAGAGTGACGTTGGGACAGATAGCGGTCATCGGGATGAGGTCCTCCTCACCGCTACCACCCTCCGCTAGCTTAGGGAGGAACTCCGGCTGCCAGGGGATCTGCGTCAGTCCGGGAAGCATGTAGAGCTGTATACGCTCGGTGACACCCTGCAGGGCTGTCGTCAGTTTGTAAGTCTTCGAAGCCTCATTGGCAACGAAGTAGAAGTCAAAGCTCTTTACATCTCCAGGGATAAGGACAGGATGGCTCCAAGGCGTGCCATCGGTTGCTGGCTGTGTATAGCTTCCTAAGACTTGGTTGACCAGACAGTGCCCCGTAGCGTGGTCGAAGATGAGGACACGCACAGACTTGACCTTATTCTCCGCAGCGGTGAGCTTCGCCTGTAGCTCAGGCTCAGGCAGAGGATCCGTACCCTGACGGAAGGTGGACTGCGGAGCCACACTCATCGACAGGTAGAAGTCCCCCTGCTCAGGAGGGCAGGCGGAGGGGTCATCGTATACGCAGCTGGTCAGCCCCGTCAGCAGGAGCATCGCGGAGAGCAGCCACGCAAGGATCGTGCGGGGGCCTCCTTGTATGCTATATAGATTGCATTTCGTCATGGCTTTGTAGCTCGAGAGGTTAGACACACTATATATTATGGTCTTGCTCACGGATGAGCCAGCCATTGATCCATACGCCGACCGCTAGGAAAGTCTCCTGTGTCACGGGGCGACCATCGAAGGCGAAAATGATAGCATAGCGATCCTCACGATCGAGGAACTCCTGATCGGAGAGCTTATTGTTTGCGTAGAACTTCGTCTGTAGCAGTAGCGATAGCAGATCCACGTTGAGCAACTCCTTGCCGGTAGCGCGCTCCGTGATGATGAGTCGCTGATCTTGGTTGGTCAGCAGGCGGAGCGTGTTGAGCTCGACGGCGATACCGCCCGTTCCCTTGACCTGCTCAGCATAGTACGGGGTGTAGGTGAGGACGTCGTCGGTGAGCACCTCGCCAGCACCGTTGTAGCGGCCGTTGGGAGCGGTGATCTTAAAGTCGTAGTTGTCGAGCTTGATGTTGGACTTGCCGCCCTCAGAGAGGTCCTGCATGACGAGGCGGATCTTGTTGGTCCACTTAGCCATCGGCACGACGATGAGACGGCTGCCATCGCCCAGCACCTGGACATCCTTGGAGACGCCATAGAGTAGTGGTGGCAGCTCGGCGGCGATCCGCTTGTCCTCAGCTCTCGAGATCTGTACGAGCAGATCCTTCATGGTCGAGGTGCCGACCTGTAGCTTGCTCTGCTCATAGAGAGTCCCCATACGGTGGCCACAGAGTGCCATGATGGTGTAGTTGCCCGGGGCAAGCTGTAGCTCGAAGGTCTGCTGCTCCTTGTAAGGCGCAGCCGCATCGATCATATCCGAGACAAAGTGCCCCGCCTCGTCGAAGATGTAGAGATGCACATCCTCGGCCTCGCGATGCCAGCGATCTACGTACTGCATATTGTAATCGTAGCGTAGCTGCACACGGAGAGGACAGGTGGAGAGATCCTCATAGATGCACTTGTCACAAGAGACGAAGCTCCAGCTCAGCAGGAGCATGACTCCTATATATAATAATAGTCTCGATCGAGATAACGTATGTGGTACCATAGTCAACGTGGGGCTTTAGCCCTCTTTTATGTGAATAGTTCCTATGAGGGGAACATTCAACCCCTCATAGGATAATGCCGTTACTTTAGACTGCTGGCAAGGAGCAGTAAGGGAGGATTATAGAGAGATATCCTGTGTACGAACGATCCAAGGATTGACGTTAATGTCGAAGGAGATGTATGACATACTTGGGTCATCATTCCCGGGGTTGTCCTTATCGTTTGTGATGGTAGGAGTACCTACGTGCTTAATCTCCTTGATGTTGATCTTGTAGATGTTGTTACGTACTACACCGTAGCGACCATAACCCATCTCCTTGCCAGACTGAGCATCGTTGAAGTGACGGATTAGGTTCGTCTGGTAGTAGCAAGCACCATTCTTGTAAGCTACGATTTCTCCGAACGTGCCAGAAGCAGTAACATCACCCTGAGCATCAACAGTCATACTAGCAAGCGCAGCCTTGAGAGCAGCCTTGAAGCCTGCAGGCGTACCATTGATCTCAGGCTTGGTGTTAGTAGCCTCATCGATGGCAGCCTTGTACTCAACCATCTTAGCCTTTGTAAAGCTCCAGCCCTTCCAGTCATACCAAGTCTCACCCTCTGTGAAGGTGATACCGTCATGTTTTTCAGGTGTCCAAGTACCACTGAGGATGAATGAGGTGGTCTGCTGAACCTTCTGAGAGGCAGCATCCATCGTGTTCTCTAGGCAGTACTGACCATTTTCATCCTCAAAGCCCATGGTACCAGTTAGAGCAGGTGTACCATCTAGGTAGGTGAAGTCTGCAGCATTGAATGCGCCAGAATAGTTAGGATCCTTAGCGTAGCGGTTGAAGCGTGTGCTAGCATCTGTAGCAGTCTCATCTGGGAAGTCCGTGGCCGCAATCTTGCCGAACTGACGATAGATAAAGGTCTTCGTATTGGTCGTGTTGAGCTGCCACTTGATGTTGGTCAGCTTACCATTCTTACACTCTGGGGTACCACCTACGAATACCTTAGCGAGGATACGATCTACGTTGACTGTAACAGGAGTAGCCTCTGCCTCTGTGTCTTTCTCCTTCATGCTCGTAGACTTAACATCGACGAGGCCACGATCGTTAGACATCATGATAGCCTTGCCAGCACCTGACAGCGTAGCAACATCAGACGTGAGAACAGCCTGAGCATCCTTGAGGTACTTACCCTCGGCAGTAGCAGCCAAGACCTCAGCTGTTCCGTTGAGGATAGCCAGCATCTTATAGTCTTGGGTTACGACTTGCTTAGCCTTGGTTGTGAACTTAGCAGCTGTAGCAGTACCTGCGATTTCACCAGTAGCGGCAGCGCCACCAGTAGCGGTGATGTTGTAGTCAAAGGCGTACTTAACCACCTCGCTACTCGGGTCGAAGAGTACGACACGGACCTTCTGAATAGCCTGCTCATCAGCAGTACCATCGTAGAAGTCGCCAGCGGCCTTACCATCCACACCAGCTCTTGTACCACCCTGTGGGAGGTTAAACGTGAATGAGATATAGGCATCGCCTGCCTCATTCTTTGGTTGGTTCTTGTCGTTCTTGCAGCTTGCAAAGAGCAGCACTGCGGCGAGAGCCAACGTTGCATAAATAAACTTCTTCATAGTTGAATTGGTTTGATTAGTTATAAAGTTGATATTCTTCACGAGCAAAGGTACGCCACATATTCTTATAATGAGTTGACATTTTCGGTATGTCTTTTGCCAATCTCGGTATTTAACAGACTAGAAACTAGAAGTTAGCGATTAGAGGTGAGAGGGATCGGAGGGGCTAGTGCTTCTAGAGCCTCTAGTGTGGCTAGTGGCAACAGCCAGCAGTCAACGACTAAAAAGCAGAGCAAATCCAACGCCAGCTCGCAACAACAATTTAGGGTTAGCTACACATCGATACGGCGCCGTGTCGGAGAAAAGTGATTTCCACGTGGATATTTCGAAATCCCCACGTGGAGGAGGAAAATCCTCCACGTGGGCGCGAAATAAAACTTCGGAAGAATGAAATGAAACTTCGGAGGAATCAAATGAAACTTCGGAGGAATTTTTTGACGCCCACGTGGAGATTTGAGATTTTCCACGTGGATATTCGAGAAAGGAGGGAATCGGACGAATTTCCCTGTAAAGAGATGTAAATGGGGATTGGCTGTTGGCGATTGGCTGTTAGCTGGAGAAATCGGAGTGGATCGGAGGAATCGGAGTGATACGGCGCCCTGTAGGGACGCTCGGTCTGAGCGTCCGTCCCCGTTAATACCACGACGCTGTAACCTTTGACGCAACGGACGCACAGACCGTGCGTCCCTACAAAGGGTTACTCGTCACGCTGTGATACAAAGGGTTACTCGTCTCGTTGTTGTGCAATAAGACGAGTGCAGGTGACGGAGGAAGCGACCGCTTGCGGTCGGACGAATCATAGCCCCCAGTCGAAGGAGCAAAGCTCCGA
>NZ_CABUAN010000045.1 GCF_902489635.1 uncultured Porphyromonas sp. | reverse complement strand
GTTCGGAGCTTCGCTCCTCCGACTGGGGGCTACGATGCGTCCGACCGCAAGCGGTCGTTTTCGTTAATGATTACATCGTCAAGATCGTTCAACAACGGACGCCCTCTGGCTCGATACTACCGTGTGTCCCTACGCATCGTTACTCGTCACCAGACAGATCAGTGGCTATGATACAGCAATCGGGGTAGCTCTCACTAGGAGGGCTACCCCGATTACTCTATTTATATGCGACGAGCGCGTTCTTAGCGCTGAAGCTTCTTGATCCAGCGGAGGCCGTCGACAGACTGTACGTCGAGCAGTACGACGTCCGTCTCGGGCATCTCGATATCTACCTGCGTCTGACCATCGGTCGTAGCACGCTCTAGTAGATAGCCGTGTACGCTGTACAGCTGGTAGCCTGCTATACCCTGATCGTAGGAGATGCGATAGCCCGTAGCGGTGCGCTCGATGGCTAGATCAGGCTGGTGATCCTGCTGCTCGTCGTAGCGGATGTTACCGTACGACATACGTAGCTCGAAGCGGCGTCCGTCACGCTCGCTATAGCCGTAGCTGTAGGTCGAGTTGACCAGCAGATCCTGCTCGGTGCCTCGCAGGCGATCGTAGAGCGCCAGCTTGTCAAAGGGCTTCTCGGCCAACGTCGTGAAGTCTAGCGTGAGCATGCCATCGGTAGGCGCAAAGACGCCTAGCTCGACCACGGCACTAGGTACATTGGTCTGTACGAAGTTGCAGGTGCTATCGGTCGGGCTGATGAAGTAGACGAGCGGAGCTGTCTGCATACCCTCCGGAGCCATCAGTGCTGGCGTCGACTCTTCCGTATCTTCGGGTAGCAGTACCGCAGAGGTATAGCCACCCTCGGCATCGGTGACCTTCACAGCGACATACCGCTCGGTGATCTCATCCGACTCCTCGTCCGTGCTGCGTAGCACAGTCTCCTTTCCATAGCCACTGTTAGGATTCTCAAGCGCTCCCGTAGGGAAGTAGAACTCAGAGGTATCCTCTTTCCCTTTCTTTAGCTTGACGACAAAAGATTGAAGTGGCGCAATGACTCTCAAGGTTCTGAGTTGACTACCAAAGCCAACACCAGGTCCTACGTAATGCCACGCTCCTTGCGTAAAGATATAAAGAGTGTTTCGCTCCAAATTTTTCACATTAGCTGCGAGAAGCCTTGCAGACCGGATGGGCGACATAAATGGATTACCTATCATAACATAAGAACCGTTAGGAGACTTAGAGCTGGAGGTAATCTTCATAGTATAGCCCTCGACATCAAGCAATTGTTTATTTTTATTGTCATAAGACTTTGTAGTACCAATCTTCCCTGTCTTATCATCCTCAAAGAGGAAGCGGTAGTCCAGTGCAGGGTCTCTCTTGACCGAGTCCACCTTAGTAACTGGCTTTAACGTGTTCAGGTCAAAGTAGGCGAAGTAGGATCTTCGCTCAACTATTGAGTCTGTTACTGTAGATTCATTCGTTATGCTATCAGTCTTATACCAATACCACTTCTCGTAATAACGATGTAGTGGATAGTAGGGCGCACGCTCCTTGTTCTCATAGTAGGGCAAGCGGATGATACCGTCTAGCCCATTGAGATTCTTGTGATCGTCAGCACCTTTCTTACCAGAGTGGTAACCCTCCACCTTGAATGCTAAAGCGTGATTGTAAGCGACCGTAGAACGCCCCAGCTTGTTCATTGGAATGTCAAAGGTAGCCTCTTCAGGCATAGGGTTATCTCCATAAAACTTTACCTTGATGTAGCGCTGATAGGTGAGTGGATAGCCAGCTAGAGAGAAGTCTCCTGTGTAGACATTCTTGAGTGGCGTAGCAATCATATACCAGCGGTCTCGATCTAGGAGACGATCGTAAGCACCTGGATGCTTAGAATCCTTATGCGCTTGGATAGACCCGTCAGGCTGTACGACTCCAAAGTTGTAGTCGATAAAGGCGCGAGAGTACTCAGTCAGTCGCTGAGGCTGACCTAGCGCAGAGCCGAAGTGGAAGTAGATATCGTTGCATACAGGCTCTCCGAGTGGCTCCCATTCCGTTCCTTTCGGCGTCCTATTTGGCTTGTTTGGGTCTAGGTTTGGATAGAAGTTGTCGACCACCGCTGGGAGGTGTACATCGGTACACTTAGCAGGGATCGCCTTAATAGGGTTACCATCCTTGTCGGCCCAGTTATCAAATGAGTTCCAGTCTGCAGACTTGGCATCCTTACGCCACCATAGCTCGGGCGGAGCGACAGATAGGATGAAGGGCACCGTCTGCGGTGCTGGTGTGCCATCGCACGGCACCGCTGTGACCTCGAGCTGCCACTCTCCAGAGAGCGGCAAGGTTGCGGCACCAATGGTGACCTTGCGACCCTGATGTTTCGTTCCATCTGGCTGTGTCCAAGTGTACTCCGACTCAGGCGTGATGGGCGGGCACTCTAGCTTAATAGTATCCCCCACACAATACTTGGTATCATTAGCGCCAATGATGAAAGAGGAGCCTCGCAGATCGTTCATCTTGATGATCTCGCCACCATTGTCTAGGGGACAGTCTGAGTCGTCAGACCCTGTCTTAATATAGAGCATATACTCAGGCTGGATCTGCTCCCCAGTGAGGTTAAAGACGACAGGCTTACCCTGATCCGTCGAGGCGAGCGTCTGGCTAGCGTAAGAAGGCTTATTAGCATCCTTTACGTCTCGTAGCTCTACGAGCGTCTCACCAGCCGTACGAATGGGCAGTACCGACACATAGGCAGTCTTACCACTCGGACAGATATAGGTGTAGAGCTGATCCCGATCATAAGTAGGACCTGTTGTCTCTATGGTGAACTTCATCCCTAGGTCAAGACAGGGAATAATCTTGGTGAACTGATCTATAGGCTCATAGTTATATTGTATCTCTATAGTATCTATAGTAGAGTTGCGCCAAGGGAGCACGATGTATTGATCTTCGGGCTTCTGATTAAGATCCGCAGGGTCAAAGGAGGTAGTCCCTGAGGCAACGAACCTCTCATAACCATATTCGTTAGTGGTAGTCTGGACAGCCCTCGCATATACTGGAGCAGGCTCACCATTGCGCAAGAGAATATTACGAGACTTCGCCCCACGGAAAGGATAGACACGTAAACTGTCACAGCCGACCTTTTCGTACTGTGGCTTTAAGTCCTCGCCCTCATTCTCTAGCTCATACTTTATAGCATTGTAATAAATGGAAGTCTTGAATGGACCTTGCACCTCTGTTGTTGGAGTGGGGAGCGTCTTCGGTTCTCCACAGAGGTCAGTGAACTCAATCCTCCAATAGTATTCTCCCTCTGGGACCTTGACATCATAGCATGGATTCATATAGGGGTTTTCCTCTGGAGCATCATTACTAGCGAATGGAAAAAACCAGTCGCTCTGATGCTTCTCTGGCAGGACAAGAGGTTTATTGAGCTCAGGGAAATACTTGTACTGCTTTCGGTACTCCTCATAGCCCTCAGGAGCCTTGACCAGTATAAACTTAGCACCGGCAAGGTTACTCTTGTAAGCTCGTCCCCAGCGACGCTCTTGTACAGCTATAGCTAAAACCTTATCTACCGTACCCTCACAGTAGTCCCATCCGACCTTACCAGCTTTCAAGTCTGGATGCCAACCTGAGAACTCATTCCACATGCGGGTCGTGTCTGTATCTCTATAGTAGACCTCAGGATTGTATCCAGGTATAACAGGCTCTCCACTCGTGTCATTAGGCTTGAGTCCTAGAGAAGAGTCTTTGAACGGGACTGAGCTATCCCTCATATAAATTCGATTCCAGACCCCTGGCGACATATGCCCCCCCGGAAACTCTTGAGGGATCATATAGTTCTCCTCGGTAAAGGTTATATAGAGCATCTCTGGCTTAGTCCACATTCGATCGTTCATATTCCTAACACTAAGCGTCACAGGGAATGTCAACTTCTTGGCCCACTCTTCCTTGATCCTAAGAGTGGGCTTATACACATCACAAGGAGAGGGAGCTCCGCCTATGACCTCCAGCCAGTTGTTAGGATCAAATGTCTGCGCTCCTTCAGCACCGCCATAGGCATTGTATGCAAAGGCACTATACTTAGGATCTGTCGAGCCCTTGACACGTATAGCTATTGAGAGCATTTCGCTTGGGGTTGCATAAGCACTCCTAGCATACATCTCGCTAGGAGAGGGGCCATCAACAGGCACCTTTACAAAGAGGCAGGGCTTCTCAACAATTATCGTGTCATAAGAAGGTTGCTTTCTCTCCCGCACCTTAACGCGCCACACGCCAAAGGTGCCATCGAAGGTGGGCTCCTGACCAGTATCTGTCAGCGACATCCAGTTGAGTGTGCCTCTTCTATACCTATAGTTTTCATACTCCCCTTGAGTACAGATAGCAAACTCAAAGTAAACGTTCAAAGAGTCTATGATATCCCGGTTGTAGTAGCTATGTCCTCCTCTCTTAAGGAGTGCACCGACCCAGCGGAGATGATGCGGAGAGGTGAACTCCTGGGTAAACGGCTGTGGAAGGAACTGCAGTGCAGTCGTCTCCTTGACCAGACCTTTTCTGGACACCTTATAGCCACTAGCATCAGAGATCTCCAACTTATAATTCCCCGCAGGAAGACCAAAAATGTAGTAGCTATCCTGGCGTTTGTCAAATTTAAAGGTCGTAGAGCCTGTATAGCCAGTTGGTGTCTGGGTTAGCTTGACTGTATAAGGGAGCTGACCTTCCTTCTGGCTCTGGAATGAAAAGCTTATTGTTCCAGTGGGTTCAGGAGACCCCTTGAGAGTAGGTCGACCTGTCATGGGGTTCTCATAAACAAGCTCAAACTGCGCCTCTGCCACGGTGGGTATCAGGCAGAGTGCTGAGAGGGCAAGGAGAAGACTCCATATAGTGCGCACTAGTGTCGTGCTATTGTATTGCTTCATAGCCTATATCTGTTTATAGGGGAGATTTACTTGATAATGTGTGTGTCTGCGTAGATAAGAAGATGTTCCGTATACAACTTTACTCAAAGGCTTCGCCATTGCCTGCGGGGGGCTCTACCTCCTTTGGGGTTAGCGTTATCTTGTAGAGGCGATTGCGGAAGACACTCTTGTTCGATGGACTGAACGAGCCTATAGGCTTTACATAGTCTTCGCCCTTGTCATTTTTATTTAGGTGATCAAAGTAGCATTTTTCCTCGGCACGCAATTGATGGGAGCCAGCAGCTATATCTAGCCAGGGACGGAAGTCGCCATAATGATACCATATAAACCATAGGTAAAGAGGCTTCACAGTTTCAACAGGACCCTCGGGGACGAGCTTCTCGGGGATATAGAAGTACATCCTATAGTCCAGCAGATAGCCACCACCAATGGGGACGCCCTCTTTTAGGACCTTCTGGAGTATTTCGTCATACCCAATGACAAAGCGTTCTTGTGGACGTACATATTCATCAGACTCTCTACCGAGGAAGCCAACTACAGTATCCTGAGCACTAGAGTACTCCTGTATAGGGAAGAGACTGACATCCTTAGGCATCTGACAGATATGAGGTCCATAGGGATGTACAAATCTCCACGGGCCTATCCAGTTCAGTTGCTCTTCACCCTTCTCATTCCAAGAGAGCCACACACACTTCTTGTAGATTAGCTCGACCTTGGCAAAGGTGCGCAGAAGCTCAACGCCTTTCGTACGACCATGAGGATTGTCGAGCTGGATCACGCGCGGATTGTCCTTGGTACCACCCCCGGTGAAGTCAACATCCTTATACTCGGCAGTCATCGGACAAACGGCATCTGTATATGGGTAGCTCTGATTATAGCGCAATCCTTCATGCGTATCAGAGAATCGTCTCGTGACGGGGATACGTATGTTCTTGAGGTCTTTTAGCGTCTGCGCCTCTCTTAGTGCTTTCCTAAGCGCTGCGTCAGCCTTCTCCTCTCTTTTAAATTCATTATCCCAATAGGACTCCTGACCTGGTTCAACTGGGTTGGGGTTAAGCGTCTGACGATTCTTATAAGCACCCTCATTGGCGACGACGACTAGGTCGTAGTAGCCTAGCTCCCTCTCTGTGAGCCGGAAGGTGACCTGTGCCTTACCACCTTGGTACTTATAGCTGATTCCTTCATCTTCTGAACCCGTGCTATAATCGTATGCGGGTCTCGGAGCCAGATTGGTAAAGAAGACGTTTTTCTTGATTACTCCGTTTTTGTTGATGAGGAAGATGCGTAGATCGTTCACGTAGTCCTCGCGATTCGTCTTGTCGGAGTTGATGCTGTAGTCGGGCCCTTGCATACGTAGCTCATCATTGCCACTGGGGGATAGAGAGAGCGTCAGCGTGAGGTATTTGTTGCCGTCATCCTCTCCCTCAAGACTGTTGTAGTCTCGCACACAACTGGTGCTGGTGAGGAGCGCCCCCAAGACGAGGAGGAACGTATATATATGGGTGTGTCGTAGTCTATTCATAATGATGTGACAACGTTAGTGTGGTCTATAAGAATGGGCTTAGAGGATGATCTCATAGGAGTGTACCTTCCAGCCATCGACGAGGATCTCAACGGCATAGTGCGTATTGTCAGGAAGCGTCTTGAGACGTATCTCAACGTCGTACTCAAACTGGCACTCGGGGCGGTAGTCAGGCTTCTTAGCGAGCAACTTCTTGAGATCGTAGGTAAAGATCTTAGCACCCGTATCGGAGCGCACGAGACTCAGCTGGGGCTTTGTCTTCGGATCATCTAGTCGTAGCGTGCTGAGACGTGCGGTACGTGTCGTACCCTCGTTGGGTAGTGGCGCCTGGTAGATGACATGCTTCGTAGGATTGGTCAGCTGACCCATGAAGTCGTAAGCAGCGTTGTTATCCTCGATCTCTATATGGAGCGGATAGATGATCTTGCTGGGTAGCTCGGTAAGGCTTATGTCAAAGTCGTTGCTATAGCGCGTCAGGTTTGGCGCGACGGGCACTCTCGTGCTTACACCGCCTCGAGGCATAGGACACTCGACCGTATCTGTGGCGAAGTAGAGTGGCTCGGGCAGTAGACCCTCGTGTCTGTCTTGCTCGTTGAGCTGGAGTGCTAGGCGGCAGTCGGGGTGCTTATTGCCCGAGGCTGGCTCTAGGTCACTCATGGTGTAGTGCTGGGGGGTAGCACCCACCCAGATGGTGTAGCGATAGGTCTCACTACACTCGTTCGGTACAGGAATCTCTATGGCCGTGTTAGCCGTCAGGTCAGCTGGCTCTAGATGCTTGTATGTGATGATCTCTCCTGACGAAGGGACACTGATGACGATGTCCATGTAGCCTGCCTTGCCTATGTAAGCCGAGTCAGACATACAGGGCGTCTGCATATAGGGTGTGAAGACCAGTATCGTGGGGCACTCGCCTCGATCGTATACGAGCTTATCACAGCTGACGAGTGATAAGAGGAGGAGAGGCAGCAGGAGTATACTATATATAGTGTGTCGCTTCATAAGATGTAGCAGTGATTGAGAGATCAGATGTGTCGGTTTAGAGGAAAGGGTCGGATCGTAAGGCTAACGATAATGGGGGGAAAAAAAGATAGGGACGCACTGCCAGACGCACGTCCATCAGTGCGTCCCTATTAGTAAGTTGCTAAAGTTTCTAGTAGCACTAGTGGCCACTAGAAACGTTAGTCAGATAGTCAGTCAATTAGACCGTAAGCTCGATCTCGTAGGTGTGTACGTTCCAGGGGATAACCGTAATGTCTACAGCCATGTAGGTCTCCTTTGGAGTATTCGTCTCACCTGGTGTGATAGGAGGTACGGGATCATCCCCAGGCTTTGGATCTGGGTTCGTAGGATTGGGTGTGTCAGGATCCTCTGGGAAGAGAGGATTCCAAGTCATACCGATCGTCTTGAAGCCCTTGACGCTGATGTGGTAGATGTTGTTACGATAAGCTGGTGCGTTGATCGTCTTACCAACCACGTCTGGGTTGACAAATGCGTAGTAGATCACCTTAGCATTTTCATAGGTGTAGTACCTCTGATCCTTGATACCACCCTTTGTCTCGTCTACAACGTTCTCCTTCTTGATATAGAAGCGACCGTTCTCACCCATGTAGAAGGTGCTACCCTCAGTGTACTGGTTATCGGCAGCCTCATCCTCAAACTTAGCGGGGACAAACTTCGCACGAACGAGTACGTAAGGTGTGTTAGCACGACGGAAGTCTGTATCATCAGCTGTCTTGCCGTACTTGTGAGAAGCCTCAAACATGAAGACACTCTGCGTGAGTGACTGAGCACCGATCTTCAAAGCATCATTTAGATCTGTAGCCACAGCAGCCGCACGAGCTTTACCAGCCTTTGCCGTTTCAACAAGGTCGCTGTAGTCATAGTACTCACCCATCTTTGCATAGCTATCAGCTGTGAGCTTGTCAGGATGTTCAGTGTCCTTCACTGGAACGAAGCCGTATGCAGGAGTCTTGATGATACCATTGTCAACCATCTGCATGAGGTAGAAAGACTTCTCGCCCTGAGCTACAGCGTAGGTGATATCCTTGATGGTACCCATCTTCTCGCCATTCTTGTACTTAACCTCATAGGTATCAGCAGTCGTAGTCAGTAGGACACGAGCTACGGCACGCTTTACCTTGACAGAGGCGCGGTTCTGAGGATTCTGTGCAGCCTCAGCCTGATCCTTGGTGACACCCTCAGCAACTGCGAGCTTGCACTCCTCAGCGTTGGTCATCATGATGACGTCCTCGGGATCCGTTCCATTAAGCTCAGTCTTTGCAGCCTCCTGAGCAGTGATTAGCTTGACAGCTGCTGCGTAAGCCTTCTTGAAGGCAAAGGGAGTAACAGCATTGTCTAGGTAATCCTTAATCTTCTGATCTGCGTTGATGAGTACATAGACAGACTTCTCACCAGGAGTCGTAAGGATAGCCTCCTTAGGCGTGATGGTGATGTTTGAAGAACCATCTGCTGTTGCAGCGGTGATGTTGAATTTGCTCTCATCGTAGTCACCCGAAGAGATGTTTGCATTGTCTACGATGTAGACAGCGATGGTCTTGATAGCATCCTTACCGTTCCACGTACCCGCAGGGTTGTGCTGAGCCGCATCATCGGTAGCATCACGCGTAACGTCGGACTGGATGCTGATGGAGACGTTGGCATAGGTCGTGCCTTCGTTCTTCTTGGGCTCTTGATTGTCCTTTTTGCAGGAGGTCAGAGCGACTAGGCCAATCGTTAGAAGGCCCAGCAGAATTCTTACTGTTCTGTTCATTCTGTGTTTGTTATTTGATTGATATAAAGTTTATTCGATAGTATCACCGAAATGAAAATGTCGCCTATCTACCGTGCAAAGTTAAGCATAATATAATCATTAGCACCCCAAGCGACTTGACATATTCGGTATTTCATTTGACATAATCGGTATTTCCTAGCGGAAATAGAGGTTAGGGATTAGAGATTAGAAGTTAGAGAGCGGGTAGCGACATGTAGGGACGCACGGTCGTGCGTCCGTCCCCGTTAAAAACGGGACGTGTAATCCACTATCGTTAAGACCACGACGCTGTAGCCTTTGATACAACGGACGCACGAGCCGTGCGTCCCTACAAAGGGCTTACTCGTCTCTAATCTCTAATCTCTAGATCGCCGGGAGGCTCATGCCGGTGATGCGTCGGTAGAGGTCTAGCGCGTAAGGATCGGTCATGCCGGAGATGTAGTCGAGCGTGCACTGGAGCTTGCCGTAGATCGACTCCTCGTGCAGGTTGTACTGGCTGCTCACCAGCGAGAGGAGCGTACGACTATAAGCATCGTCCGGGTGTAGGAGCGAGTGCATCAGTTTGTCGATCAACTCTGAGAAGATCCGATGCCCTGCCAGCTCCACGTCGATCACCGCTCGCGCCGTGTAGATCTCACTCTGCGCCACCTCGCTATTGGCTCGGTAAGCCGCATAGAGTCTCTCGGGCATTCGGCTAACCAGCGTCCCCGCAAAAGCGCCCCGCAGTATCTCCTCCTCATGCTCTATGAAGACCTCGGCACACGCCTCCACGAGGATATTGATCGCCTTAGCTCTCAGGTAAGCTATCCGCTCGTTGCGGTCGCCGATAGTCTCCAGCGTTGCCAGCGCATGATCGCGACCATCTGCGGGGAAGTAGCGCAGGAGCAGATCCACCGTACGTTCGTAGCTCAGGATGCGCAGCTTGTAAGCATCCTCCACATCCATCACCTGATAACATATATCGTCAGCGGCCTCCACTAGGTAGACCAGCGGGTGGCGCACGTAGTGCCCCGTGGCGGGATCTACGGGCAGGATGCCCAGATAGTCCGCCACATCGAGGTAGGTAGCCCGCTCTGACTGGAAGTAGCCAAACTTCCCGCTCTCAGGCGCCCTAGCCGACGACCAGGGGTACTTGACAATAGCTGCCAGCGTGGTGTAGGTCAAAGCAAAGCCCCCGGGGCGGCGCCCCTCAAACTGATGGGTCAGCAAGCGAAAGCCGTTGGCATTGCCCTCGAAGTAAGCGAAGTCCTCCCACGGGTGCCCCTCCCCTACTACGGCATCATACCATTGGCGTCCGTTGCCCTCGGTGAAGTAGGCCCGTATCGCCCGCTCGCCACTATGCCCGAAGGGAGGATTGCCCATGTCGTGTGCCAGACAGGCCGCCGAGACGACCGTAGCGATGCTACCCCGATGAGGCGTATCCTGATTGTCCGTCAGGCGACACGCTATGTAGTTGCCCAGACTGCGTCCCACGCAGCTCACCTCCAGACTATGCGTCAGGCGGTTGTGCACAAAGATATTCTTAGGCAGGGGGAAGATCTGCGCTTTGTTTTGCAGTCTGCGAAATGGTGCCGAGAAGATCAGACGATCGTAGTCCCGGTCAAACTCGGTACGCATCTCTATGCCTCCACCGAGTGCGCCAGCTCGCTCAGGCTCTGGCGCCCCGAAGCGTCGGTTAGAGATCAGCTGATCCCAATTCATCCTACTCATTATTATATAGTGTATCTATTGTCTTTGTGAGAAGAGTGTCCTGAAGGCGTGATCCACCCGATCACACGGCACGATCTCTATGTCGTAGTTCCGCTGTTGCAGGCTCTTAGCATTCGCCTTGGGGATCAGTATCCGCGTGAAGCCAAGACGATGCGCCTCCGCTATGCGTCGCTCTATGCGGCTCACGGCACGTATCTCGCCCGCCAGTCCCACCTCGCCCGTCATGCAGGTCTTCGAGGGGACGGCTATGTCTAGATTGGAGGAGAGGACAGCACAGAGCACCGCTAGATCCACCGCGGTATCGTTGATCTTGATGCCGCCCGTGATATTGAGGAAAACGTCTTTCTGGATCAACTTAAAGCCGGCCCGCTTCTCCAAAACCGCCAGCAGCATGTTGAGTCGTCTCAGGTCAAAGCCCGTGGTGGACCGCTGCGGGTTATTGTAAATAGCCGAACTGACCAAAGCTTGCGTCTCGATCATGATCGGGCGAATACCCTCCACGGCGCAGGCGACGACGACGCCACTGAGTCCCTCCGTATTGCCCGAGATTAGGTGCTCCGAGGGGTTGCTCACGGCGACCAGTCCCGAGCTATTCATCTCGTAGATGCCGAGATCGTCGGTAGAGCCAAAGCGGTTCTTATGGCTACGCAAGATGCGGTAGAGATGCTGCTTGTCGCCCTCAAACTGCAAGACCGTGTCTACCGTATGCTCCAAGATCTTCGGACCCGCTATGGAGCCCTCTTTGTTGATATGCCCAATGACGATCACGGGGATGCCGCTGCTCTTGGCAAAGTGCAGGAGCAGGTTAGCACACTCCTTAATCTGACTGATGGATCCTGGCGAAGAGTCCGAGCGTGCAGTCGTAACCGTCTGAATACTATCGATGACCAGCAGGTCGGGTGCTATCTGCAGTGCCTTCAGGAGTATGTTGTCCAGGTCGGTGTCACAGTAGATGAGGCACTGCTCCGAGTGTATGCCGATGCGGTCAGCACGCAGTTTGAGCTGCTGAGCACTCTCCTCGCCCGATACGTAGAGCGTTTTGAGCTCTGGGCAGCGCAGGACTGTCTGAAAGATTAGCGTCGACTTACCAATGCCCGGCTCACCACCCAGCAAGGTGAAGGAGCCTTGTACTAGTCCACCTCCGAGGAGGCGATTGAGCTCCTCGTCGTGCAGGTTTACTCGACTCTCCTCGCTCCCCTCGATCTGCTGTATGGGGCGCACCTCCTCCGAGTGGAGCCCGTCCCACGTAGCACCCTCATGGATCTGCTTGAGCTTGCGCTGTATCTCCTGCGCTGGTGTCGAGCGCCCAGAGGTTGTCTCCGGCTGAGACAACTCCTCCTCGATCGTGTTCCACTCTTGGCACTCGTTGCACTGGCCTTGCCAGCGACTGTAGGTAGCACCACAGGCACTACACTTATATATAGTCTTAACCTTTGCCATCTATCATGCTCGCTCTAGAGGACATGTGGAGCAGCGCAGCAAGCCACCCTGCTTAGAGATCTCACTGTAAGGTACCTCCTCGACAGTCATGCCAGCCACCTCACGGAGGTAACGCTGCAGACGCTCGGCACCCGCCTCGACACAGACCACTTCGGGGGAGAGAGAGAAGAAGTTGGTATGCATCTCGACAGCCTCCTCAGCGGTGATGGTCAATAGCTTGTCCTGGCCAAAGACCTCGCCAATGATCCCGCGCGCCTCTCTGGAAGCAACTCCCTCGGGATAAAAGACGGCGAAGCCACGCCCCACGGGCTGGAAGGCGCAGTCTAGGTGTAGCACACCACGCAAAGGATCCTGGTCATGCTTGTATAGTGGCACGGGAACGACACGCTTGTGCGGGAAGAACTCACGGAAGAAGTCCACCGCACGATCATTGGTCCTCGTAGTCTTAAACTGCCCAAAGGCTCCCGGCTCGCAGCACCCCACGAAGAGGATGTCATCATAGAGGATCACATCGCCCCCCTCTACACGTACCTCGGCGGGCAGATGCAGCACGCTACTCGGCTCGAAGAGATCGTAGATTGATGCAAACGCATCTACCTCCCGTCTCCTATCGGGGATCATGTGTGCTACAAAGAGGTGCTCGTCGATCACGAAAGAGACATCTCGCGCGAAGATCTGATTACACCCCTCTATCGGCTCAGGACGATACACCTCCACGCCGTGGCGCTGCAGGATAGCGAGGAAGCCCTCCATCTCACGTACCACCACCTGCTCCGTGGGGTAGTCGCCCCGCAAGACCGCTTGGTAGCTCTTAGCATCGTAAGTCTCCTCGAGTGTCGGCTGCGTGCCGAGCGCATGAGGCAGCCCTAGTACGACTTTGCGGAGCTGGTTCGTTTCGTTGGTTACGTGAGGGGTGAGTAGTTTATGTTGTTTGTCTATCATATCGTTTGTTTAGCGGCTCCCTGCGCAGCAGATGTGCGGGGAGCTTTATTCTTTCTCTGACAAATATAGGGAAAACTGAGAAGTTAGAGGTTAGAGGTTAGGGATCGGAGCTGTCGGAGAGTTGTCGTGAGATGTGCGCGAGCGGATAAGTTGCAGGAGCGTGTGCTATCTCTTGATTTTGTATTACCTTTGCGGTACGAGGGTGTGTCATCCCTATGGGGGTGACTTCCCCTACCCTCCGTTGTCAAGTATCACCTTAGATAGTAATCATAAGTATATGAAAAACTTCAATCCCATAGGTAGTCTGGTAGTCCTCATTGGGGCTCTCGTACTCATCGTCCCCGCTCTGCTAGATAAGGGAGGAAATGTGTTTAATCTCATCGGCTGTGTCGTGATGATTGCTGGATTTTTCCTACACATCTTCCTGAACAAGCGGATTACAACTATCAAGAAGTAACCCCCTCCCAGTGCCTGACCTGGCGCAGACTTCTAACCTAACATATAGCCTGAGGGCTATCATCGAGGGCTTGCCTTGCTCATACGTAAGACAAGTCTCTCGCGTTCGTATATAAGGTTGCCCCTAGTCACCCCGTCCGCTCAGTCTATGTACTACAACAAGGCGATCCTAATAGGCTTCGTAGGCGCAGACCCCAACGTACACTATTCGCGTCGGGGTACCTGTCAAGCTACGCTACGCCTTGCGACCTCTGTACCAGGCTACACGAGACGTGATGGCACGCAGATACCAGAGCGCACCGAGTGGCACACGGTGGTGATCTTTGGCTCGCTGGCGCAATTTGTCGAGCGCTGGGTGCGCAAGGGATCTCATCTCCTTGTGGAGGGCGAGATACGCTACAACAACTACACCGATCGCCAGGGACAGGCGCAGGCGCGTACAGAGATCTGGGCCGACAAGGTCACCTTTGTAAACCGTCCCAAGCAGAGCGATAGTCAGGAGAGCACCTCTACTCGCTCCACAGCCGAGCAACCAGTATCGCAATCTGACCCTAGCGACGCCGCCAGCTAGGTCAGCTACAGCATAAGTCACAATAGTAGCAGCAATGGGTGATGCCTTCTTATTAAGCCTTTTCGGGGGAATTGTGTACAGCAATCCAATCGTTTGGATAGATGCTATACCGCTCTTGATCATCCTCGTCTTACTGCTTTGCTCCGCCTTTATGTCGAGCAATGAGGTGGCTTTCTTTTCGCTCACCCCGCAAGAGGTACAGCAGATCAAAGAGCAGGAGCACCCCAACGACTCGCGCCTACTACGACTCCTATCACACTCGGAGCAACTGCTGGCGACCATTCTGATCGGCAATAATGCGGTCAACGTGGCGATCACGATCCTCTGCGCATGGTTTGTGGGGGAGCACTGGGACTTCTCGGCCAATCGTGCTGCGGGCTTTATCATCCAGACGGTCCTCATCACCTTCCTGCTCCTACTCTTTGGCGAAATCATCCCTAAGATCTACGCTCAGCGTCACCCGCTCTCCTTCATACGGATGACGGCTCCCGCTGTGTCTGCCCTTTACAAAGGGATCGCTTGGTGCTCCAAGGGTCTGATCAAAACCTCTAAGCTCCTCGGATCTAATGCAAAGAAGGGGCACGAGCTCTCGGTCGATGACCTCTCGGAGGCCGTCGCACTCACTACCAATGGGGACAACAAGGAGACGGAGATGATCCATGAGATTGTCAAGTTTTACCACAAGACGGCCGACGAGATCATGGTGCCGCGTGTCGATATGGTCGGCGTCAACTATCACTGGGCTTATCACCAGACGCTGAGCTTTGCGGTCGATACGGGCTACTCACGACTGCCTGTCTACGATGGGTCGCAGGACACGATCCAGGGGCTGCTCTATGTCAAGGACCTACTTCCTCACATGCACGAGGAGGACACCTTCCCCTGGCAAAAGATCATCCGGCAAGCTTACTTCGTACCTGAGAATAAGAAGATCGACACCCTACTGGAGGAGTTGCAGCAGGAGCGTATCCACATGGCGATTGTCATCGACGAATTTGGCGGCACCTCAGGTCTGATCACGCTCGAGGACATCCTCGAGGAGATCGTGGGTGAGATCGTCGATGAGTACGACGATGAGAATCCGCCCTACGTACGGCTTGCCGAGGGAGTCTATCTGATCGATGGGGGTATGTCGCTGATCGATCTCTGCAAGCTGCTAGATGTAGAGCCTGAGTACTTTGCACCACACTACGAGGAGGTTGATACGGTTGGGGGCTTGTACCTAGAGGTGCTCCAAGAGATTCCTCAGGTGGGTCAGCAGATAACGATATCAGACATTGACTTCACCGTAACGCGCATGGACCGCCACCGTATCATGCAGCTCAAGATGCGTCTGCATCCCAAAGAGTCGTCCGAGACGCAGGGCGATAGTCCTACAGAGCCTCAGGCGTGACTTACTCACAGCTAGACCTCCCGCTAGGAGGGACACTCTACGTCGCAGAGCTACCATCTGGCATCGCACCCAGCCTATCTAACTACCGCTCGCTGACGCAGCAGCTCCTCGATGAGCTCGCCCCGAGAGAGACTTCCTGGCGATTGACGCACCTCCCCACGGGTGCTCCCCGCCTTGATGCTCCTGACCGTGATTATAGTATCTCCCTATCCCACAGCGGTAGCTACGTTGCCCTCGTCCTCTGCGAGGGACAGCACGGTATCGGTGTAGATCTACAGATCGCCAGTGATAAGTTGCCACAGATAGCTCCGAGGTTTATGTCTCCCGCTGAGCTGGCTCACTATCATCAGCTGCTCGCAGCCGAGGAGTCTCAAGCCGCTCGCGAATGGCTCTACACGGTATGGGGACTCAAGGAGGCTGCTTACAAAGCCTACCCACCAAAGGTTCAGCGTCACCTGGCGACCAACTACATTGTCTCGCCACACGACGCCCCCGTCTCTACCAGCTGGAGCAGTGACGAGGGGAGCGACTCGATCACCCGTTACACTATCTGTGCCGACGAAGGGGACGACCGCCCCACCCTCCTCACGGGCTACCGCCTTCGTAGCATCACGACAGCACCATACCACCTCACCTATGTGCTAGGCGCAGGAGATACCGTCCTGCCGACTGAGTAACTGGGACTGCTCGCTACAATAATTTAGATCCGACTACACATCGACACAGTGCTGTGTCGGGGAAAAGTGATTTCCACGTGGATATTTCAAAATCTCCACGTGGA
>NZ_CABUAN010000044.1 GCF_902489635.1 uncultured Porphyromonas sp. | reverse complement strand
TCTCCGTCAAAGGTTACATCGTCAAGATCGTTCAACAACGGACGCTCAGACCGAGCGCCCCTACAGGGTGCAGTCACGGCTAGTATCTAGTCGGAGGGCGTCCGTCCTCTAATCTCTAACCTCTAGTCTCTAACTTCTAACCTCTAATCTCTATTTACATATCTTTACAGGGAAATTCGTCCGATTCCCTCCTTTCTCGAATATCCACGTGGAGAATCTCAAATCTCCACGTGGATATTTTTTATTTTCCACGTGGGCGTGATTCATTTCCTCCGAAGTTTCATTTGATTCCTCCGAGGAATTTTTTATTTCCTACCTGGGAAATAAAAATTCTCCACGTGGGAATTTCGAAATATCCACGTGGAAATCACTTTTCCTCGACACGATACCGTTTTGATATGTAGTCAGTTCTAAATTATTGTAGCGAGCTGGCGTTGAATTTGCCCAGCTAAGGCTGATGCATCATAATCGCTCTGTCAGAAGCTACACATTAGCGACAAGCGAGGAATAGAGAGGCAGATGAGCTCTCTGTATATAATATAATGCGTCAGCCCTGTGAGATTGCTCACTGAGGGTAAGGCATAGTCTAGAAAATTCGTATATTTGCGGGCAGTTAGGTACACTTTTTCCTCGAAAATCAAGCGGATTTTCCGAAAATGGCACTGTAACCATCTGAAATTCAGCACGTCTTAAAATTAGCTCTCGCAGAGCATCTTCCATTAGAACAAGGATTAAGACTTCACTTCTTTTTCACCAGTCCTTTGACCGGTGGCTCTCGCAGAGCATCTTCCATTAGAACAAGGATTAAGACAGAAAGTGGTTGGTTTTTCCACTCTACTTTAATATACTCGCAGAGCATCTTCCATTAGAACAAGGATTAAGACTATTATTGTTCTTGATCATCGCTTGTTAACCAAGCGCTCGCAGAGCATCTTCCATTAGAACAAGGATTAAGACTCTCACATACTCCTTGCATGTGAGAATTGTTAGGACCTCGCAGAGCATCTTCCATTAGAACAAGGATTAAGACATAGTTTCTGTAGTGTCT
The DNA here is from genome assembly GCF_902489635.1 of uncultured Porphyromonas sp. Lineage (GTDB taxonomy): Bacteria > Bacteroidota > Bacteroidia > Bacteroidales > Porphyromonadaceae > Porphyromonas. Next base: position 16,107 of record NZ_CABUAN010000044.1, on the reverse strand, counting down.
ACGGTGATCCGTAGACCTCCTCGCAGAGCATCTTCCATTAGAACAAGGATTAAGACAGGCACGTCTAATAACCTTATCCTCTGGAAGACGCTCTCGCAGAGCATCTTCCATTAGAACAAGGATTAAGACAAGAAGATGTGTCCATTTCGAGGATTCTCGACCACCTCGCAGAGCATCTTCCATTAGAACAAGGATTAAGACTGCTCCCTAATGCACTTAGTCATTGAATGACATAAGTCTCGCAGAGCATCTTCCATTAGAACAAGGATTAAGACTGAAGAAGAGGTTTCCATTCTTAGGATTCCTCATTACTCGCAGAGCATCTTCCATTAGAACAAGGATTAAGACAGCTGTCCTCATCCACTTCAGAGGACACGTGTGTCCTCGCAGAGCATCTTCCATTAGAACAAGGATTAAGACGTGTCCACATAGACGTGAGCGATCGGGTTGCTGTCCTCGCAGAGCATCTTCCATTAGAACAAGGATTAAGACTAGTCCTTTACAAGCTTTACCTTGAAGAACTCAACTCGCAGAGCATCTTCCATTAGAACAAGGATTAAGACATCTCGTAAGATATCGGGCTAGAGATAGCAATTACCGCCTCGCAGAGCATCTTCCATTAGAACAAGGATTAAGACGGTTGATTTCTTACGTTGATGTAGAGCTTGGTTGCCTCGTAGAGCATCTTCCATTAGAACAAGGATTAAGATGCAACCTCTGAATTCTTGATGTTGATCATTTGTTTACTCGCAGAGCATCTTCCATTAGAACAAGGATTAAGACCATAGTTTTGATTGGTTTTAATGATTAGGCAAACAATCTCGCAGAGCATCTTCCATTAGAACAAGGATTAAGACAGGACTTCGTCCGTTTCCTTGTCGCTCGCCTTGCCGTCCTCGCAGAGCATCTTCCATTAGAACAAGGATTAAGACTTGATGGGGTTGTTGTTTCTGAGTCCTCTTGGCATACTCGCAGAGCATCTTCCATTAGAACAAGGATGTTGAGGAGAGAGGTTGGGACGAATAAGAAGAGGAGACTGTTGTGTCAACAGGCTCCTCTTATTGGTATACGTCTTGCTTTGATACAACGGACGCACGAGCCGTGCGTCCCTACAAAGGGCTACTCGTCTCGTCGTTTTGGAACGGATGCATGAGCTGTGCGTCCGTACAGCATCGCTACACGTCTTGCTTTGACGGGAACGGACGCACTCCGACTAGATACTAGCTGTGCGTCCGTACAGCATCGCTAGACGTCTTGCTTTGACACAACGGACGCTCTCCGACTAGAGATACTAGCTGGGCGTCCGTACAGCATCGCTAGACATCTTGCTTTGACACAACGGACGCTCTCTGACTAGATACTAGCCGTGCGTCCTTACACGGCTACGTCTCGCTTTGACGGGAACGGACGCACTGCGTCCATACAAGTCCTTTTTTTTATTATCTTTGCGGAGAGACACATTTATAACTCTTTAGGAGCTTATAAGGAAGCATAGAGGGGACATAAAGGTGTAAACCAAAGCTACGCAATAAAAGATGGGCGAACTGAGAACGTTGCAAGTGCGATTTGACACACCGATCGCAAGATGGGAGCTACCGCTATTGCGTGGTGCCATCATCAGCTTGCTGTCTCGAGACAATACGATATATCACAATCATGAGGCTGGGGGGCTACGCTATGCTTACCCTTTGATCCAGTATAGACAGATCGATGGCAAGGCGGCACTGGTCTGTGTGGCCGATGGTGTGGATGCGCTCGGGGACTTGCTCCAAGCGGAGAGCCTAGAGACGATGATCGGCAAGCGTCACGTGACGCTAAGGATAGAGCATATCGATGCGGATAGACATGAGGTGGAGATGCGTGACGTGCCGGTGATCTATCAGCTGAGTGACTGGCTACCGCTGAATGATAAGAACTACAAGCTCTTTGAGCGTGAGAGAGGGCTGGTGGCTCGTGTACTGAAGCTGCAGCAGATCCTCACGGGTAATATACTCTCGATGCTCAAGGGGGTGGGCATCTTCGTCCCTTCGCTGCTCGAGACGGAGATTACAGCCATGACACCTATGCGATCTGTGAAGTACAAGGGCGTGCCACTGGTGACGCTCGACATACAGTTTGCCACCAACGTATCGCTGCCCGATCAGATAGGATTGGGCCGGCACGCTAGTGTAGGCTTTGGAACATTGACAAGAATTAGGAACTAAATAAAGGACTTACTCATGGGATACTTATATGGTGCCTCTGTGCAAGGAATCCAAAACTTTATCTTTCAGACGAATGAGCTGAAAGATATCGTGGGAGCCAGTGAGCTGGTGGCGCAGATCTGCACGCAGCTCTTTCGCGAGACGGTCGGAGCGTCATATCGTGATGAGGCTCTGATCATCGGTGCTGCAGGAAATGTGCGCTACTACTTTGACGATCTAGAGACCTGTGCTAAGACGGTGCGCGACTTCCCTCGTTGTGTGATGATCGAGGCGCCTGGCATCACGATCAGTCAGGCTGTCGTAGAGATGATGGGAGACTTTCCCGATAGGATCAATGAACTGGAGGAGAAGCTCCGGAGCCAGCGTAACCAGCCCCAACCTAGTCTGACGCTTGGCGCGCTAGGTATGAAGCGATCCAACAAGACGGGGCTACCTCTAGTTGCTCCTGAGGGGCAAGATAAAAGTGTCGATATGACGACAGCTGCTAAGAGACGCTATATTCACGCTCTATCGCTCGCTAAGAAAAGCTTTTATGGCACTGATAGTGACAAGAAGGTGGATGCTGATCAATACCCTTACGACATCGCAAAGCTGACGGATAGGAATGACTGGATCGCTATCGTCCATGCAGATGGCAATAGCTTGGGTCAGATCGTACAGAGTATCGGGGGAGACATGGCGCAGTACCGGCGTTTCTCCCAGCTACTAGACGAGGCTACCGAGCGTGCTGCCAATGCAGCCTTTGAGAAGCTAGGAGTACGAGAGGGCGACTCCTATCCACTGCGTCCTGTCGTACTGGGTGGTGATGATATGACGGTAATCATACGTGGTAGTCTGGCTATAGCGTATGCACAGGAGTTCATTCGTCAGTTTGAGTATCATACGGGGCGGGAAGAGCTAGGGCAGATCGTGCATAGAGCCACGAGGCTACCCTGTCTGACGGCCTGTGCTGGGATTGCTTTTATCAAGTCTTCTTACCCCTTCCACTATGGCTATAAGCTAGCGGAGGAACTCTGCAGTGCTGCTAAGCATGATGCCAAGTTTCACTTAGCTGCTGGGGAGAGCATCCCCTCGTGCCTGATGTTTCACAAGGTGGAGGATAGCTACGTAGAGAGCTATGCTGACATCGTTGAGCGCGTGCTAATGCTCACAGATGCTCTCTCCTTTGAATTCGGGCCATACTACTTAGCGGAGCGCGCTGACTACTTCACCATAGATGAGTTGCTGTCGTACTGTGATAAACTTCAGAAGATAGACGATGAGGGTGTCAAGTCAGGGCTACGCCAGTGGCTCACGCACATGCATCGGAGTGTAGACTTCGCTAGTCAGCATCTAGATCGTATGAAGAGTGTGTATAGTGGTGCTAGTAGTAAACTGGTCACAGAGCTCTGCACAGCGAAATGTAGACGAAAAGAAACTGATGATAAGGACACACCGAGGGTGGTGACTGCATATCCAGCCTTCGATGTGCTCTCGCTGTATAGCATTATGAATGTGGTGACAAAAGATTAGAAACGGAAGCGATGAAGTATCAAGTAGAATTCTTCTCTAACTGGCACTGTGGCTCTGGTCAGGCGGCTGGAGCTGATGCTGATGAGCTGGTCGTAAAGGACCCAGATGGGCTCCCCTTTATCCCAGGCAAGACGATCAAGGGGTTACTACGTGAGGCGGTGGCTAGCGTGCTACACTTCAGGGGTAGTGACGATATGACACTCGTTGACGAGCTCTTCGGGAGTGAGAACCAGCAAGGCAAGCTACACTTTACCAATGCCTCTCTGAGTGATGCTCTGACACAGCATATCAAAAACTCTGAAGCGTGTAAGGCACTACCCGCTATGCTATACCATACCCTGGCCTCTACGGCGATAGGAGATGATGGCCTAGCTAAGGATCATAGTCTGCGACGTATCCAGACGACTATCCCGTGTACGCTATATGGCGAGATCATAGGCTTGGAGTCTGAGGAGCAAGAGGCGCTGATGGAGGACGCTTTGCACTTTGTCAAGCGACTAGGCTTAGGTAGGAATAGAGGCTACGGCCGTTGCAAACTTTCTAGAGTAGAGTAATGATGGAGGTATTGAAGTTTAAGTGTGAGCTGCTGTCTGATATCGTACTCAACGATACGCCAGCTACCGAAGGTAAGGCGCAGACACTACCCTTTATCCCTGGGAGTAACTTCCTGGGCGTAGTAGCTAGCAAGTTATATGATAAGGAGGATGAGCGTAGCTTCTTGATATTTCATAGTGGACATGTGCGGTTTGGAGATGCCAACCCCTCTCTAGGAGATCGCCGTAGCGTGAAGATCCCCGCCGCCATCTATAGTCCCAAGCGAGACGGTATAAAGCGGGGGGGCTATGTAAACTATCTTATCCCTGATCCAAGCAGTGTAGAGATGAGAGCGAAGCAACTGAAGCAGGAGCGCAAAGAGTTCTATGTCTTCGATGAGAGTCAGGCCTATAAGGTTAAGGTGGATAAGAGCTTCTTCATCAAGTCTGCCTATGACTCAGCGAGACGTCGTGCTCAGGATGAGCAGATGTTTGGCCTAGAGGCACTGCAGCGAGGCGTGACGCTATACTTCTCAGTCGAGATAGATGAGGAGGCGCAAGCTTACCGCGAGGAGATCATCGGTGCACTGGTCGGGCAGCGACATATCGGACGCTCGAGGACGGCTCAGTTTGGACTCGTGGAGATCTCTCCGTATGACTTTGAGGAGCCGACGAGTACGGATAAGGCTGTCGAGCTAGGGACGGCTGGTCGGTGTGTAGCCGTCTATGCGGACTCTAGGCTGATCTTCCTTGATGACAACGGCTATCCGAGCTTTCACCCCACGGCTCAGGAGCTAGGCATAGAGGAGGGGCAGATCCTGTGGGACAAGTGTCAGGTACGCACCTTCCAGTATGCCCCGTGGAACTACAAGCTCCGCGCCTATGACTCTGACCGATGTGGCTTTGAGAAGGGGAGTGTCTTTATCGTTCAGACGAATGCGCAAGGGCTGCATGATAGGTACATCGGGAGCTACTGTAACGAGGGCTTCGGGCGAGTCCTCTACAACCCCGCCTTTCTCCAGGCAGACCCTACTACGGGGCACTCTAGCTATCGCTTTATAAAGCCCTCTACGAGTCAAAAAGACAGTGCTACTCCTGCTCCTAAAGACTTGCCTGCACTCACTGGGGCTGACCAGTTGCTGTGGAACTATCTAGAGAGTAGAGTCTCTCGTCAGAGCGAGCAAAACAAGGTCTGGAATGTGGTAAATAGCTTTGTCAAGGAGCATGGAGGACTATTCAAGAGAGATGAAGCCTTTGCCTCTCAGTGGGGCTCTATCCGCAACTTGGCTATGGTCACCTCTCAGCCAAATGACTTGATTGCGGCTATCGAAGGCTATCTCAATCATGGCGTAGCAAAGGATAAGTGGGAGAAGAACGGGCGCAAGAAGGTACTAGACAAGTTCCTAGATGAACATAAAAAAAGTGGCTCTCTGCAAGAACTCGTGATCAACCTAGCCTCTATGATGGGCAAGCACTGCTCAAACAACAACTAACCCCTCTCTGAGAAGATATGGCACAAACATTTTATCCAATCCGATACACAGCGCGGATCATCATCGAGACCACCAGCCCGCTATCCATAGGGTGTGGAGATAAAAACATAATGACCGATGCGCCAGTCCTGCGAGATGTCAATGGCTATCCTTTTATACCAGGTACTTCGCTCTCAGGTGTGATACGTCACTCGCTAGAGTCTCAAGAGCTAGGCAACACCCTCATGGGTTGGCAAGACCCGCGGGGTGGTGAGGGCTCTCGTCTCATCATCAGCGATGCTAAGATCCTCAACAGCCGTGGAGAGGTGGTTGATGGCTTGGCACCCCATGACACAGCAGATGCTGTGCTGGAGGCTTATCAGGTGCTACCGATACGACAGCATGTACGTATAGGGCAGCGAGGCAGTGCGGAGCAAAGAGGCAAGTTTGACGAGGAGGTGGTCTTCCGAGGTACGCGCTTCTGCTTTGATATGGAGCTTATTGCCGTGGAGGATCAAGAGGAGGCGGACTTTCTTAAGATTATTGACACGATCGGCTCCGACGCTTTTCGCCTGGGAGGCGGTAGTCGCAAGGGCTTCGGGAGTATACGGGTGATCTCGGCTCTCTATCGCAAGCTAGACCTAAGCCAGGAGAGCGATCTGAGACTCTATCTAGACAACTCCTCTAGTCTGCGAGACGGACGAGAGGGCTTCGCATCTTACGAACTAAAGCCTATCGCGGGTGAGGCTACGCTTCACTATGAGGTCTCATTGCAGCCTGTAGACTTCCTCATGTTTGGCTCTGGTCTTGGAGATGATGAAGCGGATCGGGTCTACGTCTCTGAGCAGCAGATCGTGTGGGATCAGGAGGGAGTAGGCTCTATCCAAGAGCGTACAGCGTCGATCCTCATCCCGAGCTCTTCGGTCAAGGGAGCTCTATCGCATCGCACCGCTTACCACTACAATAAGCAGTGTGGCATCTTTGCCGACAGGCTGGAAGGGAGCGACTTAGAGAAGGAACATACGGGTCAAAACAACAAAGCTGTGCGTCTACTCTTCGGAGGCGAGGGCGATAGTCAGGGGCGCAATAAGCGACGTGGCTGTGTGCTCTTTACCGACCTCTTTATGGAGCGTCCAGATAGTACAGAGGATCATGTCTTCAATCATGTCAAGATCGACCGCTTTACAGGCGGTAGCGTCGGAGGCGCACTCTTCTCTGAGAAGGCGGTTTATACCAACGCTCAGGAGATCAAGCTAGATATCTTCATCGACAAGCAAGCTCTAGAGCAAGAGGAGACTGAGCAAGTTGGCAAGGCTATCACCGCTTTCGAGAGTGCTCTGAGAGATCTCTGTAGCGGGATGCTTCCCTTAGGGGGTAACGTAAACAAGGGGTATGGACGATTCAGTGGTTCAATCAAAAGAAATGGCGAGACACTATGAGAGTAGAGATTCAAGATATTAATACCGAGCTGCGCTATGAGGGCTATCTCTGGCTGAGTAATGCTGATGCACCCATAGAGTATAGCGACAGCCCTCTGGATATGACGCTCTTTGAGGGGGCTAACCCATTCATCAGAGAGGGTTACCTATATAGTCAGGAGGGTAAGTGCTCCCTAACTATCAAGCACGCTGATGGACACTATCTAATCAATCAGTATGGAGTCCCGGAGGAGGATCTCAATGACCCAGAGGTGGAGCAGCTTCGCTTCGTGACTCATCGGATGTCTCAGCGCTATCTCAAGTTCCTTCGCTACTGGAGGGAAGATGAGTCGCCTGCTTGCTTAAACCTCCCCGTGAAGGTCTTCGACCGCATCGTATTTGTTGGATTTGAAAAGTAATACGCTATGTCAGTACACGCACCATTTAACTTCATACCTCTGTCCGACCAGGTATACTTTCCCTCGTGGGCAGACCAGATTTCACACGATGTGCCGTTTTCTGATGGCGTAAGTGGCAAGATCCGGCTTACGATCACGGCTGAGAGCGATATTTTCGTCCGAAATGGACAGGGCAAGGATGCTGTGGACAACCGCTTTAGCCAAGTCTCAGGTCGTTACTTCATCCCGGCCACCTCTATCAAGGGGGAGGTACGCAATCTTATGGAGATCATGAGCTTCGGTAAGATGAACCTCGACACACGGGCTAAGTTTGCACAGAGAGAGTGGAATAACACAGCCCTCTACACAATAAAGGATCCAAATGTGCAGAGGAATATCTGTTGTGGCTACCTGCGCAAGAAGGGTGACGACTACGAGATCGTAGACCATGGTAAACCGCTTCGCATTAGTCATAGCGATATAGATGATTGGTTTGGAGGAGAGGTGCTAAAGAAACACTTTAGTCGTAATTCGCACTTCGATATCAATAAGACGAAGGAAGTGGATGGTCAGACATTTGACCCTAAGACAGCAGCCTTTAAGTATCATCTCTTTAAGGATGAGGATCTCGAAAATCTCTCCTTCACTGAAGTCCGAACCAACACCTTCACCTATGTGACCTGTGCAGATCGGGGAGAGTTTACTGGCGACATAGTCTTCACTGGCTCTCCAGACCAATGGAAGGAGGAGCGTGGTATGAACGCTGGCAAGTATTACGAGTTTGTCTTCCCGTCAGAGGGGATGAGGTGCTATAGCCTCTCAGAGGAGGAGTTTGAGCATTACGAATTCATCTACAAGGACTCTGACGACTGGAACTACTGGAAGTCTCACCTCACAGACACAGACAAGGGCGTACCTGTCTTCTTTCGTGCAGAGGACAACCAGATCAAAGACTTCGGACTGGCGCTGCTCTATAAGTTGCCCTACGACATGACGCCTTATGACTTACTTCCTCAGGCTCATCAGGAGGAGTCAACGCACGATCTCGCCGAGTGCATCTTCGGCTATACCGGCAGGACGGACAGCTTGAGAGGGCGTGTACAGTTTTCCAATGCTTTCTCTACAAATGCTGAGCCCAGTGAGGAGGTTACGCTAGTCTTGGGGACTCCGAAGGCCTCTTACTATCCAATGTATATCGAGCAGACGGGGAGTAATGGTCGCACGGGTCAATATCAAACGTACAACAATGGTCGTCTTGCAGGCTGGAAGCGTTATCACGTCAGGAATGGTGTGTGGCAGAAGAGCCTAGGCAATGAGAAGCTTGACTCAACGCTCACACCTGTTCGCAGTGGTGCGACCTTTACGGGTGATATCGTCTTTCACAACTTGCGTCCTATCGAGCTGGGTGCGCTGCTCTCGGCACTAACATTTCATGGCAAACCCGATCTCTACTACCACCAGTTAGGTCAAGCCAAACCCTACGGCTATGGACGCTGTCGCTACTCAATGACACTGGAGGGTGAGGGGCTTGAAGAGATGAACTACTATATGGGTCACTTCGAGCATGAGCTGAGTGATAATCTCGGCACATCTTGGCATCAGTCACCTCAGATTCAAGAACTCTTTGCACTTGCGGGTAGTGCGGTATCTAACGAGACAGAAGAGTACAAGTATATGCGCTTGTCTACGGATCCTAGAGTTAATGAGTTCCAGGATGCCAAAGGTGGACAAAATGGAAGAGGCGATAAGTACTACTTACCCCGCTTTAGCAAGCTATCCCCAAGACATGCCTCAGGTCCAGACTCTCTATCAGAGGGTATTAAAGAGCAGATCAAAGCTCAACAGCTAGAGACCCTAAAGGCCGAGTACAATCAACGCCTAGCAGAGCTTGATACCCTATCCCTAGAGGAGGCCATACGGCAAGCAGAGCGGGTATTGATGCGTTTGAACGAAAAGATGGCGCACCGCATGGATGGGGACATACGCGCTCTTTATCAAGACTTCAGAGAGACGTTTGAGGCTAAGAAGAGTGCGCTTGAAGATCTGCAACGTCAACAAGCGGAAGAGAAAGCTCAAGCAGTGGAGAGCGCAGCCCGCTATGAAGCTGGCTTGGAGGGTAAGCTAAGTGCTACGAAATCTCTAAATGCCAATCTAACCGACATCAAGAAATGGCTGGAAGCTGTACAGGAGCAAGAGGGTCGCAAGGCACTCAACGAGGAGGAAATTAAGCTCATCGCTCAAGTCTTCCAAGAGTCCTACGACACGGCTAATGCCAAGGGTAGAAAGACTTGGAAGAACGGTAGTGCTAAGCGTACAGTGGCGAAGGTGCTGGGACAAGACTTGGCAGATGAAATCTTTGGACTTCTAAGTATTAAGTAGCTATGAGCAAGACCATCGTATCGATCCTGAGCGATCATCTACTGCCCAACTTTCTTTTCATCAAGGAGATGGAGGGGCTGTACAGCGATCTGCTCTTCATGAGTACCCCACAGATGGAGATGCAAGAGAAGGCGATGCACCTCGAGGTAGCCCTAGGTCGTAAGGAGGGGAGTGTGCGGCGCATTGTTGTCGCCAACGACAACTATAAGGAGATCCTAGACGCCCTGCGTGCGGAGCAACTCTCGGATAGCGTGGAGTATGTCGTCAATATAACGGGTGGTACCAAGACTATGTCGCTCGCTGTGCATGAGTACTTCTGTCAGTTCAACGCCAGCTTCGTCTATGTCCCAATAGGCAAAAACAGCTACTACGACTTTTCCACAGATCAGACCCATTCGCTGGATTATAGGGTCAGTCTCAATGAGTACTTCACACTCTACGGCTTAGCGTATGACTATGACAATGACTTAATCTGTGATGCACAGAGACCATTCAATCTCTTCAACGAACAGAAGATGAGCAACTTCTACCTCACCGAGGAGCTTAGATTCGCTCATAAAGCCCCACGACCAGAGCTACGTCGCTACCTCGGAGGAGAGTGGTTTGAGGAGTATGTCTATCTACGCATCAAGCGAGACTTCAAGCTGAGAGACGAGGATATAGCTAAGTCGGTCAAGATCTGTCGTCTCTCCTCTACGTCCAATGATAATGAGCTAGATGTGGTCTTCGTCAAGGACAACGCCCTCTACGTCATCGAGTGCAAGGTCTCCATGACAGGCTACGGCAAGGAACCCAAGTCTGTGGTCGACGAGTACCTCTACAAGCTCGCAGCCATCAGTAAGGACTTCGGGCTGCGAGTCAACTCCTATATCTTTACGCTACACCAGATGTGGCGCTTCGCAAAGGCTACACAAGAAAACATGAGTAAGCGTATGCGCATCTTAGGCATACGAGACATTATCGACGGCCCTAAACTAACACAACCACTAAAACTGTAAGACCAAATGCCACACCGCAAAGTATTCATCTCTATACTAGGAACGGGTAATTATGGCTCGTGCCAATATACACAGGGAGACTTTATCTCCTCTGATACATGCTTCATACAGGAGGCGACGCTGGAGTTTCTCAATGTAAAGGAAACGTGGACGGCACAAGACATCGCTTACATTTTCCTCACTCCTACTGCTAGGACTTCCAATTGGCAGGAAAATCCAGTCTATAAGGGTGGAGAGAAAAAAGACTACCGAGGATTGGCTCCCATACTAGACGAGATGAAGCTCCCTTGCCCTATTGAAACCGTTGACATCACTGAGGATGGCGACGAGCAGGGACTATGGCACGTCTTTCAAACCATCTATGACAAGCTCCAGGAGGGCGATGAACTATACATCGACATCACCCACAGCTTCCGCTACCTCCCTATGCTACTGCTCGTACTATGCAACTATGCGAAGTTCTTAAAGCAGACGAAGGTCGTTCACATCTCATACGGAAACTATGAAGCAAAGGCGACCGTCTATCCCCTTGTTGACTTGATGCCACTCGTGACGCTACAGGAGTGGACAGAAGGAGCTTCTAACCTATTAGATTATGGATTCCCAGACAAGTTCTATGAATTGTCAGATACGCAACTTAGAGCTTTATCGGCAAATGAAGAAACAAGGACGGAAGATGTCAAACGCTTGCGGAGCTTTATTGGGAATCTAAAGACTTTTTCTCAAGAGCGTATATTCTGTCGAGGATTAGATATCATAAATGGGAAAACTCAAAAACAGCTTCAGCGATTGGCAGGTCAGATTGAGAACGTTGTCATAGCTCCACTAGAACCCATATTTGAAGAAATAAAGAGATCTCTGTCGACTCCCTCTTCAAGTATGATTAATACCTGCATAGATGTAGCCCAGTGGTGTTATGATAAGCAGCTCTATCAGCAATCTGCAACGATTCTTGAGGAGGGACTGATAAGTTACTTTTCTAAAAGGCATGGTATAGCTCTTGAGGATAAAGATTTGCGTGAGCTGGTGACTACAGCTGTTACCATACTAAATTATGATATCTCCCCAGAAAAGCAGAGATGCAAACCAGAGAATAGACAGCTACTTGATGATCTTTTGAATGACAATGAGCTTAACAAGAAAAAGTTGATTGAGCTCTTTTCTGCGCTAATTGATCTACGCAATGACTATAACCATGCTGGATTTAGAGAGAAAAAAGATCGACGGGAAGTTAAGACTATGCGTATAGGAGTCAAAGACAGCTTAGATAAAGCTCATCAGGTCTTTCCCGGAACTCCTGATACGGGGATGTGTGAAGCGAATGTTGTCAAAGAGTCACCACTCTTCCTGAATCTCTCCAATCACTCGTCAGACAAGTGGAGCGAAGCTCAGCTTGATGCCGCAAGAGCGTATGGAGAGGTGGTGGATATGCCCTTCCCTGTGATAGATCCAGGAGCGACTACAGAGGAGATTCACAGACTCGCTGAGGAGTATGCCGAGAAGATCACCAGTAGCTATCCCGATCGTGACTTGACCGTTCACCTTATGGGTGAGATGACCTTCACCTTTCGCCTTGTCACCCTGCTACTCGCACGAGGCGTCCGCTGTGTTGCATCGACCACGCAGCGCAAGACGATCGAACTAGCAGACGGCAAGAAGGAGTCTATCTTTGAGTTCAAGGAATTTCGAGAGTACTAAAGTAGATCTGTGTGGCAACTCTCTACAAGCAAGACCTTACAGATAGGCAAACCTTGATGCACACAGTCCATTATCACGACTATGAGCGAGACCAACTTAGTCCTGACTGCAGATCAGAGCAAAGCCTTGGCTCAGATCCAGAGCTTCGTAGAGCAAGAGTTTAGCAGAGTACTCATACTCTCGGGCTTTGCCGGTACAGGCAAGACTACCCTCATGCGAGAGCTCGTCGACTGGCTCTTCGCAAGTGAGAGACGCTTTGTGATGCTCGCCTCCACGGGACGAGCTGCCAAGGTGCTGAGTGACAAGGTGGGAGCCAATCGCAAAGCGACATCGGCACCAGACCCAGAGACTGCAAATACGGTCGATGTAACGAGATTTGCTCAGACCATACACCACTACATCTACAAGTTTATGGGATTCAATAAAGACATCAATAAGATGCTCAAAGAGATTGAGGCCAATGACAATGTAGACAATACGGGACAGCTGCTACTGCAGTTTGGCAAGCAAGAGGCTAAGACGGAGGAACCCTCCATGCTCTATATCGTAGACGAAGCCTCTATGGTGTCTGACCTCAAGGAGCCGAACCCTAGACAAGCGATCTTTGGATCAGGTAGGCTACTTAAAGACCTCCTTGATATCAATCCGCAGGGCAAGTTTATCTTCGTAGGCGATCAGTGTCAGCTTCCCCCTGTAGGTCAGAGCGACTCGCCTGCGCTCTCGCAGAGCTATCTCTATGAAAACTTTGGCATAGAAGCTGAGGAGGTGAGGCTGACAGAGATAGTGCGTCAAGCGAAGGACAATGACATCATCCTAGCCGCTGATAGAGTCCGTAAGCTCTATGAGGATCCCCCAGCTGTAAGGTGGGGTAAGCTACCGCTACGCAACTATAAGGACATAGAGCTCGTCGATAGTAGTAAGACTCTTTTGGATAGTTACATAGCAGACGTGCGCAGGGCAGGCTACACAGCTGCGACACTCCTCTGCACGACCAATAGACTCTGCAATCAGCACGCCAAGACGATTCGCCCAGCACTAGGCTTTACCGATACAACACTGATGGAGGGCGAGCTACTCCTCGTCACACAAAACAACTTACCCTCCAATCTGCGCAACGGAGATCTCGTGCGAGTAGTCGCCTTAGGCCAGAGAGAGCGGCGAGCTGGACTCACCTTCCTCCAAGTAGAAGTTATGGAGATAGCTTCGCGACAGCTCTTCTCGCTACTACTCATCGAGGATATACTCTATTCAGGCTATAGCAATCTAGACCAAAGTGCACAGAAAAGGCTCTTCATCGACTTTCACATTAGGATGCGGGAGCGGGACATCAAGCAGCGAAGCCAGGAGTATGAGGAGCAGATGTTTAGAGACCCCTATCTCAATGCGCTCCGAGCTGTCTATGGATACGCTTTGACCTGTCACAAGGCGCAGGGTGGGGAGTGGCCTCACGTGTATGTCTCTATACCGCGCAACTTCACCCTCGAAGCCAAAGCTGCCGCCTACCAGTGGCTCTACACAGCGATGACACGAGCTAGCGAGCGGCTCTACCTCGTCGATGAATTCTATATAGAGGGTTACAACAGCGTCTCTCTAGACAACCCCAACATCGTAGCTATACTATAAATGGCCTTACAGTAGGGTTGCACGGATCGTGTTTAGCGAGAGGTGCCCGTCCCTGTCAAAGCGAGACGAGTAACGATGCTGTACGGACGCACGGCTAGTATCTAGTCGGAGGGCGTCCGTTGTGTCAAGGCGAGACGTGTAGCGATGCTGTACGGACGCTCGGCTAGTATCTAGTCAGAGAGCGTCCGTTGCGTCAAAGCAAGACGTCGCCGTGTAGGGACGCTCGGTCTGAGCGTCCATCCCCGTCAAAGCAAGACGTGTAGCCCTTTGTAGGAACGCACGGCTCGTGCGTCCGTTCCCGTCAAAGCAAGACGTATACCAATAAGAGGAGACTGTTGTACAATAGTCTCCTCTTATTATTCGTCCCAACCTCTCTCCTCAACATCCTTGTTTTAATGGAAGATGCTCTGCGAGGGAGCATTCTTCATGCTTCACAATGTAGACCGCAGGTCTTAATCCTTGTTCTAATGGAAGATGCTCTGCGAGGACTATATAGGTCACTGCAATGATGCACTGAAGAAGTCTTAATCCTTGTTCTAATGGAAGATGCTCTGCGAGGGTGGCGTTCGTTTTCAGTATTGCGGTAAAGCGGTGAAGTCTTAATCCTTGTTCTAATGGAAGATGCTCTGCGAGAAGCATAGCTAACTGCGAGCGGTCAGCCAAAGAGATGACTTAATCCTTGTTCTAGTGGAAGATGCTCTGCGAGGTGGCGTGGTCAGAGTGATAGAAACAACAGAACAAAAGTCTTAATCCTTGTTCTAATGGAAGATGCTCTGCGAGTACGACAACCGTGTCGCAGAAGAGAAACTACTGAAGTCTTAATCCTTGTTCTAATGGAAGATGCTCTGCGAGACCACGGTGTGACGGGTATCCTGAAGAGCGTGATATTGTCTTAATCCTTGTTCTAATGGAAGATGCTCTGCGAGGGCTTGGCTGGGTAGAGCCAGGACAAGAGGCCAAAGAGTCTTAATCCTTGTTCTAATGGAAGATGCTCTGCGAGGTCGAGCGTTACCTCGACTACCTCGGATACAAGCTGGAGTCTTAATCCTTGTTCTAATGGAAGATGCTCTGCGAGCCGGGGACGAGTCCGATGTGCTGAGCGTACTAGAGGAGTCTTAATCCTTGTTCTAATGGAAGATGCTCTGCGAGAGAGAAATCTGGCCTAGTTGGTTTACAAGAAGAGGGTCTTAATCCTTGTTCTAATGGAAGATGCTCTGCGAGATAACTCATGACTATATAGACCTCGCCCTTAATCAAGTCTTAATCCTTGTTCTAATGGAAGATGCTCTGCGAGAGCTAATTCTAAGACGTGTTGAGTGTCAGTTAGTTACAACGCTGTTTTCGGAAAATCCGCTTGATTTTCGAGGAAAAAGTGTACCTAACCGCTTGCAAATATACGAATTTCCTAGACTATGCCTTACTATCAGTGAGCGATCTCACGAGTAATCCGCTAGTACGGACGCACATCTCTAATCTCTAATTCGATAGTCACGTGGGAAATGCCAAATCCCCACGTGGCTATTTCTTATTCTTCACGTGGGCGAGAATCATTTCCTCCGAAGTTTCATTTGATTCCTCCGAAGTTTTATTTCGTCTCCACGTGGATAATGTTCGTTCTCTATCTGAGAAATCAACATTATCCACGTAGCTATTGCACATTTGAGTGTGAGTTCCAAAAGGCTCCTCGGTGGAAAATGGAATGTCCAAGGCTGGAAAGTTTTTGGAAAACTGTAGGCGGGGCGCATCGCCACGTGTGAGATTGGCGGAGCGGAGAGCTGGGATTGAGCTTTGTGGGCGATAGAAATAAGGAGACTGTTGCATAAAGGCGAATCGCTGTGTTGCTTTCGGGATTCGGCTTCGGTCACATACGGA
>NZ_CABUAN010000043.1 GCF_902489635.1 uncultured Porphyromonas sp. | reverse complement strand
TTTGATTCCTCCGAGGAATTTTTTATTTCCTACCTGGGAAATAAAAATTCTCCACGTGGAGATTTCAAAATATCCACGTGGAAATCACTTTTCCCCGACACGACACCGTTTTGATATGTAGTCAGTTCTAAATTATCGTAACGAGCCGGCGTCGAATTTGCCCAGCCAGGGTGATGCATTATAATCGCTCTGTCGGAAGGTTCACATGAGCGACAAGCGAGGAGTGGGAAGATCGATGAGTTCATTGTATATGAATCGTCAGCACTGGCCGAGGAAGATCACATGATAATAAGCAATCACAACATGAGACTGTTGACTTTTGCAACAGTCTCAACATAGTGGCAGAAGATCTGGAATTTTCCACGAGGCTATTTTCGATTCTCCACGTAGGAATCGGATCGAAAAGCGCATTCGTCAGGAAATAAGCCAGATCGTAATATCCTAATCGCATTGCATTTGATACAAGGCCGTCTAGATATAGGAGCAAAAGAGCCCACTTAAAAACATTTTATTATATTTGCGATCGAAATTTCCCTTGCAACTCTTTTTCAAGCTAACACAGCTCGGGACAGTCACATCCAAAACTACTATTAGTATGAATAAACTCATTACGCGTTGTATCGCGCTTCTCGCCTTGCTGCTTTGTGCTGAGGCCGGGATTAGCTCAGCCTTCGCTCAGGAAGGGCGCATCTCCATGACCTTCGCTGGGCAGGTCGGATCTGAGTACAAGCTACTACTCATGGGACGACAAGACGGAACCGTCAAGTTCGTCTGGGGCGATGGCACCTCTGAGACAAGAGATCTCTACAAAAACAAAGCAACGGCTATCAAGGACCAACTGATAGACCGCACGCTCACCATAGAGGGTGATGTCGCTGTCTTAGAGTGCTCGGGCAATAACCTCCTCAAGCTCGATGTGTCGCAAATGCCCCAGCTGACAGACCTTATCTCTCGCAAGAACTTTCACGAGGAGCTGGATCTGACGAAAAGCACAGAGCTGCGCTACCTCTTGCTACAAGACTCTCCTGTCAAGTCGCTCGACTTGTCACACTGCGCGCAGCTAGACAGCGTCGTCTGTACCAACAATAATAAGCTTCGCACCCTAGCACTGCCGCAGCAAGCTCCACAGCTGAAGAAGCTTGACCTGAGTACCTGTCCCTTTATCTCTTCGGTAAACCTCAAGGGTATGCCACGCTTGGAGTACCTCGACCTATCGGGACTGGCTCTGACAGAGCTAGATCTATCTCAAAACCTCGAGCTCACCTATCTAGTTGCTGGCAAGAGCTTCATGGGAGTCATCACCCAGCTCACACTACCCTCACCGAGCAAGCTACAGACGGTCATCCTACCTTATATCGGACTCACGAAGCTAGACCTATCAGGCTCGCCACTCCTAGAGACCCTGATGGTGAGCTATAGCGAGTCACTCTCGGAGCTCAACCTCACGGGACTAGATAAGCTCAAGTTCCTCGACTGTCAGGGATGTGCCTTCACACAGTTAGACCTCTCAGGCTGTCCTAATCTTGAGGTGCTGGCTTGCAATAACAACAGCCTGACCGAGCTCAACTGCTCCAACATGAAGCGACTCAAAGATGTAGCCTGCTACTCCAACAAGCTCAAGAAGATCGATCTAAGCGGCTGCTATGCACTCACCTCCCTAGACTGCTCGGTCAATCCTACACTAGAGACACTCCAGCTCTCACCAAGCATTCAGACGCTCGATGTGAGCCAGTGTGCACTCAAAGAGATACCCGGTCTCAATCAGCTTTATAGACTCAAGACTCTCACCTGTGGCGACAACGAGCTGACTGCGCTAGACCTCTCTAGTGCTTATGGGCTAGAGGTGCTCTCCTGTCCTAAGAATCAGATCAAGGACCTCTCGGCAGTCACACAGCTCTTTGCACTCAAGAGCCTCACCGTGAGTGACAACCCTATCACGGCTCTCACGCTACCTAATGCCTACAATATCTACTTTGTCAAGATCGATGGCACAGCACTCGATGCTTGCGCACTCAATGCGCTATACAGATCGCTGAGAGAGCGTCGTGACGAAGACTCAAAGAACGACCTCGGCGGGTGTATGCTCTTTAACGGCACTCCTGCAGCTCCCAAGAGCAAGACTCAAATAGCTGTACAAAAGGGGTGGATGGTGTCTGTCGAGGGTGACGGGTCTGGCTGCTCCGAAGAGGGTGACGACGCCTTTGACGTAGTCTATACCAACGTCGCTGGACGACTCCAAGAGGATGGTCCCGTAGAGATGTGGGAGTCAGCTACCTCTATCAAGATCAAGGGCGAGCTAAACGGTAGTGACCTAAGGGTTATCCGCCAGTTCTGTGGCTCTGATGAGTATGCCGCAGAGGTTCCCCACGCGCGTATCCGCAAGCTAGACCTCTCGGAGGCTCGCATCGTACCTGGTGGCGTCTACTACATCAAGGTTGATGACCAAGGCTCGATGAGAGAGTATGTCGTACCAGAGGGGCAGGAGACGCTCCTACCGGACAAGCTCTTCTACCACTGCTGCTCTATCGAAGAGCTTGTACTACCTAAGAATATACGAGAGATAGGCATCGGAGCCTTCTGGAAGTGTATCAAGCTACAGAAGCTCTCTATCCCTGATGAGGTAACACGTATCAATAGTACCGCCTTTGGGGTGTGCAACGCTCTCGAGCAGATTACCTTGCCACGTGACCTGGAGTATCTCGGGGGCTACGCTTTCACCTACTGTGCTAACCTCAAGGAGGTGACTATCCAAGAGGGTGTCAAGGTGCTCAACAAGCGACTCTTTGACAATGCTACAAGCCTCACAAAGGTTCAGCTACCTAGTCGGATGGACGCCTTCGAGCCAGAGGCATTCCTAGGTGCCGAGGCTCTGCAGAGCGTCACGATACCTAACGGAATCAAGACAATCCCCGCCTCCTGCTTCGATGGCTGCCGTGCCCTCCTAGAGGTGACGATACCTGCCGATGTGGAGCACATCGAAGAGACCGCTTTTCAGGACAACAACCTCCTGCACACGGTACACTTCTCTGAGGGGTTGAAGACGATCGGTCTAGATGCTTTCAAAAACTGCCGAAGCCTCAAGCAGCTGGAGCTACCCAACTCACTACAAGAGATAGCGATGGGAGCCTTCCAAGAGTGCGAGTCTATAGCCTCCATCAAGTTTGGCTCAGGGCTGACACACATTGGTGAGAAGGCCTTCTGGCACTGCCATGCACTCCAGCAGCTCGAGCTACCCAGCTCTCTCGAGCAGCTAGACTATGCTGCGTTTGCTGAGTCGACGAACCTAGAGCGTGTGACCATCGGTGCTGCGGCACCACTATGGGGTCAAAACCCCTTCCTCGGCTGCTTAAAGCTCAAGGAGTTTGTCGTAAGCGACGACAATACGACCTTTGCCACACAGGATGGTGTCCTATACAGCAAGGACTTCGTTACCCTCTACGCTTACCCTGCAGGTCGCGCCGAAACTGCACTGAGACTGCATGACAAGACTCAAACGATCGAGGACTTTGCCTTTTGGTTTGCACCGAAGCTGGCTGAGGTCACCTTCCCCGAGCATCTTAGCATACTTGGCAACACACCCTTCGGTGGCTGTAAGAGTCTCAAGCGACTGACGATGTTGACGACCACTCCTCCACAGTCCACATACGACAATGATCCCTTTGAGGGGGTAGACCGGAGTCAGTGCGAACTGATCGTCCCCAAGGGGAGCAAGGCTGACTATGAGCAGTCTCCTATCTGGCGAGGCTTCAAGATCGCAGAGGACACTGCCATCGATGCCATCCCGACAGAGCGCATAGAGCTAGCCGTGGACGGAAGCTCCTGGAGACTATCTAGTATACCCTCTAGCTATCAGACCGCTCGGGTAGTAGACTTGACGCTCCGCACACTGGCTGAGTATCCTATCGCTGATACGACCATGGCGATAGACCACACAGCGATGCCGTCAGGAAGCTATCTAATCATCCTAGAGGGCAGCACGACACAGACGAGACTAGTACTCAAGGTGTGCAAGTAGCCCTTTAGCACTATCGTGACACACTTCTCTAGGGTAGAGATTACTTTCCCTAGAGAGGAGTGCAAAGCTTCAACAATAAAAAAGGGGGGAGTAGGACTGATTTTCCTACTCCCCCCTTTGCTGTCTTGAGGTTATTGACTTATGAGACTGTTGACTTTTGCAACAGTCTCTTATGTCTACGGCTCTACAAGAGATCGTTACCTATGTCGTGGCGGTAATTCTTACCCTCGTAGAGAATCTGCGGTGCGGTGCGATAGCACGCCTCTTGAGCTGCCTGGATAGTGGTGCCTCGTGCCGTGATGGCGAGGACGCGTCCCCCATTGGTCACCACATGCCCCTCTTCGTCAAGTGCCGTGCCTGAGTGATAGATACGTATGCCCTCAGCTGGATCAGGAAGCTGGATCGGGAAGCCCTTGTCGTAATGCCCAGGGTACCCCTTGGAGACGAGGACGAGCGTCATAGCTACATCGGGAGAGATCTCTAGATCGTAGCCCGCTACCTGACCTGTCGCCATGGCGATGAGTAGCTCGAGGAAGTCGCTCTCGATACGTGGCAGTACCACCTCGGTCTCGGGATCGCCTAGACGGCAGTTGTACTCGATGACATAGGGGTCGCCCGCTACATTCATCAGTCCGATGAAGAGGAAACCGACATACTGTATGCCCTCCTCTTGCAAGCCCTCTAGCGTAGGACGTATGATGCGCTCCTCAACACGCTGCATGAAGGCTTCATCGGCAAAAGGTACGGGACTAACGGCTCCCATGCCGCCTGTGTTGGGACCTGTGTCTCCATCGCCGACACGCTTGTAGTCCTTGGCAACGGGCAGAACGCAGTAGTCGGTGCCATCGGTAGCGACAAAGACGGAGCACTCGATACCCTCGAGAAACTCCTCGATGACGATGCGCTGACCACGACTCCCAAACATACCGTTGAAGAGTTGGCCTAGCCCCTCCTCCGCTTCTTTACGATCTTGGCAGATGAGGACTCCCTTGCCAGCGGCTAAGCCGTCAGCCTTGAGGACAAAGGGTGCGGAGAGCTGATCGAGAAACTCCTCCGCCTCCTCTACATCTTGAGGTCCGAAGGTCTCGTAGCTGGCCGTCGGTATGCTGTGACGACGCATGAACTCCTTGCTGTACTCCTTGCTACCCTCGAGATGAGCACCCGCCTTGTTGGGGCCAACGATGAGCAGGTCGGGATGGCGAGCATCTTCCTGCAGGTAGTCGACGAGCCCATCGACGAGCGGAGCCTCGGGCCCACAGACGAGGAGCGTGACCCCATGCGTGGCAATGAACTCGCTCACCGCCTCATGCTTGGCGGGGTTGAGGTCTGAGACATTAGTGCCATAAGCAGCAGTACCCGCATTGCCTGGAGCTATGTAGAGCTTCCTGAGTAGCTTGCTCTCAGCTATGGCTGCTGCCATAGCGCACTCACGCCCGCCGCTACCGAGGAGGAGGACGGTCTGAGGAGCTTTTACCATTTCGATCTTAGCGTACTTCATAAATTCAGCGTCTGTAGACTTCTTCTCGTCTTGCTTTGTGTTGGGATAGATAAGGCTCATAGGTGTTCTAGGAAGTAACGGGTTATGACATAGTTGAGGTGCACGCGGTCGGGACCGATGACGTTGTGCTTGTGCCCTGGATAGTAGTAGAGGTCGGGATAGGTCTGTGCATCTACGCACGCCTTGACAAAGGCTTGCGCATGCTGCCAGACGACCACATTGTCAGAGGTGCCGTGGATGAGGAGAAGACGCCCCTTAAGGTCTTTGGCACGCTCGATGAGATTGTTTTGCTGATAGCCCTCGGCATTGTCCTGAGGCGAGTCATTGTACCGCTCGCCATACATAATCTCGTAGCGAGACCAGTCCATGACGGGACCGCCAGCGACACCCACCTTAAAGGTCTCGGGGTGCGTGAGCATCAGGTTGGTAGTCATAAAGCCTCCGAAGCTCCACCCGTACACGCCGATGCGGTTGCGATCTACATAGGGCAGGCTCTTGAGATACTCGACACCCTTCATCTGATCGGCCATCTCGGCTGTACCAACCTGACGATGGATGACCTGCTCGAAGGCAGCTCCTCGCTCGGCACTACCACGATTATCGACCGTAAAGATGATGTACCCTTGCTGTGCCATGTAAAGATCCCAGCCCGAGGCACCCCACTGTGGCGTATTGGTGACTAGCTGAGCATGTGGGCCACCATAGACGTAGACGATGGCGGGGTACTCCTTCATCTCGTCAAAGTTAGACGGCGTGATGAGACGGTAGTAAAGCTCGGTCTTACCATCAGCCGCTAGGAGTGTGCCGACAGTGATGTTGGGCATATCAAGCTTAACCCACGGATCAGGTGCTTGATGTATCTGGCGGAGCTGCAGCCCGTTATTGTCGTGAAGCATGACAGAGCGTGCGATGGTAGCACTCTGCAGCTGGTCTATATAGTACTGCTTGTCGGGGCTAAAGATCGCTTCGTGCGTCCCGGCAACCTTGCTCAGCTGTATGGTACGTCCTCGCTTGAGGTCGCTCGCGAAGATGTGTCGCTCGAGCGGTGAGGG
This sequence comes from uncultured Porphyromonas sp., assembly GCF_902489635.1. GTDB lineage: Bacteria > Bacteroidota > Bacteroidia > Bacteroidales > Porphyromonadaceae > Porphyromonas. The sequence continues at coordinate 10,689 of NZ_CABUAN010000043.1, read as the reverse complement.
GTACGCAGCCTGGTAGTATATGCGCTCACCCTTGGGGTCAAAGCCGTAGATGTCGGTCACCTCGCCCTCCATGTCGGTGAGCTTGCGGATCAACTTGCCCGTGCTGCTATAGAGATAGAGCTGGCGGTAGCCCTCACGACGAGACTCCCAGACGAACTGCTCGCCTCGGCTCCCAGGGACAAACATCATCGGGCGCTGAGGCTCGACATAGTGCGCATCGGTTTCCTCAAAGAGCGTCTCAACGTGCGCTCCTGTCTGGGCATCGTAACCATTGAGAAAGAGATGGTCTTGCCCTCTATTCAGCTCGGCTATGTAAACCTTCTTGCTGTTGGGGTGCCATGCCACGTTTGTCAAGTAATGCTCAGGGTCACCACCTGTCGCTAGGTAAGTGGTCTGCTGATCCTCTAGATGAAAGACGCCTAGCGTCACATGGTGCGAAGGAGTACCTGCCATCGGGTAGCGAACGGGCTGGACGACCGCCTTGTGCGGTGTCATATCGACGATGGGATAAGGTGCGACCATCGACTGATCCATACGATAGAAAGCTAGCTGACGACTGTCGGGACTCCAGAAGAGTCCCCCGTCGATGCCGAACTCGTTCTGGTGGACAGACTCGCCATAGACGACGGCAGCCTCCGCCTCGTCCGTAGCGACTAGCGTAGGAGCCTGAGGCTTGCTGCCTGCGGGCTGTATGGTGTAGATCAGGAGCGTACCCTCCTCGCTCTTGACCGCTAGATTGCGTTCGTTAGGACTGAGGAGTGAGGCGCGCTTTTCGATCTCACCGGTGGCGAAGTATCCGACGATCTGCTTTTGCTCTATATCTATTAGGTATAGTCCCTTGGACAGCTCCACCTCTAGGTAGTGGCACTGTGGGGTAAAGTCGTAAGCAACCAGTGGATAGAGCTTGTCGGTTTTGTCGTAAGGCTTGAGGAGCTGAACGAGCTCGTCCTGCGTGAGAACGGTCTGCTCCTGTCCTCTCGTCGGGGTGTAGACCCGTAGACTCCGGTAGTCGCCACCATCTACTGTGTAGGTGTAGCCACTCTGTAGCCAAGCAAGCCCATAGACAGGCTGCGGGTAGAAGTCTGACCGAAAGGTCTTGCCTCCATAAGTGACGGTCTCAAGGTCTAATCGTTGCTTCGTCTGTCCCTGCAGGAGTGGTGTGAGCGTTAGCGTAAGAGCTCCGAAGAGCCATAGGGCGTAGTGACGCAATGTGCTATTCATAGATCAGTATGGCGTGATAGATGTTACTTATTCGTTGTCGTTTGGTTCAGCTTCATGGACGAAGGTCTCGTCGCTGCCGAAGGTTTGGATATTGGCCTTATAGCCAGAGCTAGAGGAGCCAGCGGGGTGTGGTCCTTTCGTGCGCTGTGTGCCACGATGCGCAGACCTGTCGTAAGGCTTGTCGTAAGGTTTGCCACCACGTCCCTTGCTGTAAGCCGGCTTGTCGTAGGCTGCCCGATGTCTGTGAGACTCTTGCCCTTTGCCTCGGTGAAACGCTTCGCCACGCTCTCTCCGCTGCGGAGTCTCTTCACGCTGAGCGATCTGCTCCTTGTACTCCTTGTGCTTGCCCTCAAAGAGTGTATAGCCACGCAACTCGCAAGGCAGCGATCCATTGTAGAGCTCCTCGCGCAAGTCGTGCTTGAGCCCGATCGCATGAAAGTGCTCTGCCTGATGAGCGATGATCCACGCCTGAGCTCCGGCGAACTGGAACTTGAGCGTACGACCGATCATACTATAGAGTTGCTCGAGATCATAGTCTGAGAGACGCTCCCCGTAAGGCGGGTTCATCACGAGCAGACACTTAGGATCTGTCTCCGCCTCGGGGTGTGGCAGATGCTGATCAGCGAAGTCGCCTACCGAGAGATCTATGTAGCGAGACATACCCGATCGGGTGACGTTGCGCTTAGCCTTGGCAATGGCTTGAGGAGAGAGGTCAGAACCATAGATGTGGTAGTCGAAGGAGTGCTCCGAGGAGTCGTCATTGTACACCTCACTGCAAAGCTCACTGTCGAAGTCTGGCCACCGCTCGAAGGGGTAGCTCTCACGATAGATGCCTGGAGGCGTACCCGTAGCGATCAGCGCAGCCTCCACGAGGAAGGTGCCTGACCCACAGAAAGGATCCATCAGATCGCACTGTCCGTGCCAGCCCGCCTTGAGCAGGATGCCCGCCGCCAACACTTCGTTGATAGGAGCACGATCTTGCTCCATACGATAGCCCCGCTTGTGGAGGCTCTCACCCGAAGAGTCTAGACAGAGCGTCACATGCTGCTCCGCAATGTGTAGGTGGAAGATCAGCTGCGGATTGGAGAGCTTGACCGAGGGGCGCTTCGTGCCACCCGTTTGCTCTCTAAAGTAATCGACGATCGCATCTTTCGTCTTATAGACCACGTAGCGACTATGCTTGAAGGTCGATGAGTAGACCACCGCATCGACCGCAAAGGTCATATCGGCCGTAAGCCATTGGCTCCAGTCGAAGTTTAGCAGCGTCGTGTAGAGGATGTCTATATCCTCCGCGTCAAACTCATAGATGGGTCTCAGCACCTTAAGAGCTGTGCGGAGGTACAGATTGGACTTGTAGAGCATCTTGAGATCTCCTTCGTAAGAGACCATGCGACGTCCTATCTGTATATTGTCTGCACCGAGGGCTGTCAGTTCTTGTTCCAATACTGGCTCCAGCCCAGGGAGCGTCTTGGCGATCATGGGAAAGGTCTTCGTCATGCTTTATAAGTCGATTCTAGCTGTAAAAGTACAAAATAAACGGCTAATGAGCTACTGTATGTGGCTTCGTATATTCCTCAAAGGGATCTGATAATGTAGTCGAGAAGGTGATCTCCGCCCAGCGACGAGTCTGTGGCGTGAGCTGGTAGTCAGCACTGCGACACACACCAACGAGCCACAGCGTGGCGCCCGTATGATTGTCGATGAGTTGCGCCGTAGCTGGCCTGCGTGAGGGGAGCACCTTAGCGTCGCGTAGGAGCTTCGCTAGAGGCTTGCGTCCTTTCATGCCCAGCGGTGCGATCCATTGCTCGCCATCGGTAGAGGCTCTAAACTGTAGCGAAGGCGTTGCAACTCGGAGCTGGTCGTAGTCGACCAAATAGCTGTAAGGCGTGAGCGTCCTAATCGCAGGCGGTGGCGTCTCCGAAGAGTCGTGTACCGCTATCGTTATCGATCCTAGCGGGTGATCTAGCACAGCTCCCGCTTGCCAGCTCTCGATAGCCGGCAGCTCTAGACAAAAGTTGGCCGCTTGCTCCAAACGCGCCAGGGTCTCACTGGTCGTACCTATCAGATAGCCACGATAACGCTCGATGATCCCCCCGCGACCCTCATAGCGAGCATAGCTGTCGGCACGTTCAGACTTTGTGCAGTCCATCAGGAGTTGCTGTAGCACCAAGCGGTCGCAGTCAATCGCTGCGAAGTGACTATAGAGGAGGACGAGCGGTGCTATCTGCTGACGGAGCCATGCGATCTCTAGCGGCTGTTTGGCGTCTGTGGGGAGTGTACTCCTTATATAATAGTCTTGCAGCTGCTCCAAGTCTCGCAAGATGTGAATCGTCGAGGCGACTGCTTGATCAAAGGAGGGGTTGAGCTGGTCAAAGAGCGGACGCAACGTGTGCCGGACGAAGTTGCGCCGTATGGTTGTGTCCGCATTCGTCGAGTCTGTCACAAAAGGCTGCTCGGCAATGCGCAAGAAGTCATAGATAAGTCGAGGCGGCGTGTCTATGAGCGGACGAATATACTTCCCCTCCTCACGAATAGGGAGCATACCCCGCAGTCCTCGTACGCCCGCCCCTTGGGAGAGGTTGATCAGGAGCTGCTCCACATTGTCCTCCAGGTGATGCCCGAGAGCAATGCTCTGCGCATCGTACCGCTCATACAGCTCATCGAAGAAGTCGTACCTCAGCTCCCGCGCTGCCATCTCTACGCTCACCCCTTTGTGCGTAGCCGCATAGCCATAAGTGTCAAAGGAGGCACGCTCTAGTGGCACCCCGAGCTGCTCACAAAGCTCTGTGACAAACGCCTCGTCACGATCACTCTCTGGGCCTCGCAGATGAAAGTTGCAATGCGCCGCTACACAGCGGTACCCTAAAAGAGAAAGCCCCCACAGAAGTGCCGTCGAGTCGGCACCTCCGCTGAGGGCTATGATGACCACCCGCTGGCTCTTTCGGTCTAGCAGCTCATACTGCTCGATCGTGCGACGCATCTGATGCACCAAAGCATGATTGAGTAGCGTACGTCGCTGAGACACAATGCGAGGGAATGAATGTCGTAAAGGGAGAGAGCAGGCGACAGAGCGTCTGAAGCGTCTAGTCGCCAGAAGTGGAGACTTACTTGTCTGCTTGATCCTTGCTAGAGGCAGCCTTCTTGGTACTCTTAGAGGCAGTCGTCTTCTTAGTAGCAGCCTTCTTAGTAGTAGCAGCCTTCTTAGTAGCAGTCGTTTTCTTGGTTTCCTTTTTCTTTGTGTCGGCCTTTGTGTCAGTCGTCTCCTCTACTGGCTCCTCCTCGATGTCTGGGTCGATGAGTACACGTCCGCAGTACTCGCAGACGATGACCTTGTTGTGTAGCTTGACCTCTAGCTGACGCTGTGGCGGGATGTGGTTAAAGCAACCACCGCACGCCTCACGCTCTACAGGCACGACAGCCAGTCCATTGGAAGCGCCCTTGCGTAGACGTTGGAATGCCTTGAGGATGCGCTCATCGATCTGCGCCTCCAGCTCGTTGGCACGATCACGGAGTTGCTCCTCCTCGATGCGGGTCTCGGCAATGATCTGCTCTAGCTCCTCGCTCTTGGCCTGATGATCCTCCTCGCGCTCCTTGATGCGCTCTTGGAGCTTGGCGATGTCATCCTTGCGACCTTGTAGCTCCGCATTGAACTCACGGATATGCTTCTGCGCTAGCTGTATCTCAAGCTCTTGAAACTCGATCTCGCGCGACAGGTGCTCATACTCACGGTTGTTGCTCACCGCATTGAGCTGCTCCTTGAGCACATCGAGCTTATCGTTTGCCACAGCGATCTTTTGATTCTCACCACTGACCGACTGTGAGAGCTTTTTGGCAGCAGCGTTGTACTTCTCTAAGCGTGTCTTCAGTCCCTCGATTTCGTCCGCTAGATCTTCGATAGCTTGGGGTAGCTCGCCTCGTAGTAGTTTGATCTTGTCAATACTGGTGAGCGTCTCCTGTAGACGCTTGAGGGCGATGAGCTTCTCCCGGATACTACGCTCGGCTACTTCGTGGGTCGTTGTATTAATGCTCATAGATGGTGTTGCTTAGAAATAGTGAATAGGATTGGTGTCAGCATCTGACGTATGGATGACAAAGTTACGATATTTATCCGACAATGCATCATAGAGCATCGTGCGCGTGCAGTGCTCACTCTCGAAGTGCCCTAGCGTGATCAGCCAGAGACGCCCCTGCACGTCGAGATAGTCGTTGTACTTGGCCTCACCTGTGATATAGACCTCTGCGCCTGAGCGCATAGCCTCTCCGATGAATTCGTGACCACCGCCACTGCCTCCACAGAGTGCTATGCGACGGACCGGCTGCGTGGGGGGATTTGAATAGGCGATGCGCTCCACGGCTGGCAGCGTAGCTAGCTGCTCTAGCAGCTCCTGCGGCGTCAGCGCACTAGGCAGTTCGCCTATGACCCCTAGCCCACTCGTCGGGTGATCCATCACGATCGGGATCACCTCGTAGGCCGGCACCTCATAGGGATGCGTCGCTATGAGTGTCGTGAGGGCTTGCGAGAGTCGCTCCTGTGGCACGAGCACCGAGATCATCTCCTCCTCGACCGCCTCCAAGGCGCCATGTGTGCCAATGGTCGGATGCGTCTCAGCTCCTGGACGGAAGTGCCCTACCCCCGAGCAACTATAACTACAACCTGTGTAGCCACCCAGCGAGCCAATGCCCGCCTCCTCGTATGCGGTGCGTAGCGCATCGGCGTGACTGTGCGGTATATAGGTCTGCAGCTTGTAAAAGCGGCCTCGCTGAGGCATCATTGGTCGCCTACCCTCACGCTTGAGACCGATCAGGTTGGCCAGATAGTGATTCACCCCCTGCGTCGTCTCATTGTCTGCCGACGTGTGACAAGCGTAGATAGCGATATTGTTTCTCAAGGCAAAAGCCACGCAACGCTCCTGATAAGTCGCGGGCGTGATCCGCTTAAGTCCTCGAAAGAGGATCGGATGATGCGATATGAGCAGGTTGCACCCACGCTGCAGGCACTCCTCGAGTACCGCCTCGGTCGTCTCCACAGCTAGCATGATGCCACGTAGCGGTTGCGTCACGTCACCCACCTGAAGACCCGAGTTGTCGTAGCTCTCCTGATAGCTCAGCGGATAGCACGCCTCTACCGTACGAACTACATCTCCTATCGTGACCATAAGGACTCCTATATATTATAGTGTCTCCCGCACCGTCAGGTGTAGCTCGTCAAGCTGCTCCGGATCTAGTCGTGCAGGCGCATCGATCATCACATCACGACCCGAATTGTTCTTCGGGAAGGCGATACAGTCACGTATCGAGTCCAGCTCAGCCATGAGCGACACCCAGCGATCCAGTCCGAAGGCGATACCACCGTGAGGCGGTGCGCCATACTTAAAGGCATTCATCAAGAAGCCAAACTGCTCCTCGGCACGCTCCTTCGTAAAGCCTAGTACCGCAAAGACTCGTGCCTGTAGCTCCGCATCGTGGATACGGATAGAGCCACCGCCCACCTCGACACCGTTGATCACCATGTCGTAAGCATCCGCACGGACGCTACCGGGGTCGCTCTCGAGACGATCTTGGTCCTCAGGCTTTGGAGCCGTAAAGGGGTGGTGCATCGCATAGTAGCGCTGCGTCTCCTCGTCCCACTCGAGTAGCGGGAAGTCGACCACCCAGAGGCACTCATAGTGCCCTGGCTGCATCAGACCCAGCTCGGAGGCGATGTGTAGACGTAGCGTGCCCAGCTGCTTCTGTGCCGGACGCTTGTCCCCAGAGATCAGGAAGGCTATGTCGCCAGGCTGCATAGACAGCTTATCGGCCAGTACTTTGAGTTGGTCAGCATCGAGGAACTTGTCGAAGCTACTCTTCATCGTCCCATCAGGCTGATAGCGTAGCCAGAGCAACCCCTTGGCACCCACCTGTGGGCGCTTGACAAAGTCGGTCAGCTGGTCGATCTGCTTACGCGTGTAGTCCGCCTTGCCCGTGACCACAATAGCGCCGATGTACTTAGCGTCATCAACCACGCCAAAGCCATGACCCTGTATCGTCTCCGTCACCTCTGCGATCTCCATACCGAAGCGCAGATCGGGCTTGTCGCTACCGTAGCGATCCATAGCCTCGTACCAAGTCATGCGTCGTAGTGGCGTGGGGAGGTCAATGCCACGGATCTCCTTAAAGAGATGCTTTGCCAGCCCCTCGAAGGTGCTCAAAATGTCGTCCTGCTCCACGAAGCTCATCTCGCAGTCTATCTGCGTAAACTCTGGCTGACGATCGGCACGTAGATCCTCATCTCTAAAGCACTTCACGATCTGGAAGTAGCGATCCATGCCCGCGACCATCAGTAGCTGCTTGAAGGTCTGTGGCGACTGAGGCAATGCGTAAAACTGCCCTGGGTTCATACGACTAGGCACCACAAAGTCTCGCGCACCCTCGGGTGTCGAACCGATCAGCATCGGCGTCTCGATCTCTAGGAAGTGGAGCCCGTCGAGATAGCGTCTCGTCTCCATCGTCATACGGTGACGTAGCTCTATATTGCTCAGCACCGGTCTACGACGCAGGTCTAGGTAGCGGTACTTCATACGCAGGTCATCGCCACCGTCACTCACATCTTCGATCGTAAAGGGAGGCGTGTCGGCACGATTCAGTACCTCCATACGATCTGCGAGGATCTCGATCTGTCCCGTGGGGATCTTTTCATTGACACTGCTACGCAGGCGTACGGTACCCGTCACCGCCAGCACCCACTCACGCCCCACCTCACTGAGGAGTCCCTGATGCGACTCATCAAAGAAGATCTGCGTAATGCCATATCTATCACGTAAGTCGAGGAAGGTCATAGCTCCCATGCGACGAATCTTAGCGACCCAACCCGCGAGCGTCACCTGCTGTCCCTCGTCAGAGGCACGCAGAGCTCCACACGTATGCGTTCTGTACATAATCTGATGCTACCTATTTCTATATCTATCTTTTTTGTCTCGCAGAGACCGATACACTATGCGCCAGCCTCCACTAGCACAAAAGTACACAAAAACAAGCACATCGAGATTAGAGGCTAGAAGTTAGAGATTAGAAATTAGAGGTTAGAGATTAGAGATTAGAGTCCCGATGGCTCCGATAGCTCTGATAGCTCCGATCACTCCAGCTAACAGCCAACAGCCAATCGCTAACAGCCAACAGCTAAAGCAGCAGCAGGCTGAGTGCCATAAAGGCCATACCCCCGATGAGCCCGTAGAGTGCCGTATGGTGGTGACCAAACCGCTCCGCAGCAGGGAGTAGCTCGTCAAAGGAGATGTACACCATAATGCCCGCAATCATCGCAAAGCAACAGCCCATCACCGTCGGGGTCAGGAAAGGGCGCAAGAGCAAGAAGCCCAGCAGTCCGCCAATAGGCTCAGCTAGACCCGATGAGAGCGAGAGAAAGAAGGCTTTGCGCTTATTGCCCGTGGCATGGTAGATAGGGATAGCCACCGAGATACCCTCCGGGATGTTGTGCAGCGCAATAGCGATAGCTATTGGCAGTGCCAATGAGAGATCGGTCAGCGCAGACATAAAGGTGACCATACCCTCGGGGAAGTTGTGGATAGCGAGGACTATCGCTGTTACCATACCAGTACGCAGCAGGCTCTGCTCGTGCGCTGTCGTCGTCTGGGCGGGTTCATTCTGAAGGCTACGCACAGCACTCTGGTCGGGCAGCTCGTGAGGGTTTTCCGCCTCCGGGATCAGCCGGTCAATGATACCAATCAGCGCTACCCCCGCAAAGAAAGCGAGCGTAGCATAGAGCGTCGCCAGTCGCTCTCCATAAAACGGCGTCATCGTCGTCTCGGCAGAGCGAAAGAGCTCCACAAAAGAGACATAGACCATCACGCCCGCTGAGAAGCCCAGCGAGACCGATAGGAAGATGCGGTTGGTGCGCTTGGTAAAGAAGATCAGAGCACTCCCGATGCCGGTGGAGAGACCCGCCCAGAGGGTAATCAGAAAGGCATAAAAGACCTGTGTACTACTCGTATCTAGTAGCATAAACGTCTAAAGCGTCTGAAACTAGAACCAGTGGATGCGCTTAAAGAGCCAGAAAGCGATCGCCGAGAAGATCAAGCAGACCACCATAATCCCTATAAAGGCCAACGGATGCTCAGCCCACGGCAGATCGACGTTCATACCATATAGTGAGGCGACCAACGTCGGGAGCATCAGGATCATCGAGATACTGGTCATGCGGCGCATGATCGTATTGATATTATTGTTGATGATCCCGCCGAAGGCATCCATCGTCCCGTTCATTACATCGCTGTACACATTGACCATATTGTACGCCTGGTTGAGCTCGATAGCGACGTCCTCCGCCAGATCGGCATCATACTGCTCATAGTGGCTCACCTTAAAGCGTCCGATGACCGACTCATTGCCTCGTATGGAGGTGTTGAAGTAAACCAAGCACTTCTGCAAGCGCATCATCCGTAGGAGGTCTTCGTTGCGGATGCTTTTCTCCAGAGCCTCCTCGGTCTCTAGGATCAGGAAGCTGATCTGCTTCAAGTACTTGAGAAACCATACGGCTGAGCTCATGATGAGCCGGAGAATAAAGTCTATATCCGTATCGACCGAGATACCCTTGCGCTGATTGTGCTGGATGAAGTCGGGAATGAGGTCCGTGCGGTGGTAGCAGATGGTGACGACGAGCTGCTTCTCAAGGTGCGAGATGACACCGATGGGGACCGTGTTGTAAGGGGTCGTGCCCTCGGGTGTCTCGATCGGGATACGTATGATGGTGAGTCGCCAGCCGTCCTCCTCCTCCGTACGAGGGCGCTCATCGCTATCCGCTGTATCTCCGATGAAGCCGTCGGGGATGCCCAGTTCGTCGCAGAGGTAGTCTATATCCTCCGAGGTGGGCTGCACCACTTTGACCCACGTGTGTGGCTCTAGGGTGTCGACTTGAGCAAACTGCTGCTTGGGTAGGTAAAACTTCCGCATAATATCTATGGCTCTTAAGGGGTAATTGGTAGGGGGTGAAACTTAAGAGACCTCCTGCTCCTATGCGGTACCTAGTCAAGTAGATCTAGGCGTTGGGATACCCTAGGCAGACGCTAGGGCGTAGGCTCCGCAGTAGAGGAGGTCTACACGAGAGACTTCGAGGCTCACTCGGCGGTAAGGAGTCGTCCATAACGATTCTAGGGATTAATACGTTTACGTGATCAGTAAATTAAGGAGCATGACCGGCAGACCTATACAATAACTATATATAAGCGGCCGCCCCATGCCTCTACCCCGCAAAGGTACGAAAATTAGAGAGACGTCGCCCTGTGGGGAGGGAATCCTCCGATCTCTAACTTCTAACCTCTAATCTCTAATAACATATCTTTACAGGGAAATTCGTCCGATTCTCTCCTTTCTCGAATATCCACGTGGAAAATCTCAAATCTCCACGTGGATATTTTTTATTTTGTCCTCTCCTGAAATAGTACACAGTTGGGAAGCCAACCCCAACAACTATGAAAG
>NZ_CABUAN010000042.1 GCF_902489635.1 uncultured Porphyromonas sp. | reverse complement strand
TCAGGACAATCTTGCAAGCAAGATTGTGAGACTGTTGACTTTTGCAACAGTCTCACAGGGTTATTTGTATGAGGGCTGCTATGCGTCAGTTGTTGAGCATCTGCTTGAGGGCGTCGAGCTGCTTGAGGGCGTCCAGGGGCGTGAGGTTGTCGATGTCTAGCTCGTTGATCTTGGTGCGGACTGCCGTGAGGACTGGGTCGTCTAGCTGGAAGATAGACATTTGCATGCCTCCGCTCTGAGAGGTGCTGGGGGTGGCTGAGTCGGGGGCTTGGTCGCTCTCGGTGCGGTAAGCCTCTAGGTGCTGGAGCACTTCGCCAGCACGCGCCACGATCCAGGTGGGCATACCGGCCAACTTCGCTACCTGGATACCGAAGCTGTGCGCTGAGCCGCCTGGGACCAGCTTGCGGAGGAAGAGCATCTCACCGTCGATCTCGCGTGCCGAGACGTTGTAGCACTGCACCCGCTCGAGGTGGTCGGCCAGCTCGTTGAGCTCGTGGTAGTGCGTGGCGAAGAGCGTCTTGGCGCGTCCCTGCGTCGTGCTGTGCAGGTACTCGACGATGGCCCACGCTATGGAGACCCCGTCGAAGGTACTGGTGCCACGCCCCAGCTCGTCAAAGAGGATCAAGCTACGAGGGGTCAAGTTGTTGAGGATGCTGGCAGCCTCTTGCATCTCAACCATAAAGGTGGACTCGCCCACGGCGATATTGTCCGAGGCACCCACACGGGTGTAGACCGAGTCGACGATGCCGATGGTGGCTGAGGTAGCGGGTACGAAGCTTCCCATCTGCGCCATGATCACGATGAGCGCCGTCTGGCGGAGGAGGGCACTCTTACCGCTCATGTTGGGTCCGGTGATGATCATGATCTGGCAGTCGATGGGAGAGAGCCGCACATCGTTGGGGATGTAAGGTTGCCCCGCTGGGAGGGTTCGCTCGATGACTGGGTGGCGACCGTCAACGATCTCCAGGTCGTAGCCCTCGTTGAGCGTGGGGCGACAGTAGTCATACGCCTCGGCAACAGCGGCTAGCGAGGCTAGGACATCGAGCTGCGCTAAGATCTGAGCATTTTGTAGGAGTTGGTTGGCAAACTGCTGAAGCGTCCCGATGAGCTTCGCAAAGAGCTCCTGCTCTAGAGCTAGGATACGATCTTCGGCGCCGAGGATCTTCTCTTCGTATTCCTTTAGTTCTTGGGTAATGTATCGCTCGGCACTGACGAGCGTTTGCTTGCGAATCCACTCTTCGGGCACTTGCTCCTTGTAGGTGTTGCGCACCTCAAGGTAGTAGCCGAAGACATTGTTGAAGCCTATCTTGAGACTGGCGATGCCGGTGTGCTCCGTCTCACGAGCGAGGAGGTCGTCGAGGTATTGCTTGCCGGACTTAAGCAGACGTCGCAGCTGGTCTAGCTCTTCGCAAAAGCCCTCAGCGATGGTCTCTCCCTTGCCGATCTGCTGCGGCGCCTCGGGGTTGAGCTGGAAAGTGATTTGCTGGCACAACTGCGTGCAGGGATCGAGTAGCGAGCAGAGTGCCGTGAGGGTCTCCTCGCCTTCGTCTAGAGCGAGCTGCCGTATGGGGGCGATGAGAGCGATGGAGAGTCCGAGGCGGACCACTTCGCGCGGGGTGATGCGTCCCATGGCGACACGCCCCACGAGTCGCTGCAGGTCACCTATCTCCTTCATCTGGTCGGTGAGCTGGGTGCGCAGCTGCGGATTGTCCACAAGGTTTGCGACAATGCTCTGACGCTGTTGGATCGCTTGGAGCTCTTTTAGCGGGAAGGCTATCCACTGATCCAGCAGGCGAGCACCCATCGGGGTGACCGTTTGATCGAGGATCTGTCGGAGCGTGATGCCACCCGCATTCATCGGGGTGGTGAGCTCCAGGCTGTGAGCCGTAAAGCCGTCGATGCGCACATGTCGCTGCTCGTCAATGCGTACGATGCGGGTGATGTGGCCGATCTCGGTGTGCTTCGTCATGTCGAGATAGTGCAGCACGGCACCCGCCGCGGTGATCGCTAGCGGGAGGGTGTCGATGCCGAAGCCCTTGAGCGAGAGCGTGCCGAAGTGCTGCAGGAGACGCTCTCGGTTGTTGCTCTCGGAGAAGATCCAGTCGTCGTAGTCCGAGAGATGCCCCTCGGGCTGGAGAAGGCGTTGCAGACGGTCACGATGCTTGCGCTCGATGAGGATCTCCTTGGGGTTGTAGCCGGAGATGAGCTTGGCGAGTACCTGATCGGTGCATTCGCTGGCGTAAAACTCTCCCGTCGAGAGGTCGAGCAGTGCTAGGCCGTAGCGGTTCTCCCCTTTAGCTTCGGGGTAGACGGCTGCGAGGAAGTTGTTTTGCTTGCTCTGGAGGACATTGTCCGTGGTGACCACGCCGGGGGTGACGATCTCGGTGATGCCCCGCTTGACCAACTTATTGGTCAGCTTTGGGTCTTCGAGCTGATCGCAGATAGCCACTCGCTTGCCCGCCCGCACCAGCTTAGGCAGGTAAGTATCGAGCGCATGGTGGGGAAAGCCGGCCAGCTCGACATGCTGCGCGGCTCCATTGGCACGCTTGGTTAGCGTGATGCCGAGGATCTTGGACGCCTCGATGGCATCGTCGGAAAAGGTCTCGTAGAAGTCGCCCACACGAAAGAGCAAGATAGCATCGGGATGCTTCTTCTTGAACTGCAAGTATTGCCGCATCATCGGGGTCTCGGCGATCTCTTTCTTAGCCACGGGATAAATAGTCTATTAGGTCGTTATAGCCCCAAAAGTACCAAAAAAAAGCATACGCCTCGTCTCGGCAACCCCCTAAAGTAGGGGAGGAAAGCTAGAAAAGGAACTAGAGGAGTCCCTCTTGGCGGAGGCGGTCACGCACTTCGCTGGCGGAGGTGTAGCGCTCGATCTGCTCGATGAGCTGGCGCAGCTCGATAAGTTCGTCGCGCACTGCTTTGAGCTGGGCGATCGCCTCGGCACGTTGCTCCGCCTCTTGGGGGTTGTGTCGGAGAGTCGCCTTGGCACCGTCGATCGTTAGGTCGGACTCTCGTAGCAGGTGACGGATCAGCTGCAATTCGCGCAAATTATCTTGCGAATACTTGAGTCGTCCCGTGCTACTGCGACGTACCTGCACGGCAAAGGTGTTAACCCAGTAGCGCACCGTCGACTGCGCCTCCTCAAGCATGTCGGCCACCTCTCGGTGAGAGTAGTAGAGCTTTTTGCTGTCCATAGGGTCTTACGCTTTGCGGGGTTTGAGCTTCTCCTTGAGGTAGTGACCCGTGACCGAGTCGGGGCAGGCGGCGACCTCCTCGGGCGTGCCAGCCACCACGAGCTGTCCACCCTTGTCGCCCCCGTCGGGTCCTAGGTCGATAATGTAGTCGGCGCTCTTGATCACCTCCATGTTGTGCTCGATGATCAGCACCGAGTGCCCCTGGTCGATCAAGTCATGGAAGGCGGCGAGGAGCGTAGATATGTCGTGAAAGTGTAGTCCCGTGGTCGGCTCATCGAAGACGAAGAGCGTGTGCGGCTCGTGGTCACGACCGAGGTAGTAAGCGAGCTTGAGGCGCTGGTTCTCACCGCCCGAGAGCGTCGAACTGTTTTGCCCTAGCTGCAGGTAGCCTAGGCCGACACGCTGCAACCCCTCGAGGAGACGGATGATCGAAGTGGTTTGATCGGCTGGATACTTGGTAAAGAACTCAATCGCTTGGTCCACCGTCATCTCCAGCAGGTCGTAAATGTTGACCCCGTGGTAAGTAACCTCGAGGATATTCTTCTGAAAGCGTTTTCCCTCGCACGCATCGCAGACCAGCGTGATGTCCGTCATAAACTGCATCGGCACCTCGACGACGCCATCGCCCTTGCACACTTCGCAGCGTCCGCCCTCCTTATTAAAGGAGAAGAAGTAAGGTTTGTAGCCCATTTGCTTTGCCAAAGGTTGGTCAGCGTACAGTTCGCGGATCGGCGTAAAGGCATCTATATAGGTGACCGGGTTGGAGCGTGTGCTGCGCCCCACGCTGTTTTGGTCCACGTAAAGGACCTGCTCCACAAGGTCAACGTCTCCCGTCAGCATACGGCTCTGCGTCTCTCGAGGACGTGCATTGATGATGCGCTGTAGCTCCTCCACGAGTAGGTCGGAGATGAGGGTACTCTTGCCCGAACCGCTCACGCCCGTGACCACCGTCATGTTAAAGAGCGGGATGTCCACATCGAAGCCCTTCAGATTGTTCTTATGCACCCGGTGCATCGTCAGTTTGCGCTGCACTGGACGACGATGCTTGGGTACAGGTATCTCCTCGCGCCCCGTCAGATAAGCCGCCGTATAGCCCGGCGTCTTGGACGTTATGTCACTCGGTTTGCCGTGGTAGATCACCTCGCCTCCGAGGCGACCCGCATCAAGTCCCATATCAATGAGGTAGTCGGCCGCACGTATCGTTAGCTCGTCATGCTCCACGACGATGACCGTGTTGCCCTGGTCACGTAGCTCCTTGATGACCGAGATCAGCCGATCGGTGTCTCGGTCGTGCAGTCCGATGCTCGGCTCATCCAGTATGTACATCGAGCCGACGAGGCTGTTGCCCAGACGTGTCGCTAGGTTGATGCGCTGGCTCTCACCGCCCGAGAGGGTGTTCGACCGTCTGTCTAGGGTCAGGTAACCGAGCCCCACACCGTCTAGCGTGCGGAGTCGGTTGCGGATCTCCTTGAGCGGACGCTCCGCTATCTTAGCTTCCTCGGGATTCTCTAGCTCTTGGGCAAAGAAGGTCAATGCCTCCCGGATCGACATTTGCCCGATCTGGTGAAAGTTCTTACCCATATAGGTAAAGAGCAGGGCATCCTCCTTGAGTCTACCGCCGTGGCAAGCGTAGCACTCGCTTTTGCCCCGATAGTGCGCCAGTCGCACACGGTTCTGGATCTTGTAAATGTCTTTCTGGAGCATGGCGAAGTAGTCGTCGATGCCGTAGAGCGTTCCTTTGCCCCAGCCTCCGCCTTCGTGTCCATGCCAAAGCAGGTCACGCTGCTCTTGCGTTAGCTCAGCGTAGGGTGTGTGGATGGGGAAGTCAAAGCGCTTCGCCTCGTGCATGAAAGCTTTCGCCCACTCGGAAGACTTAGCCCCACGCCAGCAATCCACGCACCCCTCGTAGAGCGAGAGGCTGTCGTCGGGGATCACCCGCTCAGGGTCAATGCCAAGGATCGAGCCAAAGCCTCCGCAGACGGTGCAGGCACCCGCGGGACTGTTGAAGTTGAAAAGGTCTGGCGTAGGCTCTGTAAAGGTTCGTCCATCTGCCTCAAAGCGTGCGCTAAAGTTGCGCCGGCCCTCGCTGCTCCACGCTCCCTCACTATCTTGCCAGCGCAGGGCACAGGTCTCCCGCCCCTCGTAGAGCGCTATCTCGATAGAGTCCCCGAGGCGCGACTCGTAGCTGTCGTCGCCCGTGCGGACGGTCAGACGATCTACGATCAGCTGCACTTGCTTCGCCTCGCGTAGCTCTTTATTGCTCACATCTTCGATACGATAGATGGTGTCGTCGATGAGGACACGGTTGTACCCCTGCCCCTGGAGGAGCATCAGATGCTCGATGAGACGCCGCCCCTCAGGCGGATAGAGATCTGCTAGGATGTAAAGCTTGCTATCGGTCGGTATTTGGTGTGCCACCTCGACGACGTCGGCAGCGGTGTGCCGCTTGACCAGCTCGCCACTGATAGGCGAGTAGAGCTTGCCCACACGCGCCATCAAGACACGCAGGTAGTCATCGATCTCTGAAGAGGTGCCGACGGTAGAGCGTGGATTGCGACTGATCACCCGCTGCTCGATAGCCACGGCTGGCGGGAGGTTCTTGATCTGGTCGCACTCAGGCTTCTTCATACGCATGAGAAACTGCCGTGCGTACGACGACAGACTATCCACATAGCGACGCTGCCCCTCAGCGTAGAGCGTGTCGAAGGCGAGCGAACTCTTGCCCGATCCGCTCACACCCGTGATGACGACCAGCTCCCCACGCGGTATGTCGAGGTCTATACCTTTGAGGTTGTTGACGCGGCAACCACGGATTATGATGTCATTGAGGGGACTTCTTTTCATAGCTACTCCTTTTATCAAAGCAAAGATACGAAATTAGAGGTTAGAGATTAGAAGTTAGAGATTAGACCTTAGACCTAGGAGCACTAGAGACACTAGCACTCTGATCCCTTCTAACCTCTAATCTCTAACTTCTAATCTCTAACCTCTAACCTCTACTCGTCACGAGATGCCACAGCTCACGCACCCAGAGGACGAGCGAGGAGCCGACGAAGATGATGACCCAGTCGATAAGCTTGAGCCCTGTTACGTTGAAGAACTGCTGTATCCCCGGCACCTCGACCATCGCTATCTGACCAATGAGGATGATCGCGACGATGGTGAGCAGTCCGCGACACCCCTTGAAGTGAAGCGCACTGCGCCCTGTCTCGAAGGCGCGCGCATTGAAGAGGTAGAAGAAGTGGGTCATCACGAAGATCGTGAAGAGGAGCGTCTGCTCGTATGCTGAGACATGTCCCTTAGGGCCAAGCTGCATCGTGAGCAGGTCGGTCAGCTGCGTCACATCGGTGCGCTGGAAGATATAGAGCAGCACCAGTAGCATCGCAAAGAAGAAGCCTCCCACGCCAATGATCTCTCGTAGCATCGGCCTGTTGAGGATGAAAGCGTTGCGGTCACGTGGCTTGTCTTTCATCACACTCTCAGAGGGTGGTAGCGAGGCTAGCGCCATAGCGGCAAAGGTGTCCATAATCAGATTGATCCAGAGCATCTGCGTGACAGTCAGCGGGGACTCTGTGCCCATGAAGGCGCCACAGAGAACCAGTAGACAGGCGGTCACATTGACAGTCAACTGGAAGAGTAGGAAGCGCTGAATGTTTTGATAAAGTGAGCGTCCCCACATGACCGCCTTGCCGATACTGCTAAAGGAGTTGTCGATGATCGTAATGTCCGAAGCCTCCTTGGCAACGCTCGTACCATCGCCCATGGAGAGCCCGACGTGTGCCGCACGGAGAGCCGGCGCATCGTTGGTGCCGTCGCCCGTGACAGCCACCACGTGACCTTTGCTTTGGAGTGCCTCTACGAGTCGCTTCTTGTCCATCGGACGCGCTCGAGAGATGATCTTCAGTTCGTTGACACGTGCTAGGAGCTCTTCGTCAGAGAGCGCAGCAAAGTCCGGTCCCGTGATGATGCTATTCGCCCCATCTCGGCTGTCGTCCCACAGACCGATCTGACGAGCTATCTCGCGTGCCGTGCCGGAGGTGTCGCCCGTGACTACCTTCACATCGATCCCCGCGTCAATACACTCCTGCACCGCGGCGGGCACCTCTACGCGGACGGGGTCGGCGATGGCGACTACACCGATGAAGTGGAGCTTGCTGGCGGTCAATTGAGCTGACTCAATCACCGAGTCGCCCTCCTCGACCAATTGGTAGGCAAAGCCTAGCGTACGCATGGCGCGTCGCTGATACTCGGCCAACTGCTGCTCCAGCTCCTCACGGCTGACGGCAGACTCAGCGCATAGGTCGAAGACGATCTCGGGCGCTCCTTTAATATAGAGTACCCGCTGGCCTGGCAACGTGGCAGACGCAACGAGCGTCGCCATATATTTGCGCTCTGTGGAGAATGGTACCTCAGCGACCGCCTCCGCATGCTCTCGCAAAGAGCGGTAGTCGACCCCCTGACCGTGAAGCCATAGGAGCAGAGCGCCTTCCGTTGGATTGCCTAGCACCTGTGGATTGGCGGGGTCGGAGAGATCAAGCGAAGCGGTTGAATTGACCGCAATGCCCTCGTGGAGTAGATCCTGAGGGGTGTCGCCGTAGAGCTTCATCTCGTCAACGCTCATCTGGTTTTGCGTTAGCGTACCCGTCTTATCGGTACAGATGACGGTGGTCGCGCCCATCGTCTCGCAGGCGTGCATCTTGCGCACCAAGTTATTGGTCCGTAGCATACGACGCATACTGTAGGCTAGACTCAGCGTCACCGCCATCGGCAAGCCCTCTGGCACCGCCACGACGATGAGCGTCACAGCAATCATCAAGGTCTGCAGAATGTAAGCAAAGAAGGGCGTAGCCTGCTCCACAGAGCCAAAGATGTCGGTGCCGTTGGCGACAAGGTAAGCGACGATACGCCCCACGACGATGAGGGCTGCGATGCCGTAGCTCACCCTCGTGACCCATCGGCTCAAACCATCGAGCTGTTCGCTGAGTGGCGTCTTGACGTCATCCACGATTTGAACCGCTTCGAATACCTTGCCCTGCTCCGTTTTGTCGCCCACGGCGAGGACCTTGCAGATGCCGTGCCCCTCCATCACTTTGGTCCCTTTCATCACCTGATCGGTCGGGTAGGTAGCACTCTTGTCAAATTCCTCGGGATGAACGCTTTTGTTGCAGAATGGCTCTCCCGTGAGAGTCGATTCGTCCATCTGCAGCATCGTCGCCTCGAGTAGCTCGCAGTCTGCTGGCACCTCCTCGCCAGTGCCTAGGCGTACGATGTCGCCTACGACCACCTCCCGGCGTGGCACCTGCGTCACATTGCCATTGCGGATGAGGGTCACCAGCTCGTCGTCATGCACCTGATTGAGGATGGTGAACTCCTTGTCTGCCTGTAGCTCAAAGTAAAAGGCGAGCCCCGTAGCGAGCAGGATCGCCACGAAGATACCCACCGGCTCGAAGAAAACCTCGGCACCCTCACCCAGCCTAAAGTACTCGTAGCAGGAGATGCCGATAGATAGTCCGCCAGCAATCAGCAAGATGATGATGAGCGGATCGGCAAACTTCTCCAAGAACTGCCGCCATAGCGGTGCTTTCTTAGGGGGTGTCAGGATATTTGCGCCATGCTTCTTGCGGCTCTCCAGAACCTGCGCATCCGTTAGTCCTGTATAGTGGTGTCTTTCTTCCATTAGTCCGTGAGTACTTGGCAAAAGTACGGAAAAAAGCTTCGCCCCCCTAAGCTGTGTGCTTAGAGAGGCGAGGCTTTTCGTTATGCTCGATGAAGGTCTATTTCAGCACCTCATCAAGAAGAGCGTCATCCACGAGGAAGGGGATGGTGATGTGGTAGAGGTCGGAGTGCTCCTCGTTGAACTCGCGAGAGGTAGACAGCGCGTTCTCATTGCGAGCCCACGCACGGCGAGCTACACCGCCCATGACATCCCACGTCATAGCCTGACGGAGGATCTCGTCGACACGACGGCTACCATCGAGGACCATACCAAAGCCACCGTTGATCGCCTTGCCGATACCGACGCCACCACCGTTGTGCAGAGCGACGAGGCTCATACCACGAGCGCAGTTGCCCGCAAAGCACTGGACAGCCATGTCGGCCATGACGTTACTACCGTCACGGATGTTGGACGTCTCACGGAAGGGGCTATCCGTACCGCTCACATCGTGGTGGTCACGACCGATCATGATCGGGCCAACCTCGCCACGACGTACCATATCGTTGAACTTGAGGGCGATCTTCAGACGGCCTGCAGCATCCTGATAGAGGATACGCGCCTCGGTACCGACGACGAGCTGATTCTTCTCAGCGTCACGTATCCATATATAGTTGTCACGATCCTGCTCACGACGATCCGGGTCGATGCACTCCATAGCAGCGTGATCGGTCTTGATCAAATCTTCGTGGTCGTGGCTGAGGCATACCCAGCGGAATGGACCATAGCCGTAGTCAAAGAGCTCAGGCCCCATGATGTCCTCTACGTAGCTTGGCCAGATGAAGCCATCCTTGTCGTCTACGCCATTGCGAGAGATCTCCTGAATGCCCGCATCGAAGCAAGCCTTCATAAAGGCATTACCATAATCAAAGAAGTAAGTGCCACGAGCCACCAAAGCCTTGATAGCCTCGTAGTGACGGTGCAGACCCTTGTCTACCTCCTGGCAGAAACGCTCTCTGTCGTGTGCCAGCAGGTCGGTGCGCTCCTCAAAGGTGAGCGACACAGGGCAGTAACCACCCTCGTAGACAGCGTGACAGCTCGTCTGGTCGGAGAGTAGGTCGATGTGTACATTGTGCTCGACACAGTACTCCAGCAGGTCGACCACATTACCATGGTAAGCGATAGAGCAAGGCTCACCAGCCTTCATACCCTCCTCAGCAAGCTTGAGTGCCTCGGGGATCGTCTTGGCGATATGCTTCACCCAGCCCTGATTGTAGCGAGTCATGATACGAGACATATCCACCTCAGCGATGATCGAGGTAGCACCAGCGATGTCGGCAGCCTTAGGCTGTGCACCACTCATACCGCCTAGACCAGAGGAGATAAAGAGCTTGCCAGCGAGGTTGCCACCGCTCGGGATATGTAGTTGCTGACGACCAGCGTTGAGCAGCGTGTTGAACGTACCGTGTACGATACCCTGCGGCCCGATGTACATCCAGCCACCAGCAGTCATCTGACCATAGTTGGCGACGCCCATCTGAGCAGCTATCTCCCAGTCCTTGATATTGTCATAGAGACCGACCATCATCGAGTTGGTGATGATGACACGAGGTGCTGAGGGGTGCGAAGCGAAGAGACCCAGCGGGTGTCCGCTCTCGATGACGAGTGTCTGATCCTGTGTGAGCTCCTCGAGGTACTTGATGATGAGGCGATACTGGAGCCAGTTTTGGCACACCTGACCTGTCTCACCATAGGTGACCAGCTCGTAAGGGTAGAGTGCTACGGCGTGTGAGAGGTTATTGTGGATCATCACCTGGAAGGCCTTACCCTCGATACACTTACCCTTGTAGCTATCGATAGGACCAGCCTTGAGGTCACCCTCGGGACGATAGCGATAAGCGTAGATCTTACCACGCTCCTTGAGCTCCTTGAGGAACTCGGGTGCTAGCTCAGCGTGGAGCTCTTTAGGTACATAGCGCAGCGCATTCTGTAGTGCCACACGTGTCTGTGCAGGGGTCAAGCTGTAGCCCCTATCCGGTGCTCGACGGATGCCCTCCTCAAAGGTGGGGTACTTGGGCAGTGTAGCGTCGAGTGTAAACTTACAGGTTCTCTTCATAATTACTGGTTGCAATCTTAATTTCGTGTCCCACAAAGATACTAAAAACTCATCGATATGAGATTGTTGACTTTTGCAACAGTCTCGATATAGAGATATGACGATCTCCAACCGAGAGGTCGTCACAAGGCGCTATAAAAAGAAGCGAGCCGTCTAGTCTCTCTCTGAGTACTAGTCAGCTCGCTTGGAGTATGTCTTAAGGGAAAGGGTGGGGCAGCAGTCGGTTGCTGTCTGCAGATAGTGAGTCCTACACACCACTCTGAGACTGTTGCATAAAGGCGAATCGCTGTGTTGCTTTCGGGATTCGGCTTCGGTCACATACGGATGTATGCTCCCTTCAGACCTCACCCTCAGCGCCTTGCGCTTCATCCTTTCTGCAAAGTCTAGACAATCTTGCAAGCAAGATTGTGAGACTGTTGACTTTTGCAACAGTCTCCACTCTGCGCTAGCTCGAGTAGGTGCTGTATCATCTCTTGATGATGCGTGGAGCGTCTCGCTTGTGCGGCATCGTTTAGAGCCTGAGAGAGCTCTGTGGGGGTGAGATAAGGTAGTCGTATATCCATAGTCGTCTAGTCATGTAGTGGGGGAGGGTGATGCTGTCAGTCCTATGGGCTACAGCTTGCTCGATCCCCCTTACACAGACTAAACGCTTAGACGGGCGCAATATTGCGCTCTCGGATCATCTTGCGCAGATTGATCAGAGCATAGCGCATACGCCCGAGGGCTGTGCTGATGCTTACCTCGGTACGCTCAGCGATCTCCTTAAAGGGTATGTCTTCATAAATCCTCATCTTAAGGACCTCTCGCTGTGCTTCGGGTAGATCCTCCACACAGAGCGATATCTGGTGGTACAGTGCCTCCTGATCATCGAAGAAGTCCTCAGGGAGGTCACTCGCAGGTGTCAAGTCGAGGATCTGCTGATTGGCATCGTAGTTGGTCACGTAGAGTGTCCGCTTCTCCCGTCGGAAGTGATCCATCATCATATTATGCGTCAGGCGCAGGAGCCAAGCTTTGAACTTGCCCTTGGCATGGTACTTACCATCCTTTAGGGTACGCATTACCTTGATGAAGACCTCCTGAAAGAGATCGTCAGCGACATCGCTATCAGCGATAGTTAGATAGATATAGTTATGTATGTCAGTTTCGTACCGACGGAGGAGCTCTGCAAAAGCTCTATCACAGCCCTCACAATATTGGCAGACGAGCTCATCGTCGCTGCACGTACGGAGTGTGGTCATATAGAGAGTATCCTTTGTATTTATAAAAGGTAGCTATCTATCCTATAGGCTGTGATTACTTTGTGATTACTATTACACCGCAAAGTAACCAAATCTCCACGAGATATGCAAATCACGAGGAGCTTTAGGGTCAAAATAAAAGAAGGTGCGGGGAGCTTTAGTCCTCTCCAGTAAATATCTCGGAGGTCTCACCCGTTGCCGAGGAGACATCTTTCATCCGGAGGGTTAAACCGACTGTCTTTAAGAGGATCTTGAGGTCTAGTGCCAAGGAGAGGTGACGTACATACCACGCATCATACTCAAAGCGATGCTGGTAACTCAGCTTGTTGCGGCCATTGATCTGCGCTAAGCCTGTGATGCCAGGGCGCACCTCATAGCGTACGCGCTGTGCTGGTGTGATCTCTATCGCATCGCCCTCGATAGAGACACTGATGATCTCCACCTTCCTGCGCTCCGTAGGGATCTGTCGGTAAGTAGCCAGGAAGGGGCGAGGACCCACGAGACTCATATCGCCTCGTAGTACATTCCACAGCTGTGGTAGCTCGTCGATAGAGGTCTTGCGGATAAACCGCCCCATAGCGGTCAGTCGCTTCGCATCGGGGAGCAAATTACCTGAAGCGTCTCGCTCATCGGTCATCGACTTGAACTTGTACATATTAAAGAGCCGCTCACCTCGTCCAGGACGTGCTTGGGAAAAGAAGACCCCCGCCCCCTTATTGGCAAAGGACATCACCACGATCACCACAAGAAGCAGTGGAGACAGGATGATGAGCCCTAGCAAGGAGCAGATGATATCTAGTAGTCGCTTGATATAGTTACGATACATACCAGTCTATGCTACAGGGGGAAGTATGTGAGCGATCAAGCCGAAGAGCCAAGGGGCGCGGTGAGCTATGCGGATGAGCGGAGCACCCTTACGACCGGCATAGCGCATGAGGAGCTTGTGGTCTCCCGACTGCTCCATACGCTGCGTGTATGCTTTGAGTTCGGAGACCTTGCCATAGCGAGCGACCATGCGTAGACCTGCTCGATAAAAATCTGAGGCTAGCGTCAGGTAGACCGAGTCTAGATCTTTTACCTCATTGGCGCACTCGAGCAACCTAAAGGAACCCTCTAGGCGAGAGACGCCTCGGAGATGTAGCGTGTTGGGGTTGTGAATTGTAGACTCTGCTCTCTGGTAGTAGTAATAAGCTACGATAGGAACGAGAAGCACCCGCTTGGCAAAGGCTGTGTAGTGCCAGTAGAAGAGTGCATCTTCATGGAGCAACCCCTCCATAAAGCGTGCCTGATGCTCCTCCAGCATGGTGCGTCGCCACAGAAAGGGACAGACACTGCCCGATAAGTTGTGCTGCGTCAAGAGTGCTCTCCCGTCGGTACACTGAAGTTGATCAAAGTCATGTACCGAGCTGTCCATCCACTCAGAAGGGACCTCATCCTCTTCGCTGCGATTGCGCACGCCAAAGCAGAGCATATCGTACGGCTCCTCCGCAATGAGCGAGAGAAGGTAATCAGCTGCAACACTATCTACCCAGTCGTCGGCATCGACAAACCACACGTAGGCTCCCTGAGCCACCTCCAAGCCTCTATTGCGAGCGGCGGACTGCCCTTGATTGACCTGGGTGATGACGCTGATGGTCTGCTCTGGGTGCTGCGCTTGGTAGTCGGTCACCACCTCCAGTGTCTCATCCTGGCTCCCGTCATTGATCACGATGATCTCCAGAGCTGTCGCAGCGTTAGGGATAGCGACGAGAGAGTCTAAGCAACGAACGATGGTCTTTGCGCCATTATATACAGGTATGATGACAGAGAGGGGTAGTTCTATACTCATAGCTTCGCATCCTTAGGAATATAGCGCGCATTGACCTCTTTGCGCTCAGCATCACACCACCAGCCCCACTTGTTGAAGTACTTGACCATCGAGGAGATATGGTGACATAGGAGCTTGGCATCGTGATAAGAGCCTCGGCTGTGGACATGCGTGATCTTAGCTTCGGGATGACAGATCGTCTTAGAGATCTGTCCGATGCGCCTAGAGAGATCGATATCCTCGACATACATAAAGAACCGCTCGTCGAAGCCCCCCACACGCTCCAATATCTTCATGCGTGTAAACATGAAGCAACCAGACAGATAGGGTACCTCTACGGGCTCGCTATAGTCTAGCCAATGCATCTCGTAGCGCCTATTGATCTTGTTGCGTACCCACTGGCTGAAAGAGAAGCGACGCAAGAGCACATCCCATGGTCTAGGTAAGAGCTTGCAGAGCTGCTGCGGACGACCATCGGGGTAGGAGACAAAAGGCGATACGAGCCCCACCTCCTCGTGCGCCTCCATATAGGAGGTCAGGGTGTCTAGCACAGTCTCGTCAAAGCGTACATCCGGATTGATGATCACATGGTATCGTGCTCCCTGATCGTGGGCTAGGCGTATGGCTATGTTGTGCGCCTTGCCAAAGCCTAGGTTGCTCGGCTGATGCTCGTAGTAGATACGTCCGTCGCCGACGGGTAGATCTGCTAGGAAGCGTAGCGCATCTGTGGGCGAATTGTCAATCAGGTAGAGCTGCTTGTCGGTCACTACGCGTGGCTCTGAGGGCGTCCGAAAGAAGTCCTCAATGATCTGCTCCACAAAGAATGCATTGCTCTTGTAGAGTACTATAGAGCCAGTTGTTAACACCTAGTTATTGTCTACGCTAGTTATGAGTTATCCAAGATACTTTCGCAGGAGCTGCTGGTAGATGCGATGGTACTGCAGAGCCATGCGCTGGCCACCATACAGACGTCCCATCTCTAGAGCTTCTTGTCTATCAAACGTAACAGAGGGTGCTTTTAGTATACAATCGGCACACTGAGATACACTTCCTAGGTCAAATCGTAGAGCAGCCATCTGTGGTACAGACTCCAAAATCTCGCCAAAGATAGGCAAATTCGAGTGAATGACCACGCATCCCGATGCAACGCCCTCGATGACGTTGAGCGGCAAGCCCTCAGCATGACTAGCCGTGATCAAGGCATCTGAGGCTCCTAGGTACTCCGCCACACAATCGGTAAAGCCGACAAACTGAACCTGCTCACCTAGGGGCTTCGCTAGATGCTTGCAGCGTCGCTCTAGAGGGCCCTTGCCGAGGATCAGAAGACGTAAGTCACTCGGTAGCTGGTGCCGCCTCTTCAGACGGCGCAAGGCGCGCAGGATCAGCTCTGGGTCTTTGCGCTTGATGAGTCCCCCGCAATAGGTGATGATATAGCCCTGCTCGGGGAGCGCTAGCTGGCGACGCAGCTGCGCCTTTTCGGTGGGAGTAACGGGAGGCGTGAAGCGTTCGTTGTCTATCCCATTGGGAGCGACATAGACACTGACCTTGGTGGGGAGCGACTTGCGGTAGTAGTCACGACAGACGTGCGAGACGCAGACCACCTCACGGTGACGAGACAAGGCGCGCATCAGGCGACGACACATATAGCCTCCGATCAGACGCCCCTTGCCGTAGGTGAAGTCAAGCTTAGCGATGTTGTGCTGGGTCGTCAGCAGTATGTATCGATGAGTCAGATAGCTGGTGACGATGTCTGGCTGGTAGGTGTGACTATGCACCAGTGTGATGTTGTAGTGCTGTAGGCACTCGTCGAGCAGCCTTGCCGCAGAGCGGGGAAATAGCTCTAGCTGCCCCCGTGTGAAGCCTAGCTCGATGATCTCGCATCCCAGTGCTTGCAGCTCGTCAGCCATCGCCTCGCCCTGAGGCTCTAGAGAGCAGAGCTGTATGATGTAAGGCTTGTAGTAGCCCTCGGGTAGTCCTGCAACGATGTCTCGCACCACAAAGAGAGGACCTTGCGGACGGATCTGATTCACCACAAAGGCAATCGCTCTAGGCGATGTAGGCTCATTGGTTACCATAGCGTAGGGGTATAGATGTAGTCGTCATAGATCCAGCGGTAGGTATGGAGGGAGCTACCTGGATCCATCACATTGTTGACCGTAAAGAGGAAGTAAAGAATCATCACGCCAGCAATAGTCAGCTGATACCATCGATCTTTTACCGATAGCAGGAGGTTAGGCAGTGCCACGCAGATCATAATGCCTGGATTGTACATAAAGCGCATAGCCACGCTTGAGGAGAGGGTACAGTTGTAGATCATACTGCTGAAAGCGATGAGCAGGATCGCTAGACAAGTCACCCGGTCACGCTCCTTATCTAGATAGAGCGACCCGATGAGTAGTAGGACAGCCATCCCGTTTTGGGTCAATATGTTGACCCATCCTTGGTGTGTGTCCAATCCCTGAGTGGATATGTAGAAGGCGTACCGCTCTGGCAGTATTGGCTCCAGCGCACTTCCGATCGCCTTAAAGAGCGGGCCCCCCACGGCGAGCGTCACTACAAGCAGGGCTGTCAAGACACGCCAGTCCCATCGTATCGACATCAGCGGTAAGAGGATAAACCAGATCACCGAGGAGCTGTGTACCAGACAGGAGAGGACCACCCAAAGGAAGAAACGCCAGTAGCGTCGCTCCACATAAAGATGAAAGGCGGCAAAGGTGATCATCAGGGCGAGACACTGTCGCACTCCATTGAGTGTCTCTAGGTAGCCCGTATTGAAGAGGACAAAGAAAAGAATCCCTAGCGGATAGGAGATGGAGAGACGCCGTATGCCCCGAAAGAATAGAGCGATCGTAATGGCCGAGGTGAGCATCATGAAGGAGCGAAAGCTCAGCCCCACAGCGTGCATCCCCAGTATCAAGCCTCGCCACAACGGCTCAAAAGCTTGAAAGGATTCGGACTTGATCCAGTTGTACCCGTTCTCATACACCTCGTAGTCCTGCCCCAGTCCGACACGCAGACCAGCGAAGCCGACCAGCAGGGCAAAGGTGAAGAGCTGGTATAGCCCCTCGAAGCGCTGGTCTCTGTAGTACAGCGCGGTAAAGAGGAGCAGTAAGCTCAGTAAGATGATGTAGGGGGTCACAGGCCTATGTACTCTTTGATACGACCTTGATGATACTTCGTGCGCTTGTTATAGGGTGTCGCAAAGACACCCATATTCCACAGCTCTCGCAGTAGCGGTACGAGGGTCGCACGGCTTGTCTCGTCCTGCACCCTATAGAGTTGCTTGGAGATGCGGTCGCATAAGACCGCCCAGAGACATTGCTGCTCCCAGCACCTCCGCTGAACTTCAGATGCCGTCGTGGCATACTGCGGGAAGGTGTGGCGGATGCCAGCGATCCAGTGAGTCATCTTGTGGCACTCTGTCGAGGCACTCGTGATAGACTCCTTATTATAGTAGTAATAGTAAAGCGGTAGCTGCGTGATGGTGACACGTGGGGAGCGGAGCATCAGGTCACTCCACCAGGGAAAGTCTTCAAACTTCAGCCCCTCCACAAAAGGAGTCTCTACCGCTAGCTCCCGGCGTACTAGATGACGCCAAGCGTAGAAGTAGCGGATGGGATCCGTGACGCCATCGTGCCAGCGATGATTCGTCGCATGTCTTATCACCTCCGTCGTGCAGACCGCATGTACCTTACTCAGATTGTAGCGGTGAGACATGCTCCAGGGCACTACATCGTCATAAGGCTGTCCCAGCTTAGCGCGCAGGAGCAGCCGACGCTTGTAGATCATATCAGGCACCCACGATACGATGTCAGATCTATCACGCTCTGCCAGAGCCACTGCCAGTTCGAAGGTCTGCGGGTGGATGAAGTCGTCCGAGTCCACATAGTTGACATACTTGCCTCGCGCCCAGGCGGTCCCGGCATTGCGTGCAGAGGAGAGGCCTCCGTTTTCCTTCGTTAGGATACGGAAGCGGCTATCACGCTCGGCATACTCTGCGAGTATGCTTGCCGACCTGTCAGGGCTGCCGTCATCAACGCAGATCGCCTCCCAGTCAGACATCGTCTGCCCTAGTATGCTGTCTAGACAGCGACGAAGGTACCGCTCGATATTGTAGACAGGCACGATGACCGACACCTGGGGCGTATGGGCTACTGCGGGTTCTTGTGGTAAAGACATCTCGTAGAGAATAAAGGGATGAGCAACATGTTCTTAACCGCAAAGATACGAAATTAGAGGTTAGAGGCTAGAGATTAGAGGTTAGAGATTAGAGGCTAGAAGTCCGATCATACCGATAGCTCCAATCACTCCGATGGTTCCAATAGCTCTGATCACTCCAGCCAACAGCCAAAAAAAAACAGGGCAAACTCAACGCCAGCTCGTTACAATAATTTAGAGACGACTACATATCGAAACGGCGCCGTGTCGGGGAAAACTGATTTCCACGTGGATATTTCGAAATATCCACGTGGAGAATTTTTATTTCCCAGGTAGGAAATAAAAAATTCCTCGGAGGAATGAAATGAAACTTCGGAGGAAATGAATCACGCCCACGTGGAAAATAAAAAATATCCACGTGGAGATTTGAGATTCTCCACGTG
>NZ_CABUAN010000041.1 GCF_902489635.1 uncultured Porphyromonas sp. | reverse complement strand
GGCGTCATTCATTTCCTCCGAAGTTTCATTTGATTCCTCCGAGGAATTTTTTATTTCCTACCTGGGAAATAAAAAATATCCACGTGGGGATTTCGAAATATCCACGTGGAAATCACTTTTTCCCGACATGGTGCCGTTTTGATATGTAGTCAGTTCTAAATTATTGTAACGAGCCAGCGTCGATTTTCCCCCAGCCAGGGGTAACGCATCATAATTACTCTGTCAGAAACTACACATAAGCGACCAGCACGGCATAGACGAGGTCATTATATTATAATGCGTCAGCTGTGAAATGTGTCGCGACGGCATACGCTATATCGAGATTATTTCGTACATTTACGGAGCCTAAAATGCGGAGATGCGACCTTATCGCAGGCTTCGCTCTAGGCGATGACAATATAATGCGCTAGTAATGAGCTATAAATCGTTTCCTATCCAGGTTGCCCGGACCGCTCCCATAGCAGGTCTGGTGCCTTGGTCTGCTCCTAGCCTATCCACTCTCCCTATGACAAAAAAAATAAAACAATATAATGACGAACGAATGGCAATACACTCCCTTCACCCGAGAGGAGGAGGTGGGTGGCTCTCAACTGGCGCATGCCTTGAGAATACCCGCTGTGGCGGGACGCCTACTCTATCGTCGTGGTATCCGTACGGAAGCAGAGGCACAGCGATTCTTTCATCCATCGCTGGAGGATCTGCACGACCCCTTTCTGATGCAAGATATGGATCTGGCGGTCAAGCGTCTCAACAAGGCGCTAGGACGCAAGGAGCATATCATGATATACGGCGACTACGATGTAGATGGCACTACGGCTGTATCTCTAATCTATAAGTACCTCCGCTCGGCGGGGTGTAGCGAGCATCTGCTGAGCTACTATATCCCCGGACGAGACGATGAGGGCTACGGCGTATCCTATCGAGGCGTGGATCATGCCCACGAGATAGGTGCGACACTCATCATTGTGGTGGACTGTGGCATCAAGGCTATCAATGAGATAGCCTATGCTAAGACGCTGGGGATAGACTTTATCATCTGCGACCACCACCACCCAGACGACCAGTTGCCCGATGCAGCGGCCGTCCTAGATCCTAAGCGACCAGACTGTCACTACCCCTTTGAGGAGCTCTGCGGGTGTGGCGTGGCGTTTAAGTTTATGCAGGCCTTTGGGATGAACAACGGATTCCCCTCGGCTTCGCTCTTTAAGCTCCTAGACCTCGTCGCGGTGAGTATCGCTGCCGATCTGGTCTCTGTGATGGATGAGAATAGGATCCTGGCGCACTATGGGCTGCGTCAGCTCAATCGCAATCCCTCAATGGGCCTCAAGGGGATCATCAAGACTTGTGGTCTCGAGGGGCGTAAGATCACGATGGCCGACATCATCTACAAGATCGGGCCGAGGATCAATGCTTCGGGACGTATGATGAATGGCCGTGAGGCGGTCGATCTGCTCCTGAGCAATGATGCGAAGACGACAGCCCGCATGAGCGAGCTGATCGATGAGTACAACGTGCGTCGTCGTGAGCTAGACCGCTCTACGACCGACGAGGCTATGCAGCTCCTACAGGTCAATCCCGAGCTGGCGCATCAGCCCATCGTAGTCCTCTACCAGCCTGACTGGCACAAGGGGATCATAGGGATCGTCGCCTCGCGTGTGGCCGAGTATACCAATAGACCGACGATCGTGCTGACAGGCACGAGCGACCGGATCGTGGGCTCGGCGCGGAGTGTCGGCGGGATAGACATCTACAGCATCATCGAGGAGGCTAGGGATCTGCTCTTAAACTTCGGCGGCCACACCTATGCCGCTGGATTGACCCTCCTGCCAGACAAGCTCCCCGACTTTCGTGCTTACATACAGGGAGTCAATGCCGTGACGGATAGTGACCGAGCACAGTCCACACCGATAGAGATCGATGCTGAGATAGAGCTTCGTGAGGTGACGCAGAGACTCTACACGACGATACAGCGCTTTGCCCCGTATGGACCGGATAACTACCAGCCACTCTTTGTCACGCAGCAACTCTATGACGGGGGGGCGAGCAGAGCTGTGGGCCGCAATGGCGAGCACTTTAAGGTAGATGCTATACCTACACTGGGGTCTAAGAAGCACTGCCCAGGGATCGCATTCAACCAGGCACCAGCCTTCCGCTTCGTTAAGAAGTCTTCGGCGGGGAGAGCGAATGCGCCCTTTGCCCTTGTCTACCAAATAGATGAAAACCACTTTAACGGAGCTGTCTCTCTGCAATTACTAGTCAAGGATGTCAAACCTCAACGACCCGGAGAGGACCTCTTTGCCTCCCAGCGATGAGGTGGCAGGCAACTCTTCTGAGCACAGCGAAGCTGTCGACTGGGACTTGCTCCTCGAGGAGCAGGATGACCTGTGGCGTGATGCTGTGATCGACCCGCGAGCTGACGCCGAGCGCGAGCAGCTAGGCGAGACCACTACTCAACCTGCAAGCGACCAACTAGAGACATCGCAGACCGCCTCTGCAGACGATGAGACTACCCCCCTAGGAGTACTTCATCGCTACTGGGGCTACCCCGCCTTCCGGCTCAAGCAGGCGGAGATCATCGACAGCGTCTTGGCGGGGCGAGACACGCTCGGGCTGCTGCCTACGGGCGGAGGTAAGAGTATCACCTTTCAGGTGCCGACGATGCTACACGACGGGCTGACGCTCGTGGTCACACCGCTCATAGCACTCATGAAGGATCAGGTCGATGGCCTCAACAAGCGGGGCATGTCTGCCGTGGCTATCCACTCGGGTATGGAGTATAAGGAGATCCATCGCGCCTTGGACAATTGCCTGTATGGCGGGTGTAAGTTCCTCTACCTCTCGCCCGAGCGACTGGCGTCACCGCTCTTTCTCGCCTGTCTGCCCGAGCTACCGATACGGCTGATCGTGGTGGACGAGTGTCACTGTATCTCGCAGTGGGGCTACGACTTCCGCCCCAGCTATCTGAAGATCGCAGAGATACGTCGCTACTACCCCTCGGTCCCTTTGCTGGCACTCACGGCGACCGCTACGCCTGAGGTGGTGGAGGACGTGATGGCGCGTCTGAGCTTTCGTGAGCCGCATGTCATCAGTAGCTCTTTCGCACGGGACAACCTGCAGTATATCGTACGTCCCTCGACGGACAAGGCGACGGAGCTCCTTCATATCCTCGCCTCGACGACTGGCAGCGCGATCGTCTACTGTCGCAACCGTAAAAAGACGCAAGAGCTGGCTGAGATGCTACAAGAGGCGGGCGTCTCGGCACACTACTACCATGCGGGGCTGACCCATGCGGAGCGAGAGATCAAGCAAAACGCCTGGATGGCGGGAGAGGTGCGTGTGATGGTCTGCACGAATGCTTTCGGCATGGGCATCGACAAGCCCGATGTGCGTCTCGTGGTGCACTGGAGTATGCCGGTGGCTCTGGAGGAGTACTTCCAAGAGGCGGGACGTGCGGGGCGTGACGGGCTGCGCGCTTTTGCCGTGGTGCTATATGAGCGACGAGATCGTGGCATGCTCCAGCAGCGGGTGCAAAACGAATTTCCCGACAAAGCTTACATCCGTGATATCTACGATACCCTCTACAGTTACCTAGGGATAGGTTTCGGAGAGGGCGTGGAGCGCAGCTATGAGATAGATCTAGAGGCGTTTGTACGCACAGAGCATCTGCACCCGATACGTAGCTTGAGTGCCTTGCACATCCTCGAGTTGGCGGGTGCCTGGGAGCTGCTCCTC
Organism: uncultured Porphyromonas sp.; assembly: GCF_902489635.1. Lineage (GTDB taxonomy): Bacteria > Bacteroidota > Bacteroidia > Bacteroidales > Porphyromonadaceae > Porphyromonas. Next base: position 15,670 of record NZ_CABUAN010000041.1, on the reverse strand, counting down.
GACGAGGCACGCTCACGACTCATCGTGGAGGTCTCTAGAGAGGAGCTATACTACATCCGAGGCTTGTCCGCCCAAGATGACAAAGTGCTACGAGCTGTCTTGAGAAACTACTCGGGACTCTTTGCCGATTACGTCTTCATCGACGAGCGTACTCTCTCCATACAGACGCACCTGACGGGAGAGGAGGTCTACGACAGCCTAGTCCGGATGAGCCAGCGAGGCATCATTCACTACATCCCGCGCAAGCGTTTGCCCCGTATCCTCTTCTACACACGGCGGGAGCGCAAGCACCACTTCCTCATACCCCCCGAAGTGTACGAGCTGCGCAAGGAGGCGATGACCAAGCGACTCACCGCCACCATCGCATACCTAGACGGTCAGCAGGGGTGCCGACAGGCGATGCTCCTACACTACTTTGGCGAGGAGCTGGCTGAGCCGTGCGGACGCTGTGACCTTTGTCTAGCTCGTAAGGCGCGCTCCCAGCGTAGTGAGGAGGCTCTAGAGACGCGACTCAAGACTCTTCTAGAGCAATTGGAGGTGCCTTCGCTTACCTTGCAGACTTTGGCGAAGAGGCTTGGGGTCAAGCCGAAAGCTTTGCTCCCGATCCTGCAGCAGCTCCTCGAGACAGACGACCGCTACCGTACCGACGGTGTACACCTATATAAGAATAAGTAATCGCAGAGTGACCACGATATGATCCTACACCCACATGCTAAGATCAACCTCGGGCTGCGTATCTTACGTCGCCGACCAGACGGCTACCACGACATCGAGAGCTGCATGCTCCCCATTGGCTGGGCGGACCAGCTCACGGTAGAGATAGCTGCTGGAGCCACGGCGGACTCATACGAGATAGCTGGTCTGGCAGGCGAACTACCCATCGAGCGCAATCTGATCTACAAAGCGGTGCAGCTACTCCGAGCGCGCCACCCAGAGATACCGCCGCTACGGCTCAAGCTCGAGAAGACGATCCCGACAGAAGCTGGTCTCGGCGGTGGCTCGGCCGATGCCGCCTACACGCTTCTAGCGATCAACGAACTATGTCGCTTAGCCCTCTCCACCGCAGAGCTAGAGACGTTGGCGGGGGAGCTCGGCAGCGACTGCCCCTTCTTCATCCAGTCCCGCCCCGTGCTGGTCACAGGTCGTGGCGAAGTGCTCACGCCGCTCACGATGCCATCCGCACTCCTCGGCAAATGGCTCCTCGTCGTCAAGCCCCCCATCGGTATGAGCACTGCCGAGGCGTACCGACAGGTGACACGCCACCCCGAGGCGGAGGGCAAGCTCGCTGCACTAATAGAGCAACCGGTCGGGCAGTGGCGAGAGCTCATCGTCAACGACTTCGAGTCCGTCGTCTTCGCGCACTACCCCGAGCTAGCCGCTCTGCGAGATACGCTCTACCGCCACGGCGCCCTCTACGCCGCCATGTCTGGCTCCGGCACCGCCCTCTACGGCATCTTCGCCGACAATCCGCTCTCGTCTGTCTCTCTCTCCCCGCTCTCTCCCCACCTCGCCGACCTCCCCGTCTGGCTCGAGCGCCTCTCCTAAGATTGCTTGTCGGGGCGGGCGAAGAGCGCTTTGTAGAGCGTCGAGAGGATCTTGTCGGCTTGGTAGACGGTGGTGACGTTATGCCACTTGACGCTACGGTGACCCTCACGAGTCTCGCGCACTTCGCACGCTTTGCCGTAGCTAGCCACGCTCTTGAGGAGTATGTCGAAGGCTTTGCTCTGATAGTATGCCGAGCCACTAGGCGGGAGGAAGAGGATCATCTGCTCACGACGTAGCGACACCTTGACGATGCCAAGGTGGCTGGCCAACCGTCGCAGACGGGGGACCATGAGAAGCCCTTTGGTCTGTGGTGGTAGTGCGCCAAAGCGGTCGCGCAGACGATCGGCGAAGTCTTTTAGTTCGCGGTCGCTTTCTAGCTCGTCTAGTTCACGGTAGAGCAAGATGCGCTCGCTGTCTTGCGGTATGTATTCGTGAGGTAGGGAGAGGTCAAGGTCGGTATCGATCGTGGTGTCGGTGAGCGCATTGCCCAGCTCGGCCTGTTGCTCCGTCTGAGCGGCAAAGAGCGCAGCAAAGTCCTCCTGCTTGACCTCTCGCACCGCTTCCTCAAAGACTTTGCGGTAAGTCTCGAAGCCTAGATCCGCAATGAAGCCACTTTGCTCTGTGCCTAATATGTTGCCGGCACCTCGTATGTCTAGATCCTGCAGAGCGATGCGCATACCGCTGCCGAGGTCGGAAAAGCTCTCGATAGCCTTGACACGCCGTGCGGCAGCCTCCGTGAGGGTGCCTAGGGGCGGAGTGATCAGATAGCAGTAAGCCCGCTGGCTACCACGCCCCACACGTCCGCGGAGCTGGTGCAGGTCGCTCAGTCCGTAGCGGTGAGCGGAGTTGATGATGATCGTATTGACATTGGGCATGTCGATACCATTCTCGATGATCGTCGTGGCTAGGAGCAGGTCGTACTTGCGCTCGGCAAAGTCTAGGAGTATCTGCTCCGTCTCGCTCGGGGTCAAGCGCCCGTGAGCAATCGCTATGCGGATGCCGGGGACGCACTCCTGGATCTGTCCCGCCACGCCGTGGATCGACTCAATGCGGTTGTGGACGAAGAAGACCTGTCCGTGGCGTGCCAACTCATAACCAATGGCATCGGCGATGGTCTCTTGCGACCAGCGAATGAGTCGTGTCGTGACTGGCTGACGATTGCGCGGAGGCGTATTGATATTGGAAAGGTCACGAGCACCCATCAGGGAGAACTGTAGGGTGCGGGGTATCGGTGTCGCTGAGAGCGTGAGTGTATCTACGTTGACCTGTAGCTTGCGGAGCTGCTCCTTAGCCTTGACGCCAAACTTCTGCTCCTCGTCTATGATGAGCAGTCCGAGCGACTTGAAGGTGACTCCTTTGCCCAGTAGCCGGTGCGTACCTATTAATATGTCTACTCGTTCCTCCGCTAGATCTGCTAGGATAGCCTTCGACTGTTTGTCGCTCTTAGCTCTCGATAGGTACTCGATACGGCAGGGCAACCCCTCTAATCTTTGGCTAAAGGTCTGGTAATGCTGGTAAGCTAGGATCGTCGTCGGCACCAAGACCGCTACCTGCTTGCTGTCGGCGACCGCCTTAAAGGCTGCTCGTATCGCCACCTCCGTCTTGCCAAAGCCCACGTCACCGCAGACCAATCGATCCATCGGGCGGTCACTCTCCATGTCCGCCTTGATCTGCTCGATCGCTTTCAGTTGGTCGGGCGTCTCTTCATAGGCAAAAGAAGCCTCCATCTCGTGCTGCAGGTAACTATCAGGCGAAAAGGCAAAGCCCGGCTGCTCCTTGCGTGCTGCGTAGAGCGCAATGAGGTCACGAGCGATTGACTTGATCTTGGTCTTCGCACGCTCCTTGAGCTTTGTCCAGGCTCCCGTGCCTAGTTTGCTGAGTTGTGGTGAGCCCTCCTCTTGCGCCTGGTACTTCGAGAGCTTGTGCAGGCTGTGGATGCTCACGAGGAGCACATCTTTGTTTTGGTAAACTAGCTTGACCACCTCACGTGGCTTGCCGTCTACCTCCGTGGTGAGGAGCCCGTCAAACTGCCCCACGCCGTGGTCGCTGTGGACGATGTAGTCGCCAGGCGAGATGGCGTGTAGCTCCTTGAGCGAGATGGCCGCATCGGCATTGCGTATGCGGTCGCTCTTGAGCTGGTAGTGGTGGTAGCGGTCGAAGACCTGATGATCGGTCAAGAGTAAGACATCCAAGTCCTTGTCCTCAAAGCCCTCGTGGACGACTAGTGGCACCCACTCGGGGAGTAGCTCCTCGGCCTCGCGCTCGATGAGTATCTCCTTGAGACGCTGCGCCTGTGCCGACGACTCGGAGAGGAAGAAACTCTTGAAGAAGCCCCGCTTGCGCACTTGCAACTCCTCAACCAATAGGTCAAAGTGTCGATGGATCAGTAGCTGTGGCTTCGTTGCAAAGGTGATCCGCCGGTCAACGATCGACAGCCCCTTCGTCGGAGTGGCTAGGATCTTCGTGCGCTGCTTTACCTCAGCCGAGAGTTTGTCAGGGGGGAGTAGCAGAGCTCGCATCTCCTCCTGCGTGGCAAAAGCACCTTCGTACTCCACTGCCAGCTCAGCATCGTAGAGTGCTTTCCACTGCTCAGCGAGCGACTCGTAGCGACTGATCCAGAGTTGGTAGTCAGGGGATAGGAGCGACAAGAGCGAGGTCTCTCCGCCAGAGGCACCGCCTTTGACCTGTAGTGCGGGTGCTATCTCAGCACGCTCGCACTGATCCACAGAGAGCTGGCTCTCAATGTCAAAGCGGCGTATGCTATCGATCTCATCGTCAAAGAAGTCGATGCGATACGGATAGGTGCTCCCATAAGAGAAGATGTCCACGAGACTACCACGGTAGACCACTTGTCCAGGACTGTAGACGTAGTCCACCTCTTCGAAGCCCTCCTCGAGTAGTCGCTCTCGCAGCGTGTCACGAGAGATCACATCGCCCACGCTGAGCGTGAAGCAGCTCTGTGCCACCTCCTGCTGGGAGGGTATCGCCTCGGCGAGAGCTTCGGGGTAAGAGACGATCAGCGGTGTATCGCCCGCAGCAAGACAGGCGAGTAGTTCGGCACGCAGCACCTCCTGCGCTGGCTCTCGCTGACCATATTTAATGTGTCTATTGAAGGCTGAGGGGTAGTAGTACGCTTTGACCCCCAGCGCCTCTAGGTCGCCCAGCATATAGCCCGCACTGTCGGCATCCTCGGCGATCACCAGATAAGGGTGCTCACGCGCCAAGGTGGCGAGGATAAAGGCGGGCGCCGAGGCGGTCACCCCCTCGAGCTCTACACAATGATCCTGCTGTAGGGCTTGGCGAAGCTCTACGATGCGCGGGTGATCGTGCCAGAGATCGAGGAGGGACATAGGAAGAGATTACTTCTGGCGCAGCTGGCGAGCCAGGATCGTGTTGCGCATCAGCGTGATGATCGTCATAGGGCCTACACCGCCTGGCACAGGCGTGATGTAGGAGCAGCGAGGAGCCACCTCGTCAAAGTCGACGTCGCCCACGATGCGAGAGCCACTCTTCTTCGTCGCGTCGGGTACACGTGTGATGCCCACATCGATGACGATGGCACCATCCTTGACCATCTCCTTCTTGACAAAGAGCGGGATGCCGATCGCAGCGACGACGATGTCAGCCTGTCGGCAGATAGAGGCAATATCCTTCGTACGGCTGTGGCAGATCGTCACGGTCGCATTGCCCTGCGCACCCTTCTGGAGGAAGAGCTGCGCGATCGGTTTGCCGACGATGTTGCTTCGACCGAGGACCACCACATGCTTGCCTTCTGTACTGATGTTGTAGTGCTTGAGAAGCTCGATGACCCCCTTAGGCGTGGCTGGTACGAGGCACGGCTCGCCAAGGCTGAGGAGTCCCACGTTGATCGGGTGGAAACCATCCACATCCTTGCGGTAGTCAACAGCGTGAATGACCGCCTGCTCGTCAATATGCTTCGGCAGTGGTAGCTGGACGATGAAGCCATCCACCTCGGGGTCCTTGTTGAGTTGCTCGATCTCAGCGATGAGCTCCTCCTGCGTGATGGACTCGTCAAAGCGCTTCGTCAGAGAGATGAAGCCGACCTCCTCGCAAGCTTTGATCTTGCTCGCTATGTAGGTCTCGCTGGCACCATCATGCCCCACGATGATAGCACCCAGACAAGGCGGACGCTGCCCCGCAGCGACCATCTGCTGTACCTCCTTGGCGATCTCCTTCTTGATCTCGGTCGCAGTGGTCTTGCCATCTAGGCGAATGAATGATTCTTGTGTCATAGAGTGGTATTTGTATAGATGAATTTGTTGTTCTGCTTCTGATAGCGAGGTGAGCAAAGTCCTCTTTGTGGCATCACCTTCGCAAAGTTGCTGTACAAAGATACCGAAATCTAGGGGATTAACGTCTCGTCTGTGTTCTGAGCGATTTAACTCTTCCACCTTATAGGGGGGGGGGTGGCTTTTGAAAAGTTACCACTGTTTGGTAATTATGCGAAGTGTTTGTACCTTTGCAGTGAAGAGAACGGATAAAGTCTGATATGGAAATAGCGTTTGAAGATAGCAAGCTGGAGAAGCTGATAGGAAATAGAGCAAAAGCCTACCGCAAGTACGGAGCAAAAGCTATCGAGATGCTATACTTACGGCTATCGAATATTCAGAGTGCAGGTAGTGTTGCGGAGCTATCTCTATTACCGGGAGGGTTTCACAAGCTTAAGCACGACTTAAGTGGTTTATGGGCTTGCTCGTTGACGGGAGCTTTACGCCTCGTGATGCGAGTAGAGGAAGAGCGAGTCGTAATCATATCAATCACAAACTATCACAAGGGTAAGTAACTATGACACGGACAAAGACAAAGCAATTTGAGATTCCAGTTGTCTCACCGCCTGGGGCAACACTGAAGGCACTCATAGACGAGTGGGGTATGAGCCAGCAGGAGGTGGCGACACGACTAGAGAAGCTTCCGAAGGATGTGAGCCTACTCCTTGCAGGACAGCTTCGAGTGTCGGCAGACTGGGCTGACCGCTTAGAGCTGGTGACGGGGTTAAGTCGTGACTTTTGGTTACGCAGTCAGGATAACTATGATGCCTACCTCAAGCGAGAGGCAGAGAAACCCCTCTCTGTGAGAGAGTGGGATGGGTGGGCATCGCTCTTTCCGCTTACTGAGATGACTAAGCGTGGGTGGATAACGCCATCCAGCCAAAGTAAGCAGGACAAGATAGAGGCTCTGAAGGTTTTTTTCTCCGTTATAAGCGTAAAAGCGTGGGAGGAGATCTATCAAGCAAGACTACAAGCGAGTTTATTCCGAAAGAGCGAAAGGAGCGATCCGTACGCTCTCTTAGCGTGGATTAGGCAGGGTGAATTAATGGCACAAGAGCTGACAGCAGAGAGAGGTGGAGAGCTAAGTGCATATAGTAAGCAGGCACTAAAAAAAGCGGTGCCAGCCCTCAAGCAGGCGCTAGAGACATCTACGGATGCACCACAGCGAGTACAAGAGATTCTTTTATCGGTAGGTGTCAGACTAGTCTATCTAGAGAGCTTCCCAAAGGTGTCAGCAAATGGAGCTACAATCCAAACGGGGCGGTACCCTATCATCATTTTGTCCGACAGAGGTAAGCGGTTTGATATCTTCGTCTTCTCGTTGATGCACGAAGTCGCACACCTCTTGCTACACGTTGGTAAGGAGACACCAATGCTCATAGATGATAGCGAACAAGAGCGACTAGAGATAGAAGCAGAGGCGGACAAGTGGGCAACAGATACGCTACTACCAAATGTGGACTTAGGAAGTATATCCGTCCCGCCTAGCCCCGAGGAAGTGATTAACCTAGCCAAGAGCGCAGGAGTACACCCGAGCATAATAGTTGGACGCTTACAGCACGAGAAGATACTTTCCTATAAGATAGGAGGAGCGATTTACAAGGACTTGATTCAGAAGATAGACCTCAGAGGAGTCTCCCTTTGATGAGCAGCATCTCGCAGAGTCTCTTTGCGCAGTATATCAGTGGGCGCAAGACTCCATCGAGAGAGCGTATGGAGCAGATACAAGAGGAGATACAGCGTATTGGTGAGAGCTTGCTAGCGGTGTCGCTATAGACAGACAATGCGAGAGCGGCTGGCTAGCGACGCTGGGGGTAGATGTAGGGTCGGCCAGAGGCGGGGGCGGGCTGCACGAGGACGCTGGTGTGGTAGGCCGCCTGGAGGTGCGCCGCGGTGAGGACCATCTGGGGGGTGCCGTGTGCGAGCAGGCCGTCGGGGCCAAAGAGGATGAGCTCCTCGCAGTATTCGGAGGCTACGTTGATGTCGTGGAGGATCATTAGGATCGTCAGTCCCTCTGCGTGGAGCGTCTCGAGGAGCTGCATGATCTCGCTCGTGTAGCCAATGTCTAGGTGCGAGATCGGCTCGTCGAGGAGGAGGAGCTGCGGCTCCTGCGTGAGTGCTTGTGCTATGGCGACCATCTGCTGTTCGCCACCGCTCAGTTCGTCGAGTCGCTTGTCGGCTAGTCGTGCGATGCCGGTGCGCTCGATGTAGTGGTTGCAGCGTGCGTGATCCTCCTCGCTGTACCCGATCTGGAAGTGCTTGAAGTAGGGCAGTCGCCCCATGAGGACGTAGTCGTAGACCCTGAGTGGCTGAGGCGTGATCTGCTGATTAACCATCGAGATGAGGCGAGCACGCTCACGGAGGGTGTAGTGGGCGAGGGGTTTGTCGAGCAAACTTATCTTTCCAGAGAGTGGGGGGAGGGCACCTGTGAGGGTCTTGAAGCAAGTACTTTTGCCCGCCCCATTAGGCCCGATGATGGCGGTCAGGGAGCCACGAGCTATGGCGAGGTCAAGGGGACCGATGACCGCTTTGCGACCATAGCCACAGATGAGCTGCTCGGCACGTAAGATCGTCTGACTGGTCATATCTGGTGCGAGCGTCTGGTGCGGTGAATGAGGTAGAGGAAGGCGACGCCGCCGATCAAGCCAGTGATGACGCCTATTGGCAGCTCGATGGGCGAAAGGATGGTGCGTGCCAACATATCGCAAAGGATGAGGAAGATACCACCATTGATGAAGCTCCCGACGAGGAGGACTCGGTAGTCATTGCCGAGGAGGATGCGTGTCGCCTGTGGGATGACTAGCCCGACGAAGCCGATGACGCCAGCGACGGAGACGCAGGCACTGGTCAGCAGCGAACTGAGCACGAAGAGCCACAGCACGACCCGTCGGGTGTCGATGCCGAGCTGCTGCGCTTTGAGTTCGCCTAGACGGAGCGCATTGAGCGACTGCACGAAGAGGTAGCTTACTCCTAGGAGGAGCAGGGTGAAGAGGAGCATGCCCCAGACGATGAGCGGCTTGCTCTCTTGTAGCGACCCCATCGTCCAGAAGATGATGCGGGAGAGTTGCTCGGCACGAGCTACCGAGAGGAGGAGCATGACGCCTGACGAAGCCATAAAGCTGACCATCACACCGACGAGGAGCATACGCTGTACGCTTAGTCCGTGGCGCTGGTAGCTATTGGCATAGACCAGTAAGATGGTGACCAAGGCACCGATGAAGCCAAAGGCGGGGAGCGTCAAGAAGGCGGAGGACAAGCCTAAGACGATGGCGAGCGTTACTCCGAGCGAAGCACCGCCCGAGATGCCGAGGGTGTACGGCTCGACGAGTGGGTTGCGAAAAAGCCCCTGCAGGATAGCTCCGCAGAGGCTTAGCCCGCCACCGATGGAGATGGCGTTGATGATGCGTGGCAGACGTAGTTGCATTAGGATCGTGTACTCAACCGAGGTGGGGTCGGAGAGTATCTCTGAGAGCTGCCAGAGGGAGATGGGATGCGCCCCGACATGTAGCGACAAGATGGCGACGACCAGGAGCAGCAGCACCATCAGGGGGAGCGTCCAGTAAGACTTCGCGAGGGTAGGGCGGTAAGGCATGGGGGGAGGAGCTTTTGCTAGATGAGGGGAACTCTAGGCGGGCGGAGGGGCTAGGTCCTTTTACTCACTAAGGTAGTCGGTCATCAGCTGAAGAGCCTCGACAAAGTGCTGTGGCGTGGGTTGGCTGACGATCTCTCCTGGGAGCGGGCAGTAAGCACTTTGCTGTACGGCTGTGACGGAGCGCAACTTGTGCCACGACTCTTCTGATCCACTCTCGCTGCCATGATTGGTGATCAGGAAGAGCACCTCGGGGTCTTGCTCTACGACATACTCCAGACTGAGCTGACCATTGCCCGCCATGGTGACGATGTTTGTACAGCCGCTGAAGGTGATCAGATCGTTCATGTAAGTCGATGTGGAGGCACCAAAGAGCGGGTCAAAAGCTATCTGCATGAAGGCGCGCGGATGCCAAGGGCGTGCCGCATTGAGCTCCTTGAGCCAGTCGACGCGTTGGTTGATCTCTGCGAGCTGTGCCTCGGCACGGTCGCTCGCGCCGACGAGCGTGGCAATCTGGCGGTACTGCGACTGTATGGCGTCGTAGCTGGCGGGGTTGGTGAACTGAACGACCTCGATGCCAGCGTTCTCTAGGGCGGAGATGGTCTGTGGAGCGGTGAAGTCGGACGCGAAGACGAGGGTCGGACGCTGTGCGATGAGTAGCTCTAGATTGGTCTGTATGGCAGAGCCTACGACGGGGACGCTGTCGGCAATCGCTTTGGTGCAGTAAGAGGTGCAGCCGACGAGGAGCGAGTCACACGCGAGGTCGTAGATCTGATTGGTTACAGAGGGTACGAGCGAGACGATGCGTGGTGCTTGCGACTCTTTTTCTTGCTGACCAGCCTTGTGGCAACCGACCAAGAGGGGTAGCAGGAGCAGGAGCGGGAGGAGACGTAAGAGTGGTCTGCGGAACGAAGAGGTTAGAGCGGTCATAGTACGTTAGGAGTGGAGGGTAAAGGTGTCGCTGTCGCGCCATACGGGAAACTTCTGCCGAAAGGCTTCCAGAGGCTCCGGCTCTAGTGTGGTACTCAAGAGCTGGTCTGCGTATGGCTCAGCCTCGCAGATCGGCCGTCCGAGGTAGTCGTAGAATAAGCTTTCGCCTGAATAGTCGGTACCAAAGGGGTCGGAGCCGATGCGGTTGACGCCAATGACGTAGGCGACATTCTCGATGGCACGAGCTTGTAGGAGTGCGCGCCAAGCGGTGATGCGGGGACGAGGCCAGTTGGCGACGACGAGCAGGAGGTCGTAGTCGAGCGAGCCGTCCGTGTGGGTGCGGTTGCGACACCAGACGGGGAAGCGTAGGTCGTAGCAGGTGATCAGTCGTATGAGCCAGCCACGATAGGTGATGGTGTCGTAGCCGTCGCCTGGCGTGAGTCGGCGGTCTTCGCCAGCCATGGAGAAGAGGTGCCGTTTGTCCTGCGCATAGATCGATCCGTCGGGGAGCATGATGTAGGCACGATTGTAGTAGTGTGTCGGCTGCGTCTCATCGTCCCATACGAAGGCTGAGGAGGCGATCGCTATCTGATGCTCCTGCGCCAAGGCACGCAGACGCTCCAGCTCAGCCCCTTGCCAGGGACGAGCCGACTGAGCCACCTTGAGGTTGAAGCCCGTGAGCATCACCTCGGGGAAGACGACGAGGTGCGCCCCCTCTTCGGAAGCCGTGCGTATGTCCTCCGCCATAAGGCGAAGGTTTGCCTCGGGATCTGTCCAGACGATGGGACGCTGTGCGAGGACTATTCGAAGTGCTTCACGCTCCATAAGTTGGGTCCGTTACTGCTCCGCAAAGAGCTCTGGCTTCTTGGCTTGGTCGGCGTGGTACTTACTCCTTATGTAGCTTATGTCCTTGTCAAGGTCGCCCGTTGGGACAAACTGCTCGAAGATGCCTACCCGCTTCTGCTTGTAGTCTATGACGGCCAGCTGTATGGGTACACCCGCATCCTCGGCGATATGGTAGAATCCAGTCTTCCACCTATCCCGAGCTTTACGCGAACCCTCAGGTGTGATTGCCACCGCAAAGTCGTCCTTAGCTCGAAAGCGCGCTACGACCTGATCGACCGTATTGCCCTTGCGACTACGATCTATCGGGATGCCTCCCATTGCCTTAAAGATCCAGCCGAGTGGCGGGACAAAGAGCTCTTTTTTCATCAAGAAGTGCGCTCTCTGTCCCACCGCTTTGTAGTATAGCTTGCCCCATATAAAGTCCATATTGCTTGTGTGGGGAGCTACACAGATGACGCTCTGGCGTGGATAGGTGGCTGGCTCAAGGAGCTGCCAACCACACCAGCGCAGTATGAGACGTGCTAGCTTCATGCGGCAGACTAAGCCTCGGGAACTAACAGCTCATCGCAGAGCTTGCTAACCTCACCTTCGATCTCACTGGCGAATTGCGTGTACTCCTCCCGGAGCTTGCGGTAGTAGTTGCGCACGAGCTTACGCTCGCCCTTGCCATCGGTGTGCGAGATGCGAGCGACGAAGTCTCTCTCGGCATCGATCACCTTCATGATGAGCTGCTCGATGGCGTACTCACGCTCCTCGGGAGCTACGGAGTAGAGGATAGATAGGTCAAAGAGCATCTCCTCGACCTCTGTGTGTATTGCTTGCTTTAGTTTTCTACGACTTGCCATAGTTAAATTGGTTAGTTGGTTCTTAGCTTACGAAAAATATGATGAGCATCTGTGCCGTCAAGACACGGAGGAACATCGTCAATGGGTAGACTGTCGCATAGCCCACGGCGGGAGCATCCTCCTCGGTGAGTCCGTTGGCGTAAGCGAGTGCGGGGGGATCGGTCATACTACCAGACATCACGCCAGAGAGGGTGAGATAGTTGACCTTAAAGAGCTTCTTGCCGAGGAAGCCGACGACCAGCATCGGTATGATGGTGATGATAAAGCCGTAGCCGACCCAGTGATAGCCTCCATTTACAATCGTATCGACGAAGCCATCGCCCGCACCGATACCGACACAGGTGAGGAAGAGCGCGATGCCGATCTCACGGATCATGAGGTTGGCACTTTGTGTCGTATAGGTCACGATACCAAACTTAGGTCCGAAGTTGCTCAGCAGAATAGCTACGATGAGTGGACCGCCCGCTAGGCCTAGCTTGACAGGCTGAGGAATGCCGGGGAAGACAAAGGGAATAGAGCCAAGGAGCACACCGAGTGCGATACCGATGAAGATACCGATCAGGTTTGGCTCGTTGAGATGCTTCTGCGAGTCACCGACCAGCTCACGCACCTTGTTGACAGAAGCGTCTGAGCCTACGACACGTATTTGGTCGCCCATCTGCAGGCGCATACTGGGATGTGCTACGAGATCTACCCCAGCACGGGTCACGCGGGTCACGTTGACACCATAGATCTGACGTAGTTGTAGCTCTCCGAGGCGCTTGCCATTGAGCGTTTTCTTAGTGATCGTATACTTGTTGCTGATGAGGTTTGACCCCGTGGGGATCCACTTCTTACGGTCTATGTCGATGCGCTGTCCGAAGATCGCCTCCGTATGATCCAGCTCGTGAGGCTGCCCGATGACGAAGACGCGGTCATGCTCCTGCAGGATGGTGCTCCCAGTAGCGACCGTGATCTCCTGCGTCTCATGATTGTAGTGTCGTGATACGACGATGTCGCCATGCGTGAAGTAGCTCGAGAGTAGATCCATGATGGACTTGCCAAAGATAGCGGGGTTTGCCACGACAAAGGAGGCTGAACGAGCCGTATGCTCCAAGGCATCGTCTTGAGAGACGAAGTCCTGCTCCTCCTTGCGTAGATTGACCCGTAAGACGGCGCGTACGATCATCATCGAGAGGATGATGCCGATCACACCCAGCGGGTAAGCGACCGCATAGCCCATTGCTATGGAGGGGTCGGATGTACCCATGATGTCTGTGTAGGTCTGCTCAGCAGCACCTAGACCAGGTGTATTCGTCACAGCTCCCGAGAGGATACCCACCATGGTTGACATAGGTAGTCCCGAGAGGTACTTGATAGCAATGGTAATGCCCACGCCGAGTAGGACGACTAGGACGGCTAGTAGGTTGAGCTTCAGACCTCCCTTCTTGAGTGAGGGGAAGAAGCCAGGCCCGACCTGTAGACCGACGGCATAGATAAAGAGGATCAGTCCAAACTCCTTGACAAAGTGTAGGACTCCTGGGTCGATCTGCATTCCTAGAGCACCAAAGAAGATACCCACGAAGAGTACCAGCGTGACGCCTAGGGAGACCTTGCCAATCTTGATGCGTCCTAGGAGCATCCCCACGGCGATGACTAGGGCTATCAAGAAGACAGAGTGCGCTATCCCCGTGCCGACAAATAAGTTTTCAAACCAGTTCATTGTACAATAAGCTTTTTACTTGATGTGATGTAGCGTATATAGTGATAAGATGTGTGCGTCACAAGAAGCTTGTAGAGAGGTGGCTGATATGTTACTTCCCCTTGAGTAACTGGTGATAGGTAGTCAAGTCTCCTAGGAGCGACACAGCGCGTTGCGCTACTTTATCGCGAGACATATAGTATTCGAGCCGACCCTCATCGTAGTAGCAGCGTGAGAGAATCTCCATGTTGAGGTAGTCACGGATGAAGCTCTCGTAGGTCTTCATGAGCCGAGGCGTGTCGGCCTTGAGACTTTTCTGAAAAGCGGCAAACTCGTCCGACACCTCGTCGTAGCGTTGCTCTCCCTTGAGTGCTTCCTCCACCTTCTTGACCAGCTCGTCTGCGATAGACTTAAAGGTAAAGCCACTCTCTATCACCTTCTGCTTGTAGGCTGCATACGCCTCGTCTCCGAGGTCGAAGCTCCTGAGCGTACTCCGCTCGGGAGCTTTGTGCGTCAGTAGGTAGTCGGTGACAAAGTCATAGGTGATTGCATCAAAGAGCAGGGTGCCTAGCAACGAGGGGATCGAGTCTGACGGACAAACGATGTCGGGCATGATACCTCCAGCCGCGTAGACCGTGCGTCCGCCCGCAGTTAGATAGGGTGTGCCCAGCGAGTCGGTCGCATTGACCTGCTTGGCACCTCCACGATGGTTGTAAGAGAGCTTCTGTATCGAGCGTCCACTAGGTATGTAATAGCGAGCGGTAGTCAGCTTGAGTAGGCCCCCATCGGGCAGCTCGAGCGTCCCCTGCACCAGACCTTTGCCAAAGCTCTTGCGTCCCACGATCACTGCACGATCATAGTCCTGCAAGGCACCCGCCACGATCTCCGAGGCAGAGGCAGAGCCCTCATTGATTAGTACGACGAGTGGTAGCTCTGTGTCAAGCGGCTCTTTAGTTGTCTTGTAGCTGTTGCTCTGCTGTGGGTATCGTGCCTTGAGTGAGACCACCGGTTGCCCCTTGGGGATAAATAGATTGACCAGCTGTATTGCTTGCTCCATCAGCCCGCCACCATTGTCGCGGAGGTCTATGATTAGCCCGCTTAGCTTGCCACCAGCCTCCTTCTGTAAGCGGTCGTAAGCCTTGAGAAACTCTTGACTGGTAGTCGTGGAGAAGGTGTTTACTGAGATAAAGCCTATACGACCAGCGAGTAGCTCTGTATAAGATATGGGGTTTAGGTCGATGCGCTCACGGTCGAAGATGACCGTCAGCGAATCCTGCGCATAGCCTGGACGACGCACCACGAGCGTGATCGGTGTGCCAGGCTCGCCACGTAGCTCGTTGCGCACGTCGACCACCTTCGTGTGAGAGAAGTCCTTGCCGTTGATGCGCCAGATGATGTCGGCAGGGCGTAGTCCCGCTTTGTCGGCCGCCTTGCCCTGCATGAGCGAGCCTATGACGACGACCGAGTCTTGATGCTGTCGTAGGATCGCCCCGATACCTCCGTAAAGCCCCGTCGTACTCTCCTCAAAGGCTTTCGTCTCCTCCTCGTTGAAGTAAACTGTGTAGGGATCCAGCTGCTGTAGCATATAGGTGAGTGCTCCGTCGTAGAGCGTGGTCAGATCGACCGTGTCAACAAAGAAGTTGCGCACGTTGCTTAGTACGCTCCCCATCACTGCCATGGTGGTGGTAAAGTCTTTCGCAGAGCGTGACGTAGAGGTCTCTTGAGCCGACAGCCTCATCGGGGACCATGCTAGGGTGCCCAGGAGGAGCAGCGTGAGTAGGGTGTTGGAGAGTTGTTTCATGCGATATTCACGACATTGCTACAAAGATACGGAATAAGTAGATACCTCGTTAGAGGTTAAAGCTCCGATAGTTCCACGTACATTCCACTCGCTAATGCAATTTCTCAAGAATGATGTTTTTGATGACTTCATTGGGTGTCTTAT
>NZ_CABUAN010000040.1 GCF_902489635.1 uncultured Porphyromonas sp. | reverse complement strand
AAGTTTCATTTGATTCCTCCGAAGAATTTTTTCTTTCCTACCTGGGAAATAAAAAATATCCACCTGGATATTTTGAGATATCCACGTGGAAATCCATTTTCCACGACACGGCGCCGTTTCGATATGTAGTCGGCTCTAAATTATTGTTGCGAGCCAACCTCCAGTAGGAGGCACCCGACTCAAGCAACTCTTATGCGACATCCAGGTAGGGAGTCGACCTTTTCTAATGACAAAAGCACCTTTTCTAATGCAAAAGCACCCCTTCGCTTAACATCTTCACCGCGCCGTAACATTTTCGTCACAGGGGAATAACCCATTGGCCGTAATATTGCAAACGAAAAGGAAGGCCTACCCCGACACGATCGGCGAGAGCCTCCCATTAAGATCGACAACTAACTTACTAATAGAACTATGAATAAGAGTACACTCAAGGCTTTAGTCCTCATTGCCATCGCCCTTATGACTGCCAGCTGTGCCGGCAAAGGTGGTCGGGTGACCGAGCTAGATGCAGCCGGAGCAACCTTCCCACTACCCTTCTATACCGAGGCTTTCAAAGCTTATGAGGCGCAGTCGGGTATACATGTTAATTATGGAGCCGTAGGCAGCGGTGGTGGTATCCGTAGCCTCAAGGACGAAGTGGTGCACTTTGCCGCTACCGATGCTTTTCTATCTGATGCGGAGATGGCCGAGATGCCGCGTCCGGTGGTTCACATACCGACCTGCATGGGAGCTGTCGTCATCGCTTACAACTGTCCTGAGATCTCGCAGCTAAACCTCACGGGAGATATCATCGCCAACATTTATCTAGGCAAGATAACGCGCTGGAACGACCCCGCTATCGCTGCGATCAACCCCAACCAAAAGCTCCCCGACAAGGAAATCTCACCCGTCTATCGCTCCGATGGTAGTGGCACGACGAATGTCTTCAGCGACTATCTGACGAAGGTGAGCACCGACTGGGCTACGCAGGTGGGCACGGGCAAGTCGCTCAAGTGGCCTACCGGTATGGCTGCCAAGGGCAATCCAGGCGTCGCTGGCGTGATCGCACAGACCGATGGCGCGCTCGGATATGTAGGTAGCGAGTACAGCTTCTCCCTAGACATACCGACAGCCATGGTACAGAATCAAGCTGGCAACTTCGTCCTCCCCTCGCTCGAGTCTATCTCTGCAGCGGCTGCTGGCGAGGTAGCACCCGACACCCGTCAGATGATCACCAACTCGTCACACCCAGACGCTTATCCTATAAGCTGTCTCACCTGGCTCATCGCTTACCAGGAGATGCAGTACGACAACCACTCAGAGGCAGAAGCTGTCGAGACGGCTCGTCTACTCAACTGGATGCTGAGCGATGAGGCGCAGGCGATCACTTCGCAGATCCACTTCGCACCGCTATCCGCTGAGATGGTCGCAGCAGCCAAGGCGCAGCTGGCTAAGCTGACCTATGGCGGTAAGCCAATAGACCTAACTAGCACTCCTAAGGAGTAGCCCCCTTATTACACCTGAAAAACAAAAAAGGAGACTGCTACGGTCTCTGTAGCAATCTCCTCACACCCAAAAAAGAACGTCTCTCCTCCCCTCTCAACAGTAGTGCCGTCTGGATAGCTCCGATTAGTTAGTGAGTCGCATCCGACCTGTACCGCTCTCTATTCGGAGGAGAGATGTCTCTTTTACCCTCCCCACCTACTCCTTATAATATAAGCTCTGCCTATAATGTCTACCCTCGTCCGTAAAGCGTCACGCCCTATCGGCGACAAGATCTTCCGCGGTCTACTCACTAGCTCTGGACTTCTCGTGCTACTGATCTGCCTAGCGATGCTGATCAGTCTGATTAGTAACAGTACGGAGGCCTTTAGTGAGTTTGGCTTCTTTCGCTTCATCAGCTCCTCCGAGTGGGACCCCACGGCTGGGCGGGAGCAGTATGGAGCGTTGCCCTTTATCGTGGGGACTGTGGTCACCTCGATACTAGCCTTGATCCTGTGCATCCCCTTCTCGCTACCAGTGGCACTCTTCATCGGGGAGTACTTCAAGGGTAAGCGCGTCGCTGGCGTCATCCGTTCGCTGACGGACCTACTGGCAGGTATCCCCTCGATCGTGTATGGTCTGTGGGGCTTCTACACACTGCGTCCGCTCATTGACATGATCGATGGGCCACAGGGCAATGGCTACGGGATCCTCACTTCGGTGCTGATACTGACCGTCATGATCATCCCCTATGCCTCGTCGCTCACGGCAGAGTTTGTCATGCTCACCCCTAAGTCGCTCAAGGAGGCTGCCTACAGTCTTGGCGCCACCCGCACGGAGGTGATCGGATCGGTCATCCTGCCCAACGCACGGAGCGGTATCGTCGCAGCTTATATCCTCGCTCTGGGACGAGCTCTCGGTGAGACGATGGCGGTAACGATGCTGATCGGTAACACGGACAAAATACCCACATCGCTCTTTGACACGGGACAGAGTATGGCTTCGCTGATCGCTAACCAGTTCAACGAGGCGCACGGACTCAAGCTCAGTTCGCTCATAGCGATCGCTCTAGTCCTCTTCCTCATCACAGCCATCATCAACGGCATTGTGAAGATTATCCTAAACAAGAAACGAGCCTAACCTGAGACCATGGCATCACTCAAAGTAAGACAGGGCTGGGACCGCACGGTCTATCTAGTCAATATCGTACTCGCCTGCATCACCGTCATACCGCTCTTTCTCATCATCGGTAAGATCGTCCTAGAGGGGTACCAACAGATCAACTGGGACTTCTTTACCAAGACGGCACCGACAGCTGTCGAGGCGATGATGGCTAAGCGCGCCAACACGATCGAAGGCTCTCGCACGATACTCCCAGGCGGTATCGCTAATGGTATCGTCGGCACCCTCCTCATGACCCTCGTAGCCTCTATCATTGCTATCCCCATAGGGCTCCTAGGCGGTATCTATCTCTCGGAGAATAGATCCACACGCCTCGCCAATGTAGTGCGCTTCGTCACGGACCTGCTACAAGGCACCCCCTCGATCGTCATCGGTATCATCGTATACGCGTGGGTGGTACTGCCGATGCGAGGCTACTCAGCTCTAGCTGGTGCTGTGGCTCTGGCGATCATGATGCTACCGCTCATCATACGCTCTACCGAGGAGACGCTGGCGCGACTGCCTAAGTCCTTCAAAGAGTCGGCACTTGCTCTCGGATGCTCCTACCGCAAGATGGTCCTCAAGATCCTCCTTCCCTCTGCTATGGGTGGGCTGCTGACAGGCATCCTGCTAGCGGTGAGTCGTATCATCGGCGAGACGGCACCGCTCATCATGACCGCTCTAGGCAGTGCCCGCATATCGTGGACGCTCGACACCCCTTCGTCGGCCGTGCCGCTACTCATCTGGGAGTTTTACAGTGATCCCAACCTTCAGGAGATGATCTGGAGCTCTTCGCTCTTTCTCCTACTCCTAGTGCTCCTTCTAAACTTTATCGCCAAGCGTATCTCCGACCGGACACGCTACTAGTAACTTCTTTTTTTGTCCAAAGCATGACTCCAAACTCTATACAGACGACAACGCCCGAAGTGGTCCTCCAGCTAGACAACGTAAGCATCTGGTACACTCCTGAGAAGAGTGCCGTGACCAATGTCTCTGCGGAGATCTACGACCACGAGATCACCGCCATCATGGGCCCCAGTGGTTGTGGCAAGAGTACCCTGCTACGTGCCATCAATCGTATGCACGAGCTTTACCCTGGCATACGTACCGACGGGCGCATCCTCCTACAGGGAGAGAATATCTTAGAGAAAGACCCGATGGTCGTCCGTCGTATGGCGGGGATGGTCTTCCAGCAGCCGAACCCCTTCCCGACGATGAGCATCGCCGACAATGTGATGGCGGGCTACAAGCTCAACGGCATCAAGGTCTCCAAGGCGCAGCGCGAAGAGATCCTCACCACTTCTCTGCAGTCGGTCGGACTCTGGGAGGAGGTCAAGGACAGACTAGACAAGCGTGGCTCCTTCCTCTCGGGGGGACAGCAACAGCGTCTATGCATCGCTCGTGCCTTGGCACTGCGTCCTCGGCTACTCCTGATGGACGAGCCCACCTCCGCACTAGACCCGATAGCGACCAATCGCATCGAGGAGCTGATCCTAGAGCTCAAGAAGGAGATAGCCATCCTCATCGTCACACATAATATGGGGCAGGCGGCACGCATATCCGACCGCTCGATGTTTATGTATCTCGGTGAGCTGGTCGAGTATGACCGCACCGACAAGATGTTTACCAACCCCAGCGATCAGCGCACCGAGGACTACCTACAGGGCAACTTCGGATAAAACATCGTACCTTAGATCTGCCATACAGACAGACACTCACACGATCAAGTAAAAAACGTAACTGTCACAACCTATGTCACCCAATATGGATCACCACGTCGTCCTGATCAAGGAAGACTTCAACGTACTCAACAAAGTGATCGCTCGCCAAGTAGAGATCATACAGCAGCTCCTCAGCGGGATCGTCGAGCCTGACGACTACGAGCACATCGAGATGAATGAGACGATCATAGATAGCCTAGAGGTCAAGATAAGGAGCGAGGTCATCAACGGGATCGTACTCTACACCCCTCGCGCCTCTGAGGCTAGGCGTATGTTTGCCCTGCACGATATGACCAGCTATCTAGAGCGCATCGGTGATCTGCTGCTCAATGTAGCCAACTTCACCCGTACGATCGACTCTAGCAATGGACTCTACCTCCAGTATGCTGGTACGCTACACGAGATGCTCTCGGAGACTTATCAGATGGTCACCGACGCGGTCACTTCGTTCTTTGCCGGAGACTCTGACCTCTCGCGACGAGTCATCCGTCGAGACACCCATGTAGACGATCTACACTATCAGATCAACGACTCGCTGCCCCAGGCACTCCTAGACGCAGAGCAGACTCCTGATATAGACTCCATACAGGCTTCACTAGCAATCAGTAGCATAGCCTACAATCTGGAGCGCATCGGCGACAATGCGACAAACATCGCCGAGGCGGCTATCTTCCATTCCGAAGGCAAGAACCTACTACACGCTAAGAATCAAAAAGTAGAGATACCCACCGAACAAGAGCTAGATAACTATGGACAAGAAGAAGTTTAGACTACTCCTCGTCGATGATGAGGAGGACCTCCGAGAGATACTCACCTTCAACCTCGCTGGCGAGGGATACCAAGTCTCCACAGCCGCCAACGCTGAGGAGGCACTCAAGATGCCACTCGAGGAGTATCACCTACTCATCCTCGACGTGATGATGCCTGGCATGAGCGGCTTCAAGCTCGCTGAGGTCATACGACGAGACAAGAAGCTCACCACACCCATCATCTTCCTCACTGCCAAGGATACTGAAAACGATCTCCTCACGGGCTTTAACATCGGAGCCGACGACTATATGGCGAAGCCTTTCTCTATCAAAGAGCTACAGGCGCGTGTCCAAGCGGTTCTCATGCGCTCCCTGCAGGGCGGACTAGACTTCGAAGAGAGTCAGATAGAGATTGGCACGCTCCTCATTGACCTAGATACCAAGCAGGTCTTTGTCAATGGCGAGCCTATCGATCTAACCAAGAAGGAGCTCGAGATACTCATCTTACTGGCACGCGACCCCAGCAAGGTCTTCTCACGTGAGGAGATCCTCGACCGCGTGTGGCGAGAGGATGTATTCGTTATGGAGCGCACCATCGACGTACATATCACCCGCATACGCAAGAAGCTACGTGGTAGCGGAGTCAAGATCATCAACCGCTCAGGCTTCGGCTATTGCCTCGTCGAGGAGGAGGCGCAGTAGTTCCCATTTACCTAACACATTCCTATCGTTACCGTCCTAACTATGAGTCAGTACAACTATAAGTCCAAAGTCCTTATCTCCGCAGCCCTGCTCTTTATCCTCTTTGGCGGGATCATCTACTTCGTACAGCGTGCCTCCGAAAAGGAGATCAAGACCAAAGCGCTCGTATCATACCTCGAGCGCACCGCTGACTGTGTCAATCGTTACATAGCAGACTACGAAGCACACCCGCGGGTGCAAGGACAAGACTCACTCTCAGCCTTTAGCAACTGGCCTGATCAGGACGATCTAGGGCACTTCTTATCCTACCTCCCGGACAATCTACGCTTTACGATCATCAACCTAAAGGGTGACGTCTACTTTGACAACGTCACCCAGGGTCCAATCCCTGAGAACCACCTCTCACGCATAGAACTACAGCAGGCCAACCTCAATGGCACAGGCACCTCCAAGCGGTATAGCGAGACGCTCAGAGAGGACTTCTACTACTTTGCCAAGCAGTACCGAGATCAGGGGTACTACATCCGTGTAGCTATACCCTACCATATAGACTATGTCAATTACTTTCACTCCAGTCACTTCTTCCTCCTCCTCATCGTCGGCATTTTCAGTCTAGCACTGCTGGCGGTGGTCTTCTTTACCGACCAATTCTCTCGCTCAGTGCGTAAGCTTCACGACTTTGTAGCGAAGGCGCAGGCTGGTGAGGAGTACGAGTCTGTCACTTTTCCCAAGAGTGAGATCGGAGAGCTAGGAGAGCAGCTCAAGAAGATCTTTAAGATGCTCGAGGAGAGCAAGAGCCGCTATGAGATCGAACGCGAGAAGCTCATACAGCACTTCGCTAGCTCCGACGCTGGCATCTCTTTCTTTAGTGCGGAGAGCAAGTTTATCTATGCCAATAGCCACTTCATACAGAATCTCAACACCCTCGTCGACACCCCCACCTTTATCATCGATGAGCGCATCCTCGACTACCCTGAGCTTTATCAGGTCAAGACGCTTCTAGCCGACCAAGAGGCTCACCCAGGTGCCGCTCCGCGCTCCACACGATACATCATCGACAAGGATGGGTCGCATATAGAGGTGCGCGCCCAGTTCTTCCCAGACAATAGCTTTGAGATCGTCCTGACCAATGTGACCAAGAAGGAAAACGATCGTCGCCTCAAGCACGACATGACCAATAGCATCGCCCACGAGCTACGCACGCCGGTCACTTGCGCCCGTGGTTACCTCGAGACAATACTCAACCAGCCACTCCCTGAGGAGAAGCAGCGCTACTTCATCGAGCGTACGTACAATCAGATGATCCGTCTCTCACAGCTCATCAGCGACGTCTCTATGATCACCAAGCTGGAGGAGGCGAGCGACCTCTACGCCCTGCAGGAGCTCACCCCGTACAGTGTCGTCGAGGAGGTCAAAGCAGCCCTAGAGATCAAGCTACAAGAGGCGCAGATGACCGTCTGCAATCGAATACCCGAGCAGACCACCGTACAGGCCAATCACTCGCTACTCTATGCTGTCTTTGCCAATCTGACGGAGAATAGCATCCGCTACGCTGGCTCTGGCACCACTATAGAGATCGATCAGACGATGGAGGACGAGCACTACTACTACTTCACCTTTGCCGACAACGGCCCTGGCATCCCCGAGAGCGAGAGCCTGGCTAAGATCTTCGACCGCTTCTACCGCATCGATGAGGGTCGCAGTCGTGAGATGGGCGGATCAGGTCTGGGACTCTCCATCGTACGCAATGCTATACGCTTCCACGGCGGTGAGATCTCGGCGAAGAACAGACCCACGGGAGGTCTCGAGTTCTTCTTCTCGCTAGCCAAGAGCACCCCCGACAAGACAGCCCGAGAGCACTAGTTAAGGCGGATCGTTGCGGTCGGCTCTAAGCGACACTCCTCTAGACGAAGGATAGCTTTCCAACCTTGGAAAACAAAGTTTCCAGCCTTGGGGACTTTCTTTCCCAAGGCTGGAAAAAGAAATTTCCTCCCTTGGAAAACTACTTTTCCAGGGGAGGAAACTGTTTGAGAGCTTTACAAGACGATTCCTTCGCCACTGACTCCTATCAGAAGAGCTGCAATAGAGTAGCTCTAGAAGGAGAGCGTCTTGAAGTTGCGGTTCTAGGACCTATTCGAAAGTCGTTCTTGTCGTGAGGCTTTATTTAGGTCCTCTCTGGACGACCTGCATCTCTAGGTAGTAGACTGACTCCTGGAGCTGGGTGCAGTAAATAGAGCCCCACATAGGACCCTCGGGGAACTGGGTCATGTTGTATCCCTCGAAGTTCAGCTGTCCGCTCTTGTAGTTTGATGGTTTCACATGCTCAGTAAAGCCATACAGCGTCAGGATGTCCTTGAGTATCTTAATGTCTTCAGCTGATCCCTCGTGTGCTGCCTTGACGATGTCCTTTTTGAAGATGGGCTTGGTCCAGCAGTCGAAGTAGAAATCTCCATCCTTATAGTGGTAGAAGAGACGCTCGATCAGACGGTTGTCTGTGTAGCCAGTGTCGTTTTTAGGAGCCTCCATGGTGAGCATTCTGTGATCCTCCTCTGTCTCATCTTTGACAAAAACCCAGCCATACTTCTCGTTTGCAGCTACAAGGCTATCACGGGTCTCTTTTTTGGCTAGCTCCTGAGAGAGTACGGGGAGGTAGATAGGCATTATCTTCTTGTCGCTAGAGACTTGCCCAAGATAGCGAGTTGTTGCCTCTTTCTTTTTCTGGTTGGGCTCGCACTCCTTATTGCAGGAGCTGAAGAGCGTGAGTGTGGCTAGAGCTACTAGGAGCACATAGACTGTTTGTTTCATCATAGGATGCTTATTGTTTAGTGTTTTCTTGTATATCGCAAAGTTACTCGTTTTAGACAACAAAGCAACTAATCCGAGCGAAGCTAGAGCAGGTGACGCTCAGCGTGGTAGGAGGAGCGCACCAGAGGACCGCTCTCCACATGGCGAAAGCCTTTGTCTAGAGCTATATTCCGTAGCTCGGCAAAGCGGTCGGGATGCACATACTCCTGCACGGGATAGTGGCGACGAGTGGGCTGGAGGTATTGACCGAGCGTGAGGATGCTACAGTCTATCCGACGCAGATCGTCCATCGTCTCGAGGATCTCCTCCTGCGTCTCTCCGAGACCGAGCATCAGCCCCGTCTTAGCGGGCAGCCCCGCCTCAGCGATCTGTGCCAAGACGGAGAGACTGCAGTCATAAGTAGCTCGGCTACGCACCACGGGGGTGAGCCGTCGCACGGTCTCCATATTGTGCGCCACCACCTCGGGACGCTCCTCTAGGATCGGCGCAATGAGCTCTGCCTGCCCGTCGAAGTCGGGGATCAGCACCTCGACCGTAACGCCAGGGCACAGCTCACGTATCTGTCGTATCGTCTCGACCCAGTGGGCACTCCCCTTGTCGGGCAGGTCATCGCGATCTACACTGGTGACCACCGCATGCTTGAGCCCTAACGCACGGACACTCTCAGCGACGTGACGAGGCTCAGCTGGATCTAGCGGTAGCGGGCGACCCGTCTCTGTATTGCAAAACTTACAAGCTCGCGTACAGACCGCTCCTCCGATCATAAAGGTGGCAGTGCCTCGTGACCAGCACTCGCCCTGATTAGGACAGCGACCGCTCGTGCAGATGGTGTGCAGACAGTGCTTCTGCAGCACCGCACGCGTCTCGTCGTAAGTCACATCGCTACCGAGCTTGATCTTGAGCCACTCAGGCTTACGTATGTGGGGTTGCTTCATCAGCTCTATCGCTAGAAGTTACTTGAGCTTACGATCGAGGAACTCGATGATACGACTGTAGAGGTGCAGCCTGTTGTTGCCTCCGTAGATGCTGTGATCCTTGTCGGTGTAAGTCGCCATCTCAAAGGGGATGTCGGCCTTGACCAACTCAGTGGCTAGACGCATCGTATTTTGCAGATGCACATTATCATCAGCCGTGCCATGGATGACGAGCAGATCGCCATGTAGGTTGTGCGCAATAGAAAGAACTGAGGAAGCTTCGTAGCCCTTGTTGTTGACCTGTGGAGTCGCCATAAAGCGCTCTGTGTAAACCGTGTCGTAAAAGCGCCAATCGGTCACAGGAGCTACAGCCACACCAGCACGAAAGACCTTGCCACGGCAGAGCGACATGAGCGTATTGTACCCACCGAAACTCCAGCCGAAGATAGCAATGCGCTCTCCGTCGATATAGCTAAACTGCTTGGGCAGTGCCTCAGCAGCTGCGATCTGGTCGCTACTCTCGCGCAGACCTAGCTCACGATAGGTGCACTTGCGCCACTCGGTGCCACGGCCACCTGTACCACGTCCGTCCACACAGACGACTACATAGCCAGCCTGAGCTAGGGCGTACTCCCAGCCGATGTAAAACTGATCCAGCACCTCCTGCGAGTCGGGACCACTGTACTGATGCATCACCGTGGGGTAACGCTTGCTCGCGTCAAAGTGTGGCGGGCGAATCATCCAGCCATGGAGCGTGCGCCCGGGAGCTACCTCAATGGTAAAGAACTCTTTGTCGTTGTAGTCATACCCCTTGAGCTTAGCAACCAGCTGGGCGTTGTCTTCGAGCGTACGGATCACCTTGCCCTCCTTTGCCGTGCGGATTGTCGTGATGGTAGGCGTCTTAGCATTGCTATAGCTATTGATGAAGTAACTATAGTCTTGCGTGAAGCTAGCGCGATTGATGCCAGCCTCTCCCGCTAAGACGGTCGTCTTGCCCCGTGGGGTCGTCTTGAGGACTCGTCTCTGGGTAGGCGTCTCGTCGGCAGCCTGGTAGTAGACATTGCCGTCGTTGTCACAGCCGTAGAAGCTGATGATGTCCCAATCACCCTGCGTCAGGCGCTGCTGGAGTGCTCCATTCGTACCATACTTATAGAGCTGCGTAGAGCCGTCCCGCTCGCTCAGCATGACGATGCCATCGGGTACGAAGCGCATGGAGTTGATAAACTCATTGTTGATATATCGCGGATCTTGCTCACGAAGGGTCAGCCGAGGCGTACGGCTCTTCGGATTGATGCGGTACACCTTGAGATCGTTCTGCAGACGATTGAGCGTGACGGCGGCTAGATCGCTACCCCAACCAGTGAAGACGATGCGGGGTATGTAGCCGTCCGCATCGAGTGGTAGCTCCACACGGTCGATGCGCTTGAGCTCAAGGTTGTAGAGATGTAGTGAGACGGTAGAGTTTTGCTCGCCCACCTTCGGATACTTATAGACATAGTCCGTGGGATAGAGATCGTCTCCGTAGATCGGCATCGAGTAAGCCTTCACCTGGCTCTCATCACTGCGCACGAAGGCGAGGAAGTCGCTCTGGGGGCTCCACTCCATCAGGCGTGTCGTGCTAAACTCCTCTTCGTAGACCCAGTCGGTCGATCCGTTGATCACTTCATTGCGCTTACCATCTGTGGTGACCTGTACCTCTGAGTTGAAGTCAAACTTCTTGATGAATATATTATTGTCTCTAACGAAAGCGACCATCCGCCCGTCAGGACTGAAGGTGGGGATCATGATATCCCCCTCAGTGAGCGGCTCACAAAGGTTACGACGCACATCGTAGTGGGTAGCGCGCATCGTGTAGGAGCGTCGATAGATCGGCTTGAGGTCGGTATAGATCAGGATATGATGTCCTGAGGGAGCTATGTCGTAGTCCCAGATCGCCTGGAGATCGCACTCACGAGCAGTCGCAATGTCAAAGAGCGTATCGACAGCCCGTCCCGTAGCGTACTCATACTTGACGATACGCTGGTAGTCATCGCTGATGAGCGTGTAATGCTTGCCATCGGGTAGTGAGCGAAAGCCGTTGCCAGCACCACGAGCAGCAAATGCGCCTGAGGTGACCTCAGGGAGGGTGATCTCTCGCCGCTGCTGGGCAATGAGCGTGAGCGAGCAGAGGAGTATGAGGGTGGTAAAGAGAGTGCGAGTACGCATGGATTAGAGGTTAGAGATTAGAAGTTAGATATTAGAGATTAGAGATTAGAGGTAAGACCATAGCGTAGACCCCGAGAGAGGATCTACGCTATGGTGCTATGTCGTGAGGGAGAGTTACTTGCGCTTGAAGGTTAGGCTAGGCTGTCCCGAGGCGTCGTGCGTAGAGTAAAGCTTGAGCGTGTTCGCTCCATCCATACGAAAGGCTTTAGCCTCCTGTAGAGCTGCTAGGAAGATACGCTCGTACATCATATTGGAGCATGCCATGCGAGTAGCCATCATGTCTCCGACCTTGATACGACCGTCAGTGTAGAGAAAGCACTCACCACCATAGCTATTGCAAGCAGCCCGTCCAGAGATACGTGCTCCGCTGATGCTGATGTTAGCTGTTTGTACCGCATCCTCATTGACCTTGATGCCATCCATGTGGGTGAGCTCCCAAGAGCTGCCGTCGAGCGATGCTAGATTGATCTTGCTGCTGTTCTTACAGGTACCGCAGCTGACGCAGAGTAGAGAGGTCAGCAAGAGTAGTGCTACAAAATAGATTCTCTTCATAGTGATTCGTTTGTTATTGGTTATTCATTAGTATTGTGATAGAGACAGATGCTCTACCGATATGGGTGTATCAAAGAATATAGATGCCGTACGGGAGAAGCGCTCCGTCTGCTCCGTCGTGTAGTAGCGTGTCGTGCCACCGCGTGTGAGCTGAGCCGCCATCTCGGGGTGCCGTACGAGGTACTCCTCGAGAGACTTAGCGACCAGTTCGCCCTGAGCCACCACCTTGATCGAGGGAGTCAGTAGACGCTGTATCTTAGGCATTAGTATCGGATAGTGGGTGCAGCCGAGGATGATCGTATCGATCTTCTCGTCTTTTGCCAAGAGTCGCTCCAGATGCTTGCGCACGAAGAAATCAGTCCCCGGGCTATCGCTCTCGCCCGTCTCCACGATAGGCACCCACAGCGGGCAAGCCTCCTGCACGACCGTCACGTCTGGGTAGAGCTTGTGTATCTCAGCCACATAGCTCTCACTAGAGACGGTACCCTCAGTGGCGAGGATACCCACATGCTTGGTGCCCGTGAGCGTATCGATGCACTCGACCGTCGGGCGGATGATCCCCAGCACACGACGGCGCATCGAGCCTCCGTCGAGCTTGGGCAGATCCTCTTGCTGTATCTGTCGGAGCGCCTTCGCCGAGGCGGTGTTGCAGGCGAGGATGACCAGCGGACAGCCTAGGTCAAAGAGCCGCTCGACCGCCTCTCTCGTAAACTGGTAGACCACACGCATCGACCGCGAGCCATAAGGCGAGCGCGCGTTGTCGCCAAGATACACGAAGTCGTACTGAGGCAGTCGCTCCTGCAGTTTACGCAGGATCGTCAATCCTCCGTACCCTGAGTCAAAAACCCCGATCGGACCCTCTATCTGTTGCATCTGTGTATACTATATATTATAGTGTCTAGCTCTAAAAACGGGAGTCGCTCTCGCAACTCCACTCCAAAGGTACGAAAAAGATGTTAGAGGTTAGAGGTCAGAAGAGACGAGTAACCCACGCGTGGAGAGTGTTGACTTTTGCAACAGTCTCATATAACGAAAGCACCACCAGCCAGTAGGGGTTGGTAGTGCCTTCGCTATATATTATATGTGTAGCCTGTGGCGGCTAGTAAGACTCCTCCTCGTTCGGGAAGTCTTGGCTCTTGACATCCGCTATGTAGTGCTGCACCGCCTCGGTCATGATAGAGCCAATGTCAGCGTAGCGACGCAGGAAGCGCGGACTAAAGCCTTGCGTGATGCCGAGCATGTCGTGCATGACGAGGACTTGTCCGTCTACCCCACCGCCTGCTCCGATGCCAATGACGGGGATCGTTAGCTCAGAGGCGACCTGGGTAGCTAGCGGTGCTGGGATCTTCTCCAGTACGAGCGCAAAGCAGCCTAGCTCCTCGAGGAGATGTGCGTCGGCCAGCAGCTTGTCAGCCTCCGCCTGCTCCTTGGCACGTACGGCGTAAGAACCAAACTTATTGATCGACTGAGGCGTGAGCCCGAGGTGCCCCATGATCGGGATACCAGCCGAGAGGATACGCTCTACCGACTCACGGATCTCGCTACCGCCCTCTATCTTGATCGCATCAGCGTGGGTGATCTTCATCACTTTGATCGCACTCTCTAGAGCGATCTTCGAGTTGCCCTGATAAGAGCCGAAGGGGAGGTCAACGACGACCAGCGCACGCTGCACCGCTTTCATCACGCTCTTGCCGTGATATATCATCTGGTCGAGCGTGATAGGTAGCGTAGTCACATTACCCGCCATCACATTACTGGCAGAGTCGCCTACGAGAATCACATCCATGCCGGCAGCATCGATGATCTGTGCTGCTGAGTAGTCGTAAGCGGTGAGCATGGAGATCTTCTCCCCACGCTCTTTCATCTCGAGTAGTCGTCGGGTGGTTACCTTGCGACTATCGGTAGCTTGATAAGTGGACATATTGATTTAGATATTAAATAGATAGACTGAGCGAAGCGTTACTCCCACTCAATCGTTGCGGGTGGCTTTGACGACACATCGTAGCAGACGCGATTGACGCCACGCACCTTGTTTATGATTTCGTTAGAGACCTCTGCGAGGAAGTCGTACGGCAGCCGAGCCCAGTCAGCACTCATCGCATCGACACTCGTCACGGCACGTAGTGCCACCGTGTACTCATAGGTACGCTCGTCACCCATGACGCCTACGCTCTGCACCGGCAGTAGGATAGCTCCCGCCTGCCACACCTCGTCGTAGAGGTTGTACTTGCGGAGCATGTCGGTGTATATCTTGTCAGCCTGCTGGAGGATAGCAACCTTCTCGGGAGTCACCTCGCCCAGCACACGAATGCCCAGACCAGGACCTGGGAAGGGATGACGAAAGATCATGTGTCGTGGCATAGCGAGTGCCAAGCCGACACGACGCACCTCATCCTTAAAGAGATGCTTCAGCGGCTCCACCAGCTTCAGGTGCATACGCTCAGGCAGTCCGCCCACGTTGTGGTGGCTCTTGATCACCTTGCCCGTGATGTTGATAGACTCGATGATGTCCGGGTAAATAGTTCCCTGTCCCAGCCAACGAGCCTGCGGAAGCTTCTTAGCCTCAGCCTCAAAGACCTCGATGAAGTCCCGGCCGATCACCTTACGCTTAGCCTCCGGATCACGAACGCCTGCTAGGTCGCCGAGGAACTTCGCACTCGCGTCGACCTTGATACAGCCCAGCCCGAGAGCCTTGTAGTCTGCCAAGATCTGCTCCGCCTCGCCTAGTCGCATCAGCCCATGATCCACAAAGATGCAGGTGAGCTGATCACCGATAGCACGATGTAGGAGGACCGCTGCGACCGAACTGTCCACGCCTCCGCTGAGCGCCATGATGACCTGCTCGTCACCTACCTGCGCCCGGATCGAAGCGATGCTGCTCTCAATGAAAGACTCGGACGACCACGCGCCCTTGATGCCACAGAGCGTGACGAAGTTGTCGAGGAGCTTCGTACCCTCCTCACTGTGATGTATCTCTGGGTGAAACTGTACACCCCACGTCTCCTCACCCTCTATCCTATAAGCGGCATACTGCACCGAGGGCGTCGAGGCGATCACCTTAAAGCCCTCAGGAAGACGGGTGATCGTGTCCCCGTGCGACATCCAGACCGTGTGCTGTGGCGAGAGCCCCGCGAGTAGCGGGTCGTCCTTGTCCACCAGTTGTAGCGTAGAGGCTCCGTACTCACGAGTATTGGAGTTCTCCACTGAGCCTCCGCTCTGATGCACCATCAACTGCGCTCCATAGCAGATACCCAAGATCGGTAGTCGTCCACGGATGGCTGCTATGTCTGCGGTAAAAGCCTCCTCAGCATAGACCGAGTAAGGGCTTCCCGAGAGGATGATGCCACGAACGCCCGTCAGGTCTGTCGGGATCTTGTTGTAAGGGACTATCTCGCAGTAAGTGTTGAGGTCTCTCAGACGACGGCCTATGAGCTGTGTGGTCTGCGACCCAAAGTCTGCGATAATTATTTTGTCCGGCATAGGTTGATTCTATTTCGGTGTTAATACTTTGTACTAGAGGTGCTATACGTTGAAGCGGAAGTGCATGATGTCGCCGTCCTGCACGACGTAGTCCTTGCCCTCGACCGCCATACGGCCAGCCTCCTTGACAGCCGTCTCAGAGCCGTAGTGCACGTAGTCCTCATACTTGATCACCTCAGCACGTATGAAGCCACGCTCGAAGTCGGTGTGTATGATACCCGCACACTGAGGAGCCTTGCTTCCCTTGACAAAAGTCCAGGCACGGCACTCATCAGCACCAGCCGTAAAGAAGGTCTCGAGGTTGAGCAACTTGTAGGCAGCACGGATCAAGCGGTTGACGCCCGTCTCCTCCAGCCCTAGCTCCTGTAGGAAGAGCTGACGCTCCTCATACTCCTCCAGCTCTGCTATCTCGCTCTCGATATGCGCCGATACGACCAGTAGCTCCGCATCCTCGTGAGCGATAGCCTGGCGAACGGCCTCCACATAAGCATTACCCGTGGCGGCACTTGCCTCGTCGACATTGCAGACGTAGAGAACGGGCTTAGCCGTTAGGAGGAAAAGGTCTCGCAGCGCCTGCTCTTCGTCCTTGTTTTCCGGCGTCACCGAGCGCGCGTTAAGCCCTTGCAGTAGTGCCTCCTCAATACGCTTGAGAAGTGCCACTCGGATCTTCGCCTGCTTGTCGCCACCCGTCTGAGCCTGTCGCTCGGATTTCTTGAGCTGCGTCTGCACCGTTTCCAAATCCTTGAGCTGTAGCTCCGTGTCGATGATCTCCTTGTCCCGTACTGGATCTATGGAGCCATCAACATGGGTAATGTTGTCATCGTCAAAGCAGCGCAGCAAGTGTATGATCGCATCAGTCTCGCGGATGTTGGAGAGGAACTTATTGCCCAGCCCCTCGCCTTGGCTAGCACCCTTGACCAGTCCTGCTATGTCGACAATCTCTACCGTAGCAGGCACCGTCCGCTTAGGGTGCTCCATCTCGACCAACTTGTTGAGACGCTCATCTGGCACGGTGATAACCCCGACGTTGGGTTCGATCGTGCAGAAGGGGAAGTTGGCCGACTGCGCCTTAGCGTTCGACAAGCAGTTAAACAAAGTGGACTTACCGACGTTGGGTAGTCCTACGATACCGCACTGTAGCGACATATATTATAGGGATAAGTATACAACGTGACGAAGCCTCGCTCTCGTGTCAGCTCGGCTCTCCTGCAAAGGTACTAATTATCTTGCTGTCGGAGGGTTTAGAAATTAGAGGTTAGAAGTTAGAAGTTAGAGGTTAGAGATTAGACTCTAGAAGCACTAGCCCTTCTAACCTCTAATCAAAAAGGGGCGAACCGTCGTTCGCCCCCTTTTTTGATTCTATCGTCTTACCACCACTCGGTAAGTCTCGCCCGCTACGCAGACTAGGTAAACCCCGTCCGCATAGGGTGTCAGGTCAATCTGCAGCGTGCCTCGACCATCGGCACGACCCGCATAGAGCCGTTCGCCCGTCATGCTGTGCAGCGTCACCTCGCTGGCAGCCGCTACACCCTCCACGATGACATAGTCAGTCGCTGGATTCGGGTAGAGCTGGGTCTGCTGCGTGATGGTCGTCTCCACGCCCGTGTGATTCTCAAAGGTCGCCTTGACAGTTACATTGTCCCTCACGACCACCTTCTTCGTCGTAAGGATATCCGCACTATTAGCGGTGAGAGCCGTCAGCTTGTAGCCAGTAGCGGGTATAGCTTCTATGGTCAGCTCTGTGCCGTAGGCAACTGTATTAAGGTTGCTAGCACCTGTGATAGTGACGGTGCCTCCGCGAGTTGACTCATCAGTTACAACAAAAGTAGGCTTATCTGCTCCTGTATAGTCGTACCATATATCGCGATAACGATCCCGCCTGAACTGAGTATTCCAGCCTTTAGCTTTGGCGATCTCTACATGGTCCGAGAGGCAAACGTTTCCTTCACGCTCACTCGTCTCATTAAACACTCTAAAGAGTCCTACCTCTTTACCTTGTAAGTCTGGCAAACTATTGACCAGCTTAGTCATCTTGCGCTCCTTAATCTGATTGATATCACAAATCAGTGAGTCGATGCTAGGACTGTTTGATAGATCTATTTCTCTTAGGAGGTTGTCACTGCAGTTAAGCGTTGTCAAACCTCTCTGATCTGACAGGTCTAAGCTAGTCAGCTGGTTTCTGGAGCAGTTAAGCTCTGTCAAAGAAGTACAGCCAGACAAGTCCAAGCTGCTCACATAATTTATGCTACAGTCCAGCTTGGTCAGTGAAGCACAGCCCGATACCTTCAGGCTGCTCAGCATATTGTTGTTGCACTCAAGCGTCGTCAGGGAAGTACAGCCTGAGACATCCAAGCTGGTCAATCTCTCAAGCTTCCAGTCGAACTCTTTGAGCGATCTACAGTTAGAGAGATTTATACTCGTCAGCGGATTCACATTGCAGTGAAGGATTGTCAAGGCGGTACAGCCCGACGCGTCCAAACTGGTCAGTTGACTTCTAGAGCAGTAAAGCTCTGCCAAGGCGGTACATCCCGAAAGATTTAAGCTAGTCAGCTGGCCCCAACCACAACTTAGCTTGGTCAAGGCCGTACAGCCCGATACGTCTAAGCTAGTCAAGTTGCCTTCGCGCCAAGTAAACTCCGTTAGCGATGTACAGTTGGATAGATTTAGATTTGTTAGCGGATTCCTAGTGCAGTCCAGCTTGGTCAAGGCCGTACAGCCCGAGAGATCTAGGCTGGTCAGCTGATTGCTAGAGCATTTAAGCTCTGTCAGTGCGGTACAGCCAGACACATTCAAGCGAGTTAACTTACCACTGGTCACAGACAACTTCTTTAACGATCTACAGTTAGAGAGATCTACACTTACCAGCGGATTTCTAGTGCAGTCAAGCCATGTCAAGGCCGTACAGCCTGACACGTTCAAGGTGGTTAGCTGATTACTATTGCAGGCAAGCCCTGTCAAGGTGGTACAGCCTGACACGTTCAAGGTGGTTAGCTGATTGCTTTGGCAGGCAAGCGTTGTCAAGGAGGGACAGCTTGACACGTCCATACTGGTCAACTGATTATAATTGCAGTTAAGCGTTGTCAAGGAGAGACAGCTTGACACATCCAAGCTGGTCAACTGATTGGTTTCGCAATTGAGCGTTGTCAAGGAAGGCACGTTTGACAAGTCTAGGCTAGTTAGCTGATTCCACTGGCACTCAAGCTTTATCAAGGCTGTACAGCCCGAGACGTTCAAGCTGGTCAGCTCATTCAGGAAACATCTGAGCTCTGTCAAAGCGGTAGAACCCGATACATCCAAGCTAGTCAGTGGGTTTTTCTGGCAGTGAATAGTGGTCAAAGAGGTACAGCCCGACAGCTTCAAGCTGTCCAACTTATTGAAGGCGCAGTCAAGCGTAGTCACATCGCCTCTTATGACGACCGTCTGGCTAGTGAGTGTATAGGATCTCTTAAACTCGTCTATCCGAGGAGCCTCTTGAACTCCCTCAATGGTGACATTACCTTTCGCCTCGATGCCCAGTCCGATTTTCTCTCCGACAGCCTTGGAGGTGGTCATGGTGATGACGCCTTCGGCGGGGAGCGTGGTGGAGGAGAGGAGCGTGGCTAGAAGAGCGAAGAGCCAGATGCAGAGTTGTTTGCTCATAGCATAGCTAGAGATTAGATGTTAGAAGTAGGGGGGAGCGGTGAGGGCTCTGCCGTGTGAGTTGTATCTTCTGCGAAGTTATACCTTTATTTCGAGTTGAGCAAGGGTTTAGAGGTTAGAGATTAGAAGTTAGAGGAGACAAGTAACCCTGTGTAGGGACGCTCGGGTGTGTCTAGTGGGAGGGCGTCCGTCCCCGTCAAAGGTTACAGCGTCAAAATCGTTCGACAACGGACGCACGACCGTGCGTCCCTACAGGAGTCGTCTTGTCGTTCGACAACGGACGCACGACCGTGCGTCCCTACAGGAGTCGTCTTGTCGTTC